>NZ_AP027058.1:993388-1324518 GCF_027925025.1 Limnohabitans sp. MORI2
CGCCAATGAGAGCGTCAAAGCGGAATTCTTCGATGGCCTCGAGCAAGGTGACCGATTGGTGCACGTTGCGGCTTTCGCCAGGGTGGGCCAAACGCACGGTGCCACGCTTCAACGAGTCTTCCACGCTGCGCACGATCAACTCAGCGCCGAGTTCTTTGGCACGGAAGTCACGGAAGTCGGTGACTTCTTTGAAGTTGTGACCGGTGTCGATCATCAACAGAGGGTAGGGCAAGCGGCCAGCGCCAAAGGCTTTTTCAGCGCACTTGAGCATGACGAGCGAATCTTTGCCGCCAGAGAACAAAAGGGTGGGGCGCTCAAAAGCAGCCGCCACTTCGCGCAAGATGAAGATGGTTTCTTCTTCCAGCGCATCCAAGTGGGTGTTGCTCAGGCTATGTAATTCTTGGTGTGTCGTCGCATTCATACGGATTTCTTTCTTTTATTTCTTCACATGCAAGCCGCACTCTTTGGCGGCCTCATCCTCCCACCACCAGCGACCCGCGCGAAACTCTTCGCCGAGACTGATGGCACGGGTGCAAGGTGCACAACCGATGCTGGGGAAAAACTGGTCGTGCAGGGGGTTGTAGTCCACGTTGTTCGTGGCGATGTAGTGCCACACGTCACCCCAGGTCCATTTGGCCAGGGGGTTGAATTTACTCAAGTTTTTGGTGGCTACTTCGCTGTCGTCTTGCAACGGCACTTCGGCGCGTGCGGCGGATTGCTCTTGGCGCAAGCCAGTGATCCAAGCGCGCTGGCTTTTGAGAGCGCGGGCGAGGGGTTCCATCTTGCGAATGCCGCAGCACTCTTTGCGCAGCTCAATGCTTTGGTAAATCGCATCTTGGCCCTTGTGTTTCACAAACTGAATGACCGATTCGCGCACAGGGTGGTAAACCTTCACAAGCGCTTGTGAGGTAGCTTCGGTGCGCTCTAGCAAAGCCAAAGTCTCGGTGTGCAGCGCGCCGGTTTCGAGCACGAACACAGGAATGTGAAGCTGCAAGCTGTTGATGAGATGGGTGATCACCACGTCTTCTGCACCCAGGCTAGAGGCTTGGGTGAGAGGGGAGAACTCAGCCGCTGCGCGTTGCAGCAAGGCTTGGGTCTCGGCCAGTTTGGTTGCATAGTCGGTGCTCGCCTTGGCGTGCAAGGCGGTGGCCTTGGACTGACCTTGTGCAGAGAAAAGAGAACTGCTCATGTTGTTCAACCCACGCGTGCAAATTTGGGTTCTGCTGTAACAGCATCGCCTTGGTAGAAGGCTTTGTAGTGCGTCAACAGTTTTTCGCCGTGGGCGGCATCTTGGTCGTCGCGCAGCACAGCGCTTGAAAAACCACTGCGTTGCATTTGCAAGAGTTGGTCAATCAGCACATCGCCGTGTGCGCGAATGTCGCCGGTGAAACCACGGCGGCGCAGCACAAAGGCTTGGCTGAAAGCGCGGCCATCGGTGAATTTGGGAAAGTTCAAGTCGATGCGCTCCAAGCCTTCGAGGTCGAGGGTTTGCACGTCCACATCGTTGGCCAAGGCACGTGCATTGATGCCGTCGGTGGTGTGTTGGGTGATGATTTGCAGGCTCATAGTTATCTCGTATCTGTTGAGGCTTAGGCAGCGCGTGCCGTGGTGTTACGGGCTGAGTTAGCCGCGGCTTTGAACACGTCAAAGCCCACGCGGTTCAAGGTGCGTGCAAAGGTCTCGTGGGTTTCGCGCTTGTCGCGGTATACGTCCAAGATGGCTTCGATCACATCCACCACTTCGGCGGCTGCAAACGATGGGCCAACCACTTTGCCGGCTTTGGCTGGGCCGCTCAAGAACGAACCGTCTGAGCCACCCAAGGTGACTTGGTACCACTCTTGGCCGTCTTTATCCACGCCCAAGATGCCAATGTGGCCGCTGTGGTGATGGCCGCAAGAGTTGATGCAACCGCTGATGTGCAGGTCGATGTCGCCCAAGTCAAACAACTCGTCGATGTCTTGGTAACGCTCGGTAATTGCAGCGGCGATGGGTAACGAACGCGCGTTGGCCAAGGCGCAGTAGTCGCCACCTGGGCAAGCAATCATGTCGGTCAGTAAGTGCACGTTGGCGCGGGCAAAGCCAGCGGCTTTGGCAGCTTGGTACAGCTCAGCCAATTGGTCAATGCGCACCCAAGGCAGCACCAAGTTTTGGTCGTGGTTCACGCGCACCTCGCCAGAGCTGAACTTGTCAGCCAAGTCAGCCGCAGTGGCGAGTTGGTCGGCGGTGGCGTCCCCTGGTGCTTGGCCCAAGCGCTTGAACGACAGGGTGACCACGCGCAGGCCTGGGTTTTGGTGGCTGGTCACGTTTTGTTGCAACCAACGGGTGAATTCTTTGTCCGCCTTGGCTTGGGCCACCAAGGCTTGCTCGGCTTTTTCTTGGGCTTCGTCTGACACCACATCAACAGGTGGCGACACAAAACAGGCGCTCACGCGGTCGAGTTCAACTTGTGGGATGGTGTGGTGTGCGCCGCTTTCCAAGATGCGTTCAAACTCTTCGTTGACTTCGTCAAAGTAGCGCTGGCCTTCGGCTTTGACCAAAATTTTGATGCGGGCTTTGTAGATGTTGTCGCGGCGGCCCCAGCCGTTGTACACACGCACCACGGCTTCGAGGTAGTTGATGATTTGGTTCCATGGCAAGAACTCGCGAATCACGGTGCCGGTGATGGGCGTGCGGCCCATGCCGCCGCCCACGTAAATTTTGAAGCCCACATTGCCTTCGTCGTCACGCAGCAAGCGCAGGCCAATGTCGTGCCACTCAATCGCAGCGCGGTCTTCGGTGGCGCCCGTGATGGCGATTTTGAATTTGCGGGGCAGGTAAGCGAACTCAGGGTGCAAGGTGCTCCACTGGCGCAGGACTTCGGCGTAGGGGCGTGGGTCGACTTCTTCGTCCACCGCAATGCCAGCGCGCTCGTCGCTGGTGATGTTGCGAATGCAGTTGCCGCTGGTTTGAATGCCGTGCAAGTTGACGCTGGCCAATAGGTCCATCACATCGGCGCTTTTGTCCAAGGGGATCCAATTGAACTGCACGTTCTGGCGGGTGGTGAAGTGGCCACAGTTGGTGACCAAACTTGGGGCGTCAATGCCGCCAATCTTGTCTTGTGCGGTCTGTGCTTGCTTGAGCAGTTCGGCAGAGGGGGTGTCGTAATCGCGGGCAATTTTGGAGAGCACACGCAGCTGGGCACTGTTGAGTTCACCGTAGGGCACAGCCACGCGCAACATGGGTGCGTAGCGTTGCACGTACCAGCCGTTTTGCAAACGCAGGGGGCGGAACTCGTCGTCACCCAACTTGCCAGCTAAGTTGCGGGTGAGTTGATCGCGGTACTGTGCAGCGCGTGCTTTGACGAACTCTGAATCGAAGGCGGTGTATTGATACATCTAAGAACTCAAATGAAAAATTAAGCGAAAACCAATTTGCTGCCAGCCCATGCCAGCAATACAGAAAGAATGGAGCGAATCACGCGTTCAGGCGTTTTGTGCATCAGGCGTGAACCCACCCAAATGCCAGGCAACGAGCCTGCGAGCAACAAACCTAACAAAGGCCAGTCGACAGAACCCAATGAAGCGTGGCCCAAGCCTGCGACCAAGGTCAGCGGCACGGCATACGCAATGTCGGCTGCCACGATGCGTGACAGTGGCAGCTGCGGGTACAGGATCATAAGCACCGTCACACCAATGGCGCCTGCGCCTACCGAGGTGAGGGTGACCAAGGTGCCGATGGCCGCGCCAAACAACACGGGCAGCGCCCAGTGGCGGGGCTGCGTGGCTTGGTGCAGGTTCTCTTCGGCCAGCACCACAGGTGCTTGTTTGCCACGAATCACTTTGAACAACATGGCGCTCGCGGTCAGCAGCAAAGCCAAGCCGAGGGTAACGGTCATCACCTTTTGCACGGCGGGGTCAGATGGCCCCACGTTGTGCAGCACCCAAAGCGTGATGCCCGCTGCTGGAATGCTCCCCGCGCACAAAGACACGACCACACGCCAAGGCACGATGCGTTGACGCGCAAAGCTGAAGGTGCCACCTGCCTTGGTGAACGCTGCAAACAGCAAATCGGTGCCCACGGCCATGTAGGGCTTGACACCGAAGAAGAAAATCAAAATGGGCGTCATCAACGAGCCGCCGCCGACGCCTGTTAAGCCGACAACCAAGCCGACAAAGAAACCCGCGAATACGAAACCAAAATCTTGCATGGCGTGGACTGTAGGTGTTCTTTATACCAAAACCAACGATTTCTTAGTTGTACATATATGCTTATTTGGAATAAGGGTTTTCTGCAGGTCAGGGCCGTAAGCAAAGCGCAGGGGGAGGTGGGCTAAAGTGCCGTGGATAATGTCGGCTGTGCGTGAGCGGTTAACCGCCGCAAAACGTAAGAAAACCGTATTTCTTTAACCTTATCCCAACAAAGAATGAGACCGAGCAATGGCTGCTGAAAATTCCAAAATCGTTTACACCCTGACTGATGAAGCCCCCTTGTTGGCGACGGCTTCGTTTTTGCCGATCATCCGCACGTTTGCAGCGCCTGCAGGCATTGATGTGGTGGCAAGCGATATCTCTGTGGCAGCACGTATCTTGGGTGAGTTCTCTGACATGCTGCCCGAAGCGCAGCGCGTGACGCACAACTTGTCTGAATTGGGCAAGCTCACTTTGAAGCCCGAAGCCAACATCATCAAGCTGCCCAACATCAGCGCCTCCGTGGGCCAGTTGACAGCCGCCATCAAAGAGTTGCAAGCCAAAGGCTATGCACTGCCTGACTACCCAGAAAACCCAACAACAGACGAAGAAAAAGCCATCAAGGCCCGTTATTCCAAGTGCACCGGCTCTGCTGTAAACCCTGTGCTGCGCGAAGGTAACTCGGATCGCCGCGCTCCCCGCGCTGTGAAAGAGTTCGCTCGCAAAAACCCACACAGCATGGCTGAGTGGAGCCAAGCTTCTCGCTCGCACGTGTCACACATGCACGCTGGCGACTTCTACCACGGCGAAAAATCTCTCACGCTCGACAAAGCCCGTGACGTGAAGATGGAGCTCATCACCAAGTCTGGCAAAACCATTGTCTTGAAGCCCAAGGTCTCCTTGCTCGATCGCGAAGTGATCGACAGCATGTTCATGAGCAAAAAAGCCTTGGTCGAGTTCTATGAAAAAGAAATCGAAGACGCACACAAAACTGGCGTGATGTTCTCTTTGCACGTCAAGGCCACCATGATGAAGGTGTCTCACCCCATCGTGTTCGGTCACTGCGTCAAGATCTTCTACAAAGAAGCGTTTGAAAAACACGCCAAGACTTTCAAAGAATTGGGTGTGAACGTCAACAACGGCATGGCCGATCTGTACAGCAAGATCACCGCATTGCCACAAAGCCAGCAAGACGAAATCAAACGTGACTTGCACGCTTGCCACGAGCACCGCCCCGAGTTGGCCATGGTCGACTCCGCCAAAGGCATCACCAACTTCCACTCACCCAACGACGTGATCGTGGACGCTTCCATGCCCGCCATGATCCGCAATGGCGGCAAGATGTGGGGTGCAGATGGTCGCTTGAAAGACGTCAAGGCCGTGATGCCCGAATCGACTTTCGCTCGTATCTATCAGGAGATGATCAACTTCTGTAAATGGCACGGCGCGTTCGATCCCAAGACCATGGGCACCGTGCCCAACGTGGGCTTGATGGCGCAGCAAGCCGAAGAATACGGCTCACACGACAAGACCTTTGAAATTCCTGAAGACGGCGTTGCCAACATCACCGACCTCGAAACAGGCGAAGTGTTGCTGAGCCAAAATGTGGAAGAAGGCGACATCTGGCGCATGTGCCAAGTCAAAGACGCCGCCATCCGCGACTGGGTGAAGTTGGCCGTCAACCGCGCACGCAACTCTGGCATGCCCGTGGTGTTCTGGTTGGACGCTTACCGTCCTCACGAAGCCGAATTGATCCGCAAGGTCAAGATGTACCTGCACGAGCACGACACCAATGGTTTGGACATCCAAATCATGAGCCAAGTGCGCGCCATGCGTTACACCCTCGAGCGCGTCATTCGCGGCTTGGACACCATCAGCGCCACCGGCAACATCTTGCGTGACTACCTCACCGACTTGTTCCCCATCATGGAGCTGGGCACCTCGGCCAAGATGCTCTCCATCGTGCCTTTGATGGCTGGCGGCGGCATGTACGAAACCGGCGCGGGCGGCTCTGCACCTAAGCACGTGCAACAGCTGGTGGAAGAAAACCACTTGCGTTGGGATTCTCTGGGCGAGTTCTTGGCCTTGGCTGTGTCGTTCGAAGATCTGGGCATCAAGACCAACAACGGCAAAGCCAAAGTGTTGGCGCAAACCTTGGACGCAGCGACTGGCAAATTGTTGGACACCAACAAAAACCCATCGCCCAAAACAGGTCAGCTCGACAACCGTGGCAGCCAGTTCTACTTGGCCATGTACTGGGCCCAAGAGTTGGCCGCGCAAACCGAAGACAAAGACTTGGCTGCCAAGTTCGCGCCTTTGGCCAAAACGCTCACCGACAACGAGAAGAAGATCGTGGACGAGCTCAACAGCGTGCAAGGCAAGCCTGTTGACATCGGCGGCTACTACATGCCTGATCCTAAGAAACTCGAAACTGTGATGCGCCCCAGCGCCACATTGAACGCAGCTTTGGCCAGCGTTTAAATTTCAGATCTTAGATCTCATAAAAAACCCCAAGCCGCAAGGCTTGGGGTTTTTGTTTGGTGCGAACTGTTTGTGTTTTAGAAGGGAAGGCCCACGTAGTTTTCAGCCAACGAGCGCTGGGCAGCTTCAGACGAGAACAGATAGGCCATTTCGATTTCTTGCAGTTTTTGGTCGTACTCGATCGAATCAGGGAAGGTGTGCAACATCGATGTCATCCACCACGAGAAGCGCTGTGCTTTCCACACACGGGCCAAGGCTTTTTCAGAGTACTTATCCAAGCCTGTGCTGTCGCCATTTTTGTAGTGGTCCAGCATGGCGTGGTACAGGTAGTAAATGTCGGAGGCCGCGCTGTTCAGGCCACGCGCACCCGTCGGTGGCACGATGTGTGCAGCATCACCGGCCAAGAATAAATTGCCGTAGCGCATCGGTTCAGCAACGAACGAACGCAGTGGAGCGATGGACTTTTCAATCGAGTCACCGGTGATGAGTTTGTCGCCCACTTCTTTTGGCAAGCGACGCTTGAGCTCTGCCCAAAACGCGTCGTCAGACCAGTCTTCCACTTTATCGGTCAGTGGGACTTGAATGTAGTAGCGGCTCAACACCTGTGAGCGCAACGAACACAGGGCAAAGCCACGTTCGTGCTTGGCGTAAATCAGCTCAGGTGACACAGGCTTGGTACGTGAAAGCACGCCCAACCAACCGAAGGGATACACCTTCTCGTATTCCTTCAACACATCTGCAGGAATCGACTTGCGGCTCACGCCGTGAAAGCCGTCAGCACCAATCACAAAGTCGCAGTCGATGCGCACCACATCGTCACCGTTGCGGTAAGTCACATAAGGTTTGTCAGTCTTGAGATCGTGGGGCTTCACATCCTCGGCGTTGTGAATCACGATGCCTTTCATGCGATCGCGTGCTTCATACAAATCGCGTGTCAGTTCGGTTTGGCCGTAAACCATGACCGAGTTGCCGCCGCTGTGCTTGTGCAAATCGACGCGATCCATCTTGCCGTCGTGAGCGATGAAAAAGCCATCATGGATTTCACCTTCTTTGTCCATGCGTTCGCCGCATTGCGCTTCGCGCATCAAGGCAGCGAAACCGTGTTCGAGCACACCTGCACGAATTCGACTCAGCACATACTCGCGACTCTGGCGTTCCAGCACGACGGTCTCAATGCCTTTGAGGTGTAGCAGCTGAGAAAGCATGAGCCCAGAGGGGCCGCCGCCAATAATGCAAACTTGAGTTTTCATGAAAGTCTCCAGGGTTTTTGTTTGAACACGGCGTCATACCGAAACTCGAAAGATACGCGCTTTTGCGCTCATGAAAAAGAGCAGAAGCACGCAAATACTTGTACATTTCGAACATGGTTAAACGACGTTCCAACATCCAGTCTTACAGTTTGTTTGGTGAGTCCAAACATTTGCCAGATGTGCTTCACTGCGAAACCATCGCAGACCGTTCCGTTTTGCACGATTGGGAACTGGCACCGCATCGGCATGCACGTTTGCATCAGGTGTTGTTGGTGCAGGCGGGCGGAGGTGAGGTGCAGTTGGACGATGCCACGTTCAACCTCTCGGCGGGGGCGTTGGTCAATATCCCACCGGGGCATGTGCATGCGTTTCGATTTGAGCGGGGCACCCAGGGCTGGGTGAGTACATTTGCCGATGAGCTGTTGGATGATTTGTTCAACCGTGTTGGCGATGTCCGGCGAGACTTGGCGCAGGCATGTGTGATTGAGGCCGACCCTCGTATGGCATGGGTGGTGGCACACATTTGGGCTGAGTTCTCGGCGCAAAACAAAGCGCGTGCATTGGTGTTGCGAGGCTTGAGTGCCAGTTTGTTAGGTTGGGTCGCACGCCAAGTGGGGCAAGGTGCATTGAATGCGACTTCACCGACTGATTCCAACTTGGTGCAGCGCTTTGTGGCGTTGATGGATGCCCATTTTTTAGAGCATTGGCAAGTCAGCGACTACGCCAAAGCCTTGTCCATATCACCCACGCACTTGAGTCGTTTGGCGCGAGCTGCCTCTGGGCAATCGGCGTTACGCATGATTGAAGCGCGCATCATGCGCGAAGCTCGACGCAATTTGGCCTATACCCATTTGAGTATCTCCACCATTGCTTACAGCTTGGGCTATGCCGATCCAGCCTATTTCACGCGTGTGTTCAAGCGTGATGCAGGGGTATCGCCCAAAGAGTTCAGAGAAAAAATTTAAATGTTTCAGCTCACCGAATTCATCGCGTTTGCGCACGATGTTGCTTTGCTTGCAATGCAATGGCTTCGCGTTGCTCGGGTGAGAGGCGGTTGAGGTTTTTCAGTTGCATCACCATGCGCGGGTTTATTGCCAGCGTGTCGGCGTGACGGTCTAAGTAATCCCAATACAAAGTGGTGAAAGGGCAGGCGCTGTCACCCGTCGCTTCGGCGGGGTTGAAGCGGCAGCCTTTGCAATGGTTGCTCATGCGATCGATGTACTTGCCGCTGGCCACATAGGGCTTGCTGGCCATCAGTCCACCATCGGCGAATTGGCTCATGCCCAATGTGTTGGGCAGTTCCACCCATTCCACCGCATCCACATACACGCCCAAGTACCACTGGTGTACTTGCTTCGGCTCCACGCCGAGTAGCAAAGCGTACAGACCTGTCACCATCAAGCGTTGGATGTGGTGTGCATACCCATGTTGCAGAGTTTGCGTGATGGCATCGCGCAAGCAAGCCATGTCGGTGTGGCCCGTCCAATAAAACTCGGGCAGCGCTTCGTGCGCTTGTTGGGCGTTGCCCTCGGCGTACGCGGGCATGTGTGTCCAGTAAATCCCGCGCACGTATTCACGCCAGCCCAAGATTTGCCGTACAAAGCCTTCGACCGCTTCGAGCGGTGCATGGCTTTTGTGAAAAGCAGCCTCTGCGGCAGCCACGACCTCGCGCGGGTTGAGCAGCTTCAAGTTCAGGGCGCACGAGAGGTGCGAGTGGTAGAGCCACACTTCGCCTTCCCACATCGCGTCTTGGTATAGGCCAAAGCTTGGCAGTCGGTGCGTGATGAATTCATCCAGTGCCACCAAGGCTTGTGCGCGCGTGACGGGCCAACCAAACTGTGCGATGGACCCCGGGTGATGGGCCAGCTTGTCGTTGACTAAACGCATCACGTCTTGGGTGATGGCGTCGGGTGCGAATCGTGTGGGAGCGGGCAACAAGCCCGGCCCGTTTTTGCCAAAGCTGCCACGGTTGTCGGCATCAAAGTTCCACTGGCCGCCGATCGGTTTTTTGCCTTCCATTAGAACCCCGTTTTTTTGACGCAACTCGCGGTAGAAATATTCCAACCGCAGCTGCTTGCGGTCTTTGGCGTGCGCGGCAAAGTCACGCACGGTACTGAAAAAATGAGTGTCGTCTTTGATTTCCAAATGCAGTTGGTGTTGCTGCGCAACCGCACGGATGCTTTGCAACACGCGCCAGTCGCCGGGGGCAGTCATCACCAAGTGGTGAGGTTGCACCTGCGCAATGGCTTTGCTCAGCTCACCCGCCAAGGTGCCTGTGTTGTGTGCATCGTCTAGTCGGCTGTAAATCAGGGGCCAGCCGCGCTCTTGCATCAGAGTTGCGAAGTGGCGCATCGCACTCAAAAAAACCGTGGTGCGTTGTTTAGAGGAGGGGATGTGCGTGGACTCTTCCAGTACCTCGGCCATCCACAGCGTGTCGTGCACGGGATCGAAGTCGCTCAACGCGGATGCGTCTTCATCGAGCTGATCACCCAAGATGAGGATGAGGCGTTGGCGTGGTGTGGTCATAGCGTTTCTTCGGGGTGGCTTTTTAAAAATCAAAACCGAGTTGTGTCTGGGTATCTTGGCCGCGATTTGTCGCTGTGCGGCGCGAACGTTTATTCGTCCCCCAGTTTTTGCGTGAGGCGTGTTTGTCAACTACAGCTTTTTTGGCCGCTTTCACTTCGTCGGTTTGACGGCGGCTGTGCAGCCGTTGTTTGGCTTCGCGTGTGGCTTGGGCCAAGTCAACTACGGGCTCGGGCAACGAGCTGTCCATGTCGCTGCCCACAAACACGCCAAGGTGCGCTTGCATCGTGTCGGGCATGAGCCAAGGCTCAAACAGCCATGTGTCTGGCACTTGCCGCATGGCAGGTAGCCATTGCCGTACAAAGCGGCCATATGGGTCGTGGTCTTGCGCTTGTTTGATGGGGTTGTACACGCGTGTGGTGTTGATGCCCGTTGTGCCCGATTGCATTTGCAACTGGCTCCAGTGGATGCCGGGCTCGTAGTCCAAAAACTGCGTGGCCAACCATTCGCCCACGGGCCGCCAATGCAGCCACAGCGGATACGCCGCCACCGACACCAACATGGCACGCATGCGAAAGTTCAACCAACCCGTTTCGCGCAACATGGTCACGCAGGCATCCACCATGGGCCAGCCGGTGCGTGCGGCTTTGAGCGCTTCAAAATGCACTTCGTTGAAATCGTGTTCACGCAAACCGTCGTACCCGCGGTGCATATTGCGCCACTCGATGTCAGGCTCGCTCTCGAGTTTTTGGATGAAATGGCAGTGCCAATACAAACGGCTGATGAACGCCGTCAGGCCTGCACGGTGGCGACTGGCCTGCGGCGGCAGCTGAGCAATGTGTGCCCGCGTTTGCTGCACGACCTCACGCATGCTGATGCAACCCCATGCCAAATAAGCCGACAACCGCGAGCAAGCATCTGGCGCAGACAACGGCGAAGAAATGCCGCCGCGATAGCCCAAGCTGCGTGCGTGCAAAAAACTGTGCAGGGTGTCTAGTGCCAGAGGACGTCCGCCACGCTGGCGAAGCGGTGGGTTGTGCTGCAAGTGCGAAGGCGCTTGTATGAGCGAGGGCGAACACCATGCTGTGCGCGAATGCTCGCCGACATGGGGGTGCGGCTGATGCTTGTATGCATTCGGTGATGGCTGCCAAAACTGCAAAGCCCCCACATCTTGCAAAGGTGCTGTCATGTGCTGCTCCCAAGCGGCTTGCCAGAGGTTGCGGTTTTTCAGCACGCGCACCACACCAAACTGCGGGTACTCATGCCACCCAACCTGGTGTGCCTTGCACCATGCACCCACTTTCAGGTCGCGTGCGTAGGTAAAGCCATTGCCGGTTTCTTGGTGGGCATGCAGACGGCGAAACGGGGCTTCTTGCCAAATGCGGTTGAGTACATCAGGCAGCTCGCCTGTGTGTACTTCAAGGCAGCCACCTTGTATGCGCAACGCATTGTCTAGCGCCTGCAACGATTCGCGCACAAACTCAAAATGCTGCAAAGCTGCATCGGGCTGCAACCACAGCTCGGGTTCGACCACATAGATGCAGCGCACAGGCCCGTGCTGCGCAGCTTGGGCCAAGGCTGCATGGTCTTGCCAGCGCAGGTCTCGCTTGAACCAAACCAGCTCGTAGCTCATAGTGGTGTGCTTGATTTGTGTTTGCGACACGCGTCAGAGCAGTACAGCACCTGCTCCCAGTTTTTGGCCCAGGCTTTGCGCCACGTCATGTCACGCCCGCAAGTTTTGCAGGGCTTGCTAGGCAGGCTTTGCTTGTTACCTTTGAATGTTTGCTTCTTTGTCACGCGTGGGCTCCTCCATCGCATACGCATCGGCCACGTAGGCGGGGCCTTTCATCAGCATCACAATCACGCAGCCAATCGCAAGGGTCAGCACCAGCGTCCAGTGCAGCACCACGAGACCGACCATGACATAGAAGAACTGTTCCGCTGCACGGGTCATCTCTGTAGCGTTGCTTGTGACCGGCTCAAACCCATCCAACACGTAAGCAGCAGCACTCGCCAGAAGCGGCAGCACTGTACCTGCTGCCAAGATGATGTGCAGCCGTTTCCAAATCTGCCACTCCAAGCCAGCGGGTGAACGCTGAAAGCCCTTTAGCTTATTGAAGTAGTTCATGGCGTAGTGCTGAGTTGGTCGATGGCTCGCGCGAGTTCATAGTCTTTGTGCGTCAAACCTGCGACGTCATGGGTCCAAATGTGCACATGGAGTTGTGTGTAGCTAGACAGCACTTCGGGGTGGTGGTCTTGTACTTGCGCTAGCTGCGCGATTTGGTTGAAAAGGGCCACCGCTGCTTCAAAGCTGGGCAGTGTCCAGCTTTTGGATAAGCAAGGCGTGTGGTGCTGTGCATGGGTGTCTATCGTCCAGCCTGTGAGGGTGGTCATGGCGAGCTCAAGGTCTGCCGGGTCTGTGTCTAGGCGCATGACTGCAATTGCTCCAACGTGACAAATTCAAGCGCTTTGGCATGTGTGCATTCCAGCACCACGGGCGGGGCTACACCTGCATCGAAGGCTTCTTGCCAACGACGAGCACATAGGCACCAACGGTCGCCTGCTTTCAACCCTGCAAATCGGTATTCTGGACGCGGCGTGATGAGGTCATTGCCTTTTTGCAATGAAAAGTCCAAGAACGCTTGCGTGACTTTGGCGCACACCACATGGCTGCCTTGATCGTGTGCGTCTGTGTTGCAGCAGCCGTCGCGGTAGTAGCCTGTGAGCGGGTCATAAGAGCAAGGCACCAGTGCGGTGCCCAACACATTGCGGGCTTGCGTGTTCATGTGGACGCCTCGTGCAAGTCAATGCCTTCGTGGGCTGCAATTTTTTCTAAGGCGTTTTCAAACAATGAACGTGCAGAGCCCGAGATCGATCGCAGGTAGGCATGCAAGTGAGCGTCTTCTTCGTTGCGGTTCAAGCACTCTTGGCTGTATTGCTCAAAGCTTGCGAGTTGCGCAATCAGCTCGGCCACATGGCGAGGGCATTCGCACAGCACATTGGTCGAGATGCCTGCCACGCGGCTCAAGGTGGCATCTGAATATTTACGTGCAGCAATGACTGAGCCCGTGGTCCCAAATTCTTGCGCACGCGCTGGGTCGACAAACAGGACCGATTGCAGCAACTCGGCCAACTCAATGTCTGAGATGGGCTCGCGGCGCACGATCAGTCCCGAGAACTTCATGGCTTGCACCACGGCCTCGGGTGCGAAGTTGTACACCACGATGGTTTGCGCAAACTGGTGTTTGGCCATGAGTGCTCGGATGTCAGCGTGCACAGAGGATTGCAGCGTGTTGACCTTGACCAAAAGCACTTGCGGCTTGTGCGCCAAATCGGCCTTGGCTGCAGCGGCCAAGTCGATCAACACATCGGTGACCTTGATTTGGTTTTGTTTCAAACCGGCTGCAAATTTTTTTGACTCAATGCGGTTGGCCATGCTCAGGCCCACCACTGCCAACAACACGGGTTGGCCGCTGGCAGCCAAGCTGTGAGTCGCGTGATGGGGTAGGTTACTCATGCGGCGCAACTGCTCTAGATCTAGGTTGGCAATCGTGCCGATGCCATGGCCGTTTTGCGAGAGCTGTTTGAGTAACAAGGCTTTGGACACATCATGCTCGGCAAATAAGCGTTGTTTGCCCTCGGTTTTGACCGGAGAGAACGCGCCGTAGCGGGTCTCCCAAATGCGCAATGTGGACACGGGGATGCCCGTGGTTTTAGACACTGCGCCGATACGGTACAGCGCGTTTGTGGAATTTGTGCTGGTATTCAAAATGTGGTTTTGAGTAGAAGTTGTGTAGATTGTCTATCGAAATATAGATTTTATTCAAATAAATTCAATATTGCGTAGATTAATGCTTCAAAATCCTACGCAATAGGAGTTTGAACCATGATCTCAAAGAAAACCATCAATGCCATCGAGGTCTGCGTGTTTTTAGCGGGCCAGCGTCACGCGGGTCACGTCACCACCACCGAGCTGTCACCCAGACTCGATTTGTCAATTTCCTACCTTGAAAACCTTCTCAAGCCACTCAAAGCTCACAACATCGTGAGCGCCATGAAAGGCCCAGGCGGTGGCTACATGATTCAGGGTGACACCTCACTCATTTCCATTTGGGACATCGCTTCGGTGTTTGAGCGTACGTTCGATGCAGCTAGATCGGCAGAGTCGTCGCTGCCCCCTGAGCTGTTGGATGACAAAACACCACCTGCCAGCTTTGAATTGGGCTTAGAGCAAATCGTCAAAGCCACGTTGAGTAATTTCACTTTGGCTGATTTTGTGGATGAGTCGCGTGACGAGGAGGCCCGTTCATTCGTGCAAACCATGGGTCGCTTTAAATTCAAACCCATGGCGGCCCCGCTCATGCCAAAGGCGCCTAACTCGGTGTTTCAGTTGTCCATGATGATGGCCTGAAGCGTTTCAAAGGCGCAGCCCTTAGGAGTTGACCATGCCACGCAGCTTCAGCCAACGCCTCTCTACCCTGAGCGCAGGGGATGTGTCTGCCGTGATCCAAATGGCATGGGAAGACCGCACCTCGTTTGAAACCATTTATGAGCGCGTCGGCCTCACGGAGCCTGAGGTGATTCGTCTCATGCGTACCGAGCTCAACCCCAGTTCATTTCGCCTGTGGCGCATGCGGATGCGCGGGCGCAACACCAAACACCGAGCGATTCGCAGCCCCGACATGAAGTTCGATGACCGCGCGGTTGCTGACCACCGACGTGCCAACTGTTAACGGCAGATCGTCAGCGAGCAATCCTCCCATGTCCATTACCCATACGCTCAAAACTCTGGCTCTTAACGCCATTGGAGCGCGTGTGCGTGACATCACAGGTTCGACGGCATCTTTAGACGATTTCGCCAAGCCCAAAGGCGATGTGGGTTTGTTTGGGCCAGACTCTGTGGCGTGGCAAGTGCATGCCAACTTCACCGCAATGATGGTGGGTGGTTTATCTTCACTCATCGTGCAGTCCTTGCACCCGCGTGCGCTGGCCGCTGTGTGGGACCACTCTGACTTTCGCTACAAGCTCAAAGAGCGCTTGGGGCGCACCGCTTACTTTGTGGCTGCCACCACTTACGGCGGTGAGGCTATGGCACTCAGCGCCATCCGCCGTGTGAACGCCATTCACGCCAACATCAAAGGCATTGACCTGCAAGGTCAGCCTTATGTGGCCAATGAGTCAGAGCTGATTCGTTGGGTGCACTTGGTGGAGGTGACCTCATTTTTAGCGGCCTACCAACATTTGGCCAGACAGCCTTTATCACCTCAAGCCTGTGACCAGTACATCAGCGAAATGGCTCGTGTGGGGCACTTGTTGGGCGCGGTAGATTTGCCTTTGACGTACGCGGCCACGCAAACCGAGTTGCTGGGTTATGCCGACAAACTCAGCTTTGATGCCCGCGCACAAGAAATTTTGCAGATCATCCAAGCTTATCCCGTGGACGTAATTGATAAACCATGGATGGCGCTAGTTTTGAAATGCGCATTTGATGTGATGCCGGCATGGGTACTCAAGCTGATGGGGCAGCCCCCCTCGTGTGTTGTGCAACAGCACGTCACACGTTGGACTGTACAAACTAGCGCTGAACCTGTGCAGTGGATGCTGAACCAGCAGGGCGTGTGTGCCGTTGCTCGTCAACGTGTACTTGGAGGTGCACGCCATGCTTGATGTGGTCTTATTCACCGGGGATGATCAAATTGCTGACAAGGTTAGACGTGCCTTGTCGTTCGCTAGGGCCAAGGTTGAACGCTTACCTTGGCAACCTACCATGCGAGGTGCCTTGAACAAGCCTCACGATTTGATCGTATTGCATCCTACCCAGCTAGACCGGCATTGGCGCAGTGACTTTGAGCGTATTGCGCAATTGAGCGAAACCACGCCTAGCATCGCGATCGTGACCGATCAGCAATCCAGTGAAACTGTGCACTTACTCAATGCGGGTGTTGATCGATGTTTGGTGGAGCCTTTTGATGAACAGCATTTCGGTGCGTTGGTGCGCGCCTTGTTGCGTAGGCGTCAAGGGCATGTGTCCTCAGTCACACAGTATGGTCATTTGCGTTTTGACCATGCGCTTAAGCAACTACAAGTTCGTGGCGTGATTGTTGACCTGACTACCCGAGAGGCGCAGGTGATGGATGTGTTGCTCAGACGCGTTGGGCAAATCATTTCTAAAGAAGAGTTTGTGCAAGAGATGGATCCCGACAATATGGAGCTCAACAGCGCAGCCATTGAGGTCTACATCCACCGGATTCGCAAAAAAGTGAGCGCAGAGGTGCTGCCGATTCGCACCATCAAGCGCTGCGGATACCTTTTGTCACGCTCGTGGGATGGCTTAAGCGCGTTTCATAAATGAAAGCGTGACATCACCCAGATGAATGCCTAACTTGGTCATGCGGGCTTTGTTCAGCATCACGCGGTCATTCATCAAATACATCCAATCATCCATTTGCACATTCAGGATGCGCCCGCCCACTGGCAAGGCGAGTGTGTAGCGCCAATTGAAACTATTACCTTTGATCTGTCCCTCTGCCGTGCCCACCACATCGTCTGCGGTGCCTGTATACCTGCCATCATTTTTCTGAGTGAGCTTCCACACGCGCTTTTCTTGTGTGCCGTCAGAGTACACAAAATCCTCATCCAATATGCCTTGGTCGTTTTGCCAATCACATTGCATTTTGACTGTGAACCGCTTCACCACTTTGCCGTTGCGGTCGGTGAAGATGCCCCATGCGTCGACGATGCCGTTGAAGTAGCTTCGCAAGTCGAGCTCAGGCTTTTGGTCTGCGTAATCATCAACAGTGGCGCTTGCACAACCACTCAGATGCGTCACGGCGGCCGTACTGGCCATACCACTGATTAAGAGCATTCGACGGTTCATTGAGTTTGACCTTGAGGTGATGTGAAAAGTTGTTTGGCCATGTAGACCAAGGCGGGTAGTGCCATCATCCAAGCTATAGCAAGTGCCATGATGTGAATGCGAGAGCCATCAAAAGATGCAGCACCTAGTTGAGCTCCAGCATAGTAAGTGAGTGGGCCAAATACCAGTCCAGTCAACCCACTGACCCACAAAGGCAAAGACTGAAGAAAAGACAACGAAGAATTCAATGTCATGCCAAATAAAACCCAAAGTAGCCACAGCCAAAATGGACTTAAAAAAGCCAACGACCAACCATAAAACTGGATGACTGACGACACTTGCAGCATGCTGTCAACCCCAATACCCATCGCCAACGCAATGGCTGCCATTTTGAGTTCTTGCGAGGCTTTGGGGGCGTAGGCTAAATGCAGGCCTGCAAGTGTCAGACCATAGATGAGGGCAGGAATCTCTAGCGCACGGCCTACGCCTGCGATGCAAAACCACCACGCAGTTTGAAATCCAAGAGCATTGATGATGGGGTGCATGCCTCATTTTAAAAATTTAGGCAAGCATATGTGCTGTGAGGGTATTCTTCCCATCCTTGCAAGCAGATCAGTGGCTTGGTTCCTTGCTGAGTTCGTACCAGCGTTTACTGCGGTTGACTACATGCACCACCAATAGCATCACAGGTACTTCAATCAGCACCCCCACAACCGTGGCCAATGCTGCGCCTGACTCAAAGCCAAACAGGCTGATCGCAGCGGCCACTGCGAGTTCGAAGAAGTTAGAGGCCCCAATCAGTGCGGAAGGACAAGCCACGCTGTGCGATTCACCAAATGCGCGGTTCATGACATAGGCCAGTGCCGAGTTGAACAGCACCTGAATCAAGATCGGCACGGCCAACAGCGCGATGACCAAAGGCTGCTTCAAAATCGCCTTGCCTTGAAACGCAAACAACAACACCAAGGTGGCCAACAGCGCAGCAATTGACCACGGGCCAATCTGCGCCATGACTGCGTCAAACTTTTCTGGCCCTTTGGCCAACAGCGCTTTGCGAATGAGCTGCGCTAACACCACGGGAATGACGATGTACAACACCACCGAGGTGATGAGCGTGTCCCACGGCACGATGATGGCGGACAGCCCCAAAAGAAAAGCTACCAGCGGTGCAAACGCCACCACCATGATGGCGTCATTCAACGCCACTTGCGACAAGGTGAACAAAGGGTGGCCGTTGGTGAGTCGGCTCCACACAAATACCATGGCTGTGCAAGGCGCAGCGGCCAGCAAGATGAGGCCCGCGATGTAGCTGTCAATCTGCTCGGCAGGCAAGAGCGGTGCAAACAAGTACCGAATGAAAAACCAGCCCAGCAACGCCATCGAAAACGGCTTGACCAACCAGTTCACAAACAGCGTCACGCCAATGCCTTTGATGTGTTGGCGTACCTCATGCAAAGCACCAAAGTCCACCTTGATGAGCATGGGAATGATCATCACCCAAATCAGCAAGCCCACAGGCAAGTTGACTTGCGCGTACTCCAAGCTACCAATGGCTTGAAACAACTCAGGCTGCCACTGGCCCAGTGCGATGCCCACCACAATGCAAATGGCCACCCAGGCGGTGAGGTAGCGTTCAAAGAAGTTCATGCGGCATCCTTGCTGAGTTCACGGGCTGTGTGTTGCAACATGGCTTTTTGCAGCTTGTCAGCGGGTAAGTCGACCAGCAGTTGTAAGCGCTTTTGAATCAGATACAGGGTGTTGCGAAAGGCTTGCAGTTGGTCTTCCTCCGTACCTTCTACAGCTGAAGGGTCGGCGTAACCCCAGTGTGCGGTGGCGGGTTGGCCTGGCCAATAGGGGCACACTTCGCCTGCGGCGTTGTCGCACACGGTGATGACCAAGTCCATATGCGGTGCCTCAGGCTTGGCAAACTCGTCCCAGCTTTTGCTGCTGAGGTAAGAGGTGTCAATGCCCGCTGCCTTTAACACTTGCAGCCCCAGTGGGTTGGGCTGCTGGTTTTCACGTGGGCTGCTGCCCGCTGAATAGGCTTTGAAGCGTGTGCCGCTGGCACCCGTGGCCATGTGGTTGAGCAAGGCTTCCGACAAGATGCTGCGGGCGGAGTTGTGCGTGCACAAGAAGAGGACGTTCAAGGGGGTCATGGTGTGTATCGGTGAAGGGTGGTACAGATGTGAGTTTGAAGATCAGCCAGCGCTTAGCAGCAGCCACCGCCGGGCGTGCAACAAGCGCCTGCTTTGACGCGTGGTTTGTCAGACGTTGCGACAGAGGTAACAGGCTCCGCGGCAGCAGTGGCTGCAGGGGTGCAACACAAGTCCATGGCCAAGCAGGCGGTGTGTTTGAGGCCAGTGGTCAGAGTCAAGGTGTGTCCATCGCTGCTGCCAGCGCTGACGGGGTATTGCGACACTACGCCCGATTCGTGCTCAATCTCCACAGGCAAATCGAGCGAAGGAAGTACATCGCCCGCAATACGCAATATGCTGGCCAGTTTGCTGGTCTCTAAGCGGTGGTCCACATCGCTGTACACCCAGGTTTGCAACAGGCAGCTCTCAGTTTTTCGGCGTGTACCACCGCAATCCATGAAGTTCTTAGTCACGTGACCTACTTCGGTGATGTGAAAGTGCGGCGCAATTGCCTCACCGTTTGGCAGCACGATGCACAAAGCTTGGTTGGGATGGGCTTCTAGCAAGCCTAAAAATTGTTCGACGTTCATGTTTTTCCTTGGGTAGATCAGCAGCAAACTTTGGCGGTTTCAGGCACCACAGCACACGATTGGCCTTGGCAGCAATCTTGGGTGAGGTAGGTGAGCAGGTCGTTCATGCGTGCAAACTCGGCGCGGTAAATCAGGTTGCGGCCGCTAGCTTCGACACTCACCAAGCCTGCATGGCTCAGGGCTTTGAGGTGAAACGACAAAGCGCTGGGGGCCAAGTCAAGCATGGCGGCCAAGGCGCTGGGGGTGAGTCCCTCTGTGCCGGCTACCACCAGAGCCCGAAAAGCCCGCAAACGCTGGCCTTGCGCCAAGGCTGCCAGAGCTTCAACCACTTGCGTTTCTGGAATCTTGTGTTTTTTCATATTTCAATAATACTTGAAATATTGAAGTGTTTAAGCGTCATATTTGTCACAGTTTCGTCACAATGGCTAGCTAAAGTCACAGTTGTTCTAACCAATTGAAGGAATCTCATGAACACGAAGCGCACATTTATCAAGTCTGTGGCTGCCGCGGCTTTTGCCACGTTGGCCATGGGCTCAGCCTTCGCAGCCGACATCACTGGCGCAGGCGCGACTTTCCCTTTTCCTATTTATGCCAAGTGGGCTGAAGGCTACAAAGCCGCCACTGGCAACGGCTTGAACTACCAATCCATTGGTTCTTCAGGCGGTATCCGTCAAATCAAAGCCAAAACTGTGACGTTTGGCGCATCTGACGCCCCCATGTCTGGTGAAGACCTCGAAAAAGAAGGCTTGGTGCAATTTCCAGCCATCATCGGTGGCACTGTGCCTGTGGTGAACCTCGAAGGCTTCAAGCCAGGCGAATTGCGCGTGACGGGCCCCGTGTTGGCTGACATGTTCTTGGGCAAGATTGCCAACTGGAACGACCCCAAAATCGCCGCGTTGAATCCAGGCAAGAAGTTGCCTGACCAAGCCATCACCGTGGTGCACCGCGCTGACGGTTCAGGCACCACCTTCAACTTCACCGACTACTTGACAAGTATCAGCAAAGACTGGGCAGATAGCGTGGGTAAAGGTGCTGCTGTGAAGTGGCCAGCCTCTACCTCTGTGGGTGGCAAGGGCAACGAAGGCGTGGCCGCTAACGTCAACCGCGTTAAAGGTTCTGTGGGCTATGTGGAATACGCCTACGTGAAGAAAAACAACATGACCTTCATGCAGTTGCAAAACGCCGATGGCAAATATGTGGCTCCTGATGATTTGACATTTGCCTCAGCTGCTGCAGGCGCAGACTGGCTCAAAGTGCCAGGCATGGGCGTATCGATGGTCAACGCCAAGGGTGCCAACAGCTGGCCCATCAGCACGGCATCTTTCATCTTGATGCACAAGCAACCCACTGACAAAGCGGCAGCCGCTGAAGCCTTGAAGTTTTTCGACTGGGCTTTCATGAACGGTAAGAAGATGGCGCAAGACCTCGACTACGTGGCGCTGCCCGACAGCTTGACAACTCAGATTCGCGCGAAGGTGTGGACGCAAATTCAAAAGTGATTTGAATTGAAAGCAAGATCTCCGTCGGTTGCCAAATCAGCACCGACGGATTTCAGTTTTAAGAGATACAGCATGTTTCAATGGGTCAAAGGTTTGACATGAGCACACAGAATCTAACGCAGCAAGACAGCAATCAAATCGTCAGTGACGAGATGATTGCCATTGCCAAGAAGCAACGCGTGCAAGACTTTTTCTTTCACCGCGTCACGCAAGCGTTTTCATTGCTGGTGCTGGTGGCTTTGTTGGGCATCATCATCTCTTTGTTCATCAACGCGTGGCCCACGTTTGAGCGTTTCGGATTTCACTTCTTGTGGCATGTCGAGTGGGACATCATCAACGAAGACTTTGGTGCAGCCATTGCCATCGTGGGCACGGTGGCCAGTGCCAGCATTGCGTTGTTGATTGCCGTACCTTTGGCCTTTGGTGTGGCCGTGTTCTTGACCGAGACTTGCCCCGTGTGGCTGCGCCGCCCGCTGGGAACCGCCATTGAATTGCTGGCCGCTGTGCCGTCCATCATCTACGGCATGTTTGGTTTGTTTGTGTTTGCCCCATTGTTTGCCGACCATTTGCAAGTGCCTTTGCAAAATGTGTTGGGCGGTATGCCTGTGGTGGGCTTCTTGTTTGGTGGCGCGACCAACGGCATGGGCATCTTGGCGGCTGGCATTGTGTTGGCTTTTATGGTGCTGCCGTTTGTAGCCGCTGTGATGCGCGATGTGTTTGAAATCACGCCGCCCATCCTGCGCGAGTCGGCTTATGGTTTGGGTTGCACCACTTGGGAAGTGGTGCGCAAGGTGGTGTTGCCGTACACACAAAAAGGCGTGATCGGCGGCATCATGCTGGGGCTAGGTCGTGCCTTGGGTGAAACCATGGCGGTGACATTTGTGATTGGTAACGCCAACCGCATGCCCACCTCCTTGTTCTCGCCCGGTACGTCGATCGCATCGGTGTTGGCCAACGAATTTGGCGAGGCCGAGGCCTTGCATTTCTCCACCTTGTTTGCGTTGGGCTTTTTGCTGTTTGTCATCACCTTTGTGGTGTTGGCCATGGCCAAGGTCATGATTCTTCGTGCTGAAAAAGCCAAAGGCAACTAAGAGGTTTTTATGGACATGAACAAACAGCTTTACATGAAGCGCCGCATCACCAGCTTGCTGGGCTTGGCGTTTTCAATGGCCGCTATGGCCGTCGGCCTAGCCGTGTTGCTTTGGATTTTGTATGTGTTGTTCTCCAACGGCCTGTCAGCCTTGGATGCCAACTTGCTCACCAGCGACACCCCTGCACCCGGCACAGAAGGGGGTGGCTTGCGCAATGCGATTGTGGGCAGCTTGATGATTGTGGGCTTGACCGTGTTGGTCTCGACGCCCGTAGGTATCTTGGCTGGCATCTACCTCACCGAGTACGGTGACGAAAGCAAAACCGCTGAGCTGACCCGCTTTGTGACCGACATCATGTTGTCTGCACCTTCTATCGTGCTCGGCTTGTTTGTATACGCCATCGCAGTGGCCACGGTCGGTAACTTCTCTGGCTACGCCGGTAGCTTGGCCCTGTCGCTCATTGCCGTGCCCGTGGTCATGCGCACCACCGAAAACATGCTGCGCTTGGTGCCTGGCAGTTTGCGCGAAGCTGCATTTGCTTTAGGCGCACCCCGCTGGAAAGTATCGACCTTCATCACCTTGCGCGCAGCCAAGAGCGGCGTGATGACCGGCTTGTTGTTGGCGGTGGCTCGCATCAGTGGCGAAACAGCACCTTTGCTGTTCACTGCACTGAACAACCAATTCTTCAGCACCAATATGGGCGCACCGATGGCCAACTTGCCTGTGGTGATTTTCCAGTTCGCCATGAGCCCTTATGACAACTGGGTGCGCTTGGCTTGGGCCGGTGCCTTGTTAATCACGTTGACCGTGTTGGTACTCAACATCTTGGCGCGTGTGTTCTTCCGCGAAAAAGTCAGCTCCTAATTTCAATCGGATTTCAAAATGCCTGAAAACAAACCAGCACCCAAAAACGCCATCGAAGTTCGTGACTTGAACTTCTTTTATGGCAAGTTCCAAGGCTTGCGTAATGTCACGATGGACATTGCTGAGCGCAAAGTGACTGCTTTCATTGGCCCATCAGGTTGCGGCAAATCCACTTTGTTGCGCACCTTGAACCGCATGTACAGCTTGTACCCAGGCCAGCGTGCCGAAGGCGAAATTAACTTTTACGGCCAAAACATTCTCGACCCCAAGCAAGATTTGAACTTGCTGCGTGCCCGTATTGGCATGGTGTTTCAAAAACCAACGCCGTTCCCCATGACGATTTACGACAACATCGCCTTTGGCGTGCGTTTGTACGAAAACCTCAGCAAGACCGAAATGGATGAACGCGTCGAGTGGGCCTTGACCAAAGCGGCCTTGTGGACCGAGGTGAAAGACAAGCTCGGTCAAAACGGTTTGTCGCTCTCAGGTGGTCAGCAACAGCGTTTGTGCATAGCACGCAGCGTGGCCGTGAAGCCTTCGGTCTTGCTGTTGGACGAGCCCACCTCGGCGCTCGACCCCATTTCGACTGGCAAAGTGGAAGAGTTGGTGCATGAGTTGAAAGCCGAATACACCATCGCCATCGTGACCCACAACATGCAGCAAGCCGCACGTTGCAGCGACTACACCGCTTACATGTATTTGGGCGAATTGGTGGAGTTTGGCGAGACAGAGCAAATTTTCTTCAAGCCCAACAAGACCGCCACAGAAGACTACATCACTGGCCGCTTCGGCTAATAGGAGAACACCATGCCAGAAAAACACCTGTCCTCACAGTTTGATTCCGACCTCAACAACATCTCCTCGCACGTGATGGAGTTGGGGGGGTTGGTGGAGTCCCAAATTCGCCAAGCCATTTTGGCCTTGTCTCAGTTCAGCCCAGAGGCTGCTGAAGATGTGTTGGTGACAGAAAACAAAGTCAACCACCTTGAGGTTGAAATTGATCGTGAAATTGCCTCTGTTATTGGCCGTCGCCAACCGACAGCACGTGATTTGCGTTTGCTCATGGCCATGTCCAAGACCACTGCTAACCTAGAGCGCGTGGGTGACGAAGCGGCCAAGATTGCACGCATGGTCAAGTCCATCATTGAAGGTTCAGCGCCCCGTTCACTGCCTTCGACCGATTTGCGCGTGTCTGCCGATTTGGCCTCTGGCTTGTTGCGCAAAGCGTTGGATGCGTTTGCACGTTTGGATGTGCCGATGGCAGTCAGCATCTTGCGTGAAGACAACGAGATTGACAAAGAGTTCGATGGTTTCGTTCGCAAGCTCATCACTTACATGATGGAAGACCCACGCACCATCTCGGCCAGTTTGGATTTGCTGTTCATCGCCAAAGCAATTGAGCGCATTGGTGATCACTCCAAAAACATTGCTGAGTTCATCATTTACATCGTCAAGGGTGAAGACGTGCGTCACACGCCACTGGCCGATGTTGAATCGTCCATGAGTTGATTGAAAGTCGCCTCAAGATGAAAACCGCACGCGTATTGGTAGTCGAGGATGAATCCGCGATTGCCGAACTCATTGCCATCAATTTGCGCCACAACGGCATGCTGCCGATGTTGGCTGCTGACGGCGTGGCCGCGCAAAAGCACATCGACGAGGTGTTGCCCGATGTGATTTTGTTGGACTGGATGTTGCCAGGTCAAAGCGGCATTGAGTTGGCGCGTCGTTGGCGTGCTGACCCGCGCACCAAAACCACGCCCATCTTGATGCTCACTGCGCGTGGCGACGAGCCCGACAAAATTGCAGGCTTAGATGCCGGTGCAGACGACTACATCACCAAGCCTTTCTCGACCCAAGAGCTACTAGCGCGTATCCGTGCTGTGCTGCGTCGCCGCGCGCCAGAGCAAGCCAGCGACGTGGTGCGCATTGGCGGCTTGCAACTGGATGGCTCGACACACCGTGTGAGCTTCAATGATCAACCCATCAAACTGGGTCCTACAGAATTCAAATTGCTCAATTATTTGATGCACCACGCCGAGCGTGTGCACAGCAGAAGCCAATTGCTTGACCGTGTGTGGGGGGATCATGTGTTCATTGAAGAACGCACGGTCGATGTGCATGTCAAACGCTTGCGTGAAGCATTGGGTGAGGCAGGAAGCATGGTAGAGACAGTTCGTGGCGTAGGATACAGAATCACCCATCAAATTTAAACCGATCTAAGGTTTCTGTGATTAGTCGCTTTCTATCGTTTCTATCCTTTTTAGCCTTTGGAGCCGCCATCGGTTATTCGTGGGCGGTTGTCAGTGATAAACAACCCCAATCTTTTTATCTGCTGTCCGCAGCTTTGGCAGCTGGGGTGCTGTGGATGCTGATGGATGCATGGCGAGGTTACCGCGTTCGATCGTGGTTACGTCATGGGGACTTGGCAATGGTTCCGTCAATATCAGGTTGGTGGGGTGTCGTTTTAGATCGATCTCGCAAACTCTTACGTGATCGTGAGCGCAGCATCGCCACAGGTGATCAGCGCTTGAAAGATTTCTTGTCCGCTATTCAAGCATCGCCTAATGGTGTGTTGATGCTAGATGCCAATGCACAAATTGAATGGTGCAATCAGACAGCAGCCACGCATTTAGGTATTCACCCCGAGCGAGACGTGATGCAACGCGTTGGCAATTTGCTGCGTGATCCAGCGTTTACCGCCTACATGACGGTTGAGAACCCAGTTGACCCAGTTGTTATTCCTGGGCATCGGCATCGGTTGGAACGACCTGTTCGTATCTCTGTACAGCGCCATCGCTATGGGGAAGGCAAACAACTCTTATTGACCCGTGATGTGACGATGTTGGAACAAGCTGAGGCTATGCGTCGTGACTTTGTAGCCAATGTGTCACATGAAATTCGTACTCCCCTCACGGTCATGTCCGGTTTTGTTGAAACGCTACTCACACTTCAACTCACGGGTGAGGAGCAGCATCGCTATTTAGGCTTGATGTCGATCCAAGCAGCTCGCATGCAAGGCTTGGTTGAAGATTTGTTGACCCTGTCACGCTTAGAGGGCAGTCCTGTCCCAAGTTTTTTGAATGCGTTGCCTTTGAAGCGTTTGATGGAGACTTGCGAGCTAGAGGCTCGTGGCTTATCTGACACTCTTTTGCAAGGTGCAGCGCCTCAGATCATTTTGTTTGAGAGTAATCCAGCTCTTGACGATGCAGTGCTGATGGGGGAGGCGCGCGAGTTGCAAAGTGCGCTCTCTAATTTGGTGAGCAATGCAGTGCGTTATACCCCCGCTGGTGGTCAAATTCATGTGTCGATCGATCACGGTATCGATGGCAGTTTACTGATGATGGTTCGCGATACTGGTGTAGGTATCGCTGCTGAACACTTGCCACGCCTGACAGAGCGTTTTTACCGTGTAGATCGAAGTCGCTCGCGCGAGTCGGGTGGGACGGGGCTAGGGTTGGCCATCGTCAAACATGTCATGCAACGCCATGGCGGCAGCTTATCAATTACCAGCGATGTGGGACACGGTTCTTGCTTTAAATTGATATTTCCAGCAAACCGTTGGCGTTTTCACCCCTGAGCAGGCACCGATCGACAGTCACTACAGTAAAACTGATTGGTATTGAGAAGGCGGCGGAATGAACCAGTTGATCTGGGTTTGTGTGTGCCGCATTTGATGCAACTCATCATCTCGCCAGTTCTTCCTTTCCCTTCAAATGGGGAACCATTTTTTTTACGGCTATATCTCAATCCGTTGCTCTTGATTTCTGAGATGTCGTGTTTGTGATAAGTCATAAAAATTGAGATTACTTTTTTAAACGGCGTTTTTCAAAGTGCTTAAGCAATACATAGGTGATCAGTCCGATAAAACCTGAGCCCACGAAAAAACTACCATACGCCAATGGCCATGCAATGCCCTCTGTCATCATGGAAAACTCAGACATGCCACCCACACCTGCCAAGATATTGATTGGCATAAACACAACACTGAAGACAGTGAGTTGGTTCACGCGTTTGTTTTGGTTGATATTGATGAAGCCAATGGTGGCATCCATTAAAAAGTTGATCTTGTCAAAAAGAAATGCGGTGTGACTGTTGAGCGAATCGATGTTGCGCAGGATTTGCTTGGCGTCTGAAATTTGATCCGCGGTGAGCAGTCTGCCTCGCATCAAAAAACTCAATGCGCGTTGTGTGTCAAGGATATTGCTGCGAATACGTCCGTTTTGATCTTCTTCCTCGGCAATATCCGCCAAAATACCAGCGGCTTCTTGGTCTGTGATGGCTTCGCTCAACACGTGTCGCCCCACAACGCCCAATTTGGCATAAATGTTTTCCAGTGAATCCGCTGATACCTCGACATCTGCCCCGTAGAGATCTAGCAAAAGATCAATGCAATCCGTCACATAGCCCGGCTGTGTGAGAGCTCTGCGACGTTGCAGACGGAACACAGACAGCTCCTCATTGCGCAGCGAAAACAAAATACCGCCGTGCAGAATGAAAGCGACAGGCACGCTTTTAGATTTTTCCTCACGATCAAACAAAAAATTGGAATGTAAGTGGATGTCGTCGTTTTCTTCTACATGAAATCGCGCGCTCACTTCAAGATCTGTGGCCTCAATGGGGTCTGGCAGTTCCACCCCAAAGTGCGACCCCACAAAAATACGCTCAGCCTTGGTGGAGTTGATCAAATCAACCCAAATAGGTTTTGCACCTTCTAAGTCTTGACGGCCTGAAATAGGGAGATTTTTGAGTCGGCCATCGATCAACTCGTACACATTAATTTTACTTTCTTCAAAGCCTGGCTGTCGATCACCAGCTAGCGCAGTGCGCCGTTCGTCCGAGATTTCCCATAGCACATCGTTTTCACGCTGAATTGGTATTTTTTTCCACAATCTGACTGCGTCATTCAGTGGGAGTGCGTCTAGGTAGCCGCCTAGTTCGGTGGAACTTTGCTTCGCAATGAAATTTTGTAACTCCGCATCGTGTTGCTTTTGAAGCAAAGATTCCACCACATCGTGTTTGTGCATTTGCTGGCTGTGCACCATGCCATCCACCAGTTTTTGTTTATTTAACATATCGATTAAATTTTTAAGTGACATGACTTAGCAATGGCTGGCTGCTCGTTAGAACATCTTGTCGGGTGTCATCCGCAGGCCGAACGAAATCCAACGCGTATCAATCGAACCATTGAATTGACGACCAATGGTCGTGTCGATCTGAAATAGGTTTGGCACGATGGCGTAGCGTGCGCCGATTTGCCAGTAGGGGGTGTTTTGGTGATCCCCAAACGATTCAGCAATGAGCAAGATCCGTGGTGTCGCTTGTATTTCCGAACCTATGCCCCACGTTGCACGATGTTCTCCCGTGGCTTTGTCTTTGAGCCATCCCACGTTAGTGTGAAAAATCACTTGATCGTTGTTTGTCGAAAACGACATGGGGATGTAAGCATAGGTGTTGCCAAACAAGTTTGGACCAGGCGAAATGTCTGGGTGGTTGACTTTGCCGAACGCCAGACCCCAACCCCATCCATTGGTGCTGAGTTCGCGAAAAAGAGTTTTGCCCTGAAGAATGAAGTCGTGGGTGCTGGCTTGACCTGCTGTCGTGGCCTTGCCAGCACCTGCCGTAATTTCGAAGTTGCCAGCAAAGTTGCAAGCAGGTAATACCCAAAACTCATGGCTGGTCTTGTACTTGCGAGACCAACTTTCCAGTTGACAACTTTCGGCGTTGGTCAATCGGGCATCGTCAGTGACGAAAGGGCGTGCAGCGTAACTGCACGTCGATGCCGTTAAAACCAAAGCCAATATCAAGCGGTGCATGCTTGCTTATGCGCTCACGCTGTATAGGCGTCAGACAGCCTGAGAGAACTTCAAAATCAAGGCAGAGAGCCAAACTGCCAAGCAAAGCACAATGCTCAATAGAACAGCAGCACTGCCCAAGTCTTTGCATCGTTTGGATAGGTCATGCCACTGCGGGCCTACACGGTCAATTGCAGACTCTAGGCCTGTGTTTAAGAGTTCGACTGTCAAAACAAAAATAACCGATCCTGAAAGAAGTGAAATTTCAACCCAGTTGTTGCCCACATAAAACGACAAGGGAATCAAAACAAAAGCAAGGTATGCCTCTTGCCGGAATGCCGGTTCATCCATCGCCGCTTTTAACCCTTGCAACGAGTAGCCAAGCGCATGAATAACACGGTTCAATCCGCGCCGCTGCTTTTGGAGGTTTTCATGAATCTGACTCATTGCGTGCTAATTTACAAATTGACTGTGACAATGGTGTGACGCAAACGTTGATCGGTGTGTCAGTAAATCTCTGGTACCACCATGCTGTCTGGCACGGGGTGACGGATGTAATCTGGATTGCGTACACGTTTAGGCAGTTCAATTTCTGGATGAGCAATTTCGTGGTAATCGAAGTGCGAAAGCAAATGCTGAATGCAATTGAGTCGGGCGCTCTTTTTATTCACCGCTTGCACCACCCACCATGGTGACTCTGGCGTGTGCGTGCGCTCGATCATGGTTTCTTTGGCAACGGTGTAGTCTTCCCAGCGACGTCGGCTTTCTAAGTCCATGGGACTGAGTTTCCATTGCTTGAGTGGGTCGTGAATGCGACCTAAAAAGCGCGCGTGCTGTTCATCGTCAGTGATTGAGAACCAATACTTGATGAGTGTGATGCCACTGCGTGCGAGCATTTTTTCAAATTCAGGCACGGTGCGGAAAAATTCTTCGTACTCATCGTCGTTGCAAAAGCCCATCACGCGCTCTACGCCTGCACGGTTGTACCAGCTGCGGTCAAACAGCACAATTTCTCCCGCTGCGGGTAGATGAGCCACATAGCGTTGGAAATACCACTGGGTGCGTTCCCGGTCGTTAGGTGCGGGCAGTGCTGCCACACGACACACACGTGGGTTAAGGCGTTGAGTGATGCGCTTGATCACACCACCTTTACCTGCTGCATCGCGGCCTTCAAACAAGATGACCACTTTCTGTTTGGTTGCCACTACCCAGTCTTGGAGTTTGACGAGTTCGCCTTGCAAACGCAGCAATTCTCGAAAGTAGCTCACGCGGTCTGTGTGATGGCCTTCTTCGTCGATGGACATCTCGAGCTCCTCATCGAGCGTGTCTAAGAGGTCATCGCGCAGGCGTTGGAGTTGCTCTTCATCGAGTTGGTGTTTCTCTGCCATGGTCATTCCTTTGAATCCCATGATGGCTCTTTACTGTTTCAATTTGATGACGCCATGTCATTGAATATTCATATGACAGATTTACATTTTTCAAATTATTTCTAATCCACTTTGACGAGGTGTTCTTATTCCTTACCGTTGCCTAATTTTTTCTTTGGTATTGACGCTCTTGTTTTCAGGTTGTGCTGTTCGCCCATTCATGGTGGACCAAACGGCGAATGCACTGTCTACACAAGCCGTGTCGAGTGAAGATGATTTGCAACTGGCCAGAGAGGCGAGTGCTTTTTATCTCAAGTTTTCCGAATCGGTTTTGAAAGAAACACCAGGACATTTGAAATTGGCGGAATCGGTGTCAGCCGGATTCACACAATACGCCTACGCTTTCGTTGCGTTTGATGCTGAAAAAATAGATGCGAAAAACCCCAAGCAAGCCGCGTTGATGAGAGACCGTGCTGCACAGTTGTATGCGCGCGCGCATCGCCATGCCATGACAGCACTCGAGCGCAGTCAGCCTGGGTTTGCGGCAGCTTTGCGTCAATCCGATCCAAAGAAGCAGCCTCAGCTCACGACAGCGCAAGTGCCGTTGGTCTACTGGGCCGCAGCCTCTTTGGGGGGCAAAATTTCCATGTCTAAAGACGACCCAGATGTGGTGGCTGATTTTCCGTTGTCCATGCGTTTGGCAGAGATGGCGTGGCGCACCGACCCTTCCTATGGCAAGGGCGCTTTGGCTAGTTTGATGGGCACCCTAGAAGCAGCCAAAGTCGGCGGGTCGCGTCAAAAAGCACAAACGTATTTTGACCAAGCCATTGCGCTGGGCGAAGGGCAAGAGGCGGGGCCTTTTGTGGCCAAAGCAGAAGCCATCGCCTTGCCTGCAGAAGACCGCAAACAGTTTGAATATTTGTTGCAGCAAGCGCTGGACATCAGCAAACGCGCGCCCAGCTTGCAAAACGAAGTGATGCGAGAGCGTGCGCAATGGTTGCTCTCCGCCATTGATGAACTTTTTTGAAAGTCCTTATGTCTTTATTTTTTAAATCTATTTTGCCCATCTGTCTCGCCATGGGGTTGTTGTGTCAGCAAAGCACGGCATGGTCTGCGCCTGATAAGCAGTTGCGCCTAGGTACCCTGGCGCCTAAAAATTCGCTCTACCACCGTCAATTGATGGAAGTGGGCGAAGTTTGGCGGACGGCGCAAGGGGGCAGTGCCAAGTTTGTGGTTTACCCCGATGGCAGCCAAGGCGGTGAGACTGAATTGGCGCGTCGCATGCGCATTGGTCAGTTGCAAGGCGCGTTGCTCTCTGTCGTAGGGTTACGCGAAATCGAGCCATCGATTGCAGCCTTGCAGTCCATGCCTTTGTTGTTCAGGTCGTGGGATGAGGTGGACTATGTGCGCGAAAAAATGCGCCCTGCGATGGAGAAAAAATTTCTCGACAAAGGGTTTGTCGTATTGGCGTGGGGAGATGCAGGCTGGGTGCGTTTCTTCTCGAAAGACCCTGCGTTTAAACCTGAGGACTATCAAAAAATGAAGTTCTTTGCATGGGGAGGCGAAGCCGACCAGCAAGAAATCATGAAGAGCATGGGCTACACCCCTGTGCCATTGGAGACTAGCGACATCTTGCCTTCGGTGCAAACCGGCATGATCAACGTGGTGCCCTCGACCCCATATTTTGCGCTGGCCAGTCAGGTCTACACCATGGCCCCCAACATGCTTGAAATCAACTGGGCACCGATTGTGGGTGCTTTGGTGGTCACCAAAAAATCATGGGATGACATGACGCCCGAAGCCCAAGCGGCGGTTCGCACAGCCAGCGACAAAGCGGGGGCACAAATCCGCGCCAAAGCACGTCAAGAGGTTGAGGAAGCGGTGGAGGCCATGAAAAAGCGAGGCTTGGTGGTCAATAAGCCGAACGCAGAACAAATGCGCGCTTGGCAAGAGTTGGCTGACAAGCTGTACCCACGCATTCGTGGCACCTTGGTTCCCGCTGAAACATTTGACGAGGTGTTTCGCCACTTGAAGGCGTATCGCGCAGGGAAGGGCAAATGATGAGGCGCTGGTTGCGTGGCTTATCGCAAGCCGATGCAGGTCTAGCCGCTTTGGCGTTGGCTTTGATGGCGTTGATTCCGTTGGTGGAAATTTTGTCGCGGCCGTTGATGGGCAAGGGCATTGAAAATGCACCGGTGGTGGTTCAGCATTTGGGTTTGTTGATGGCCATGTGTGGCGCGATTGCTGCAGAGCGTTTTGGCCATCTCACCAGCTTGGGTGTGATGGTGCCCCGTCTGTACGCTGTTGGACAGTTGGGTGCTGCCGCGGTGTGTGGCGTGCTGGCCTGGGCGAGTGGTGCGTTGGTGCTGAGTGAAATGTCGGCTGAGCAAATCTTGGCCTATGGCATTCCAGTGTGGTGGTTTCAGGCCACCATGCCCGTGGGCTTTGCCATTTTGGGGATGAAGCTGGGTGCACGCTGTAGTCAGCATATCGCCATCAAGTGGTTGTGCGCGCTGAGTGCGCCGTTGTTGGGGGCTTGCTTGGCCTACAGCTTGGATGGTGACGCTTTACCGCTGTGGTCTTGGGTGGTTGGTTTGATACTGATGCTGGCGTTTGGTGCGCCGATTTTTGCGGTGCTGGGTGGCTTGGCGTTGGCTCTGTTTTGGCAAGACGGGTTGCCGCTGGCGTCTATTGCGTTGTCGCATTATCAAATCACGGTCAATCCTTCATTGCCGGCTCTGCCTTTATTCACCTTAGCTGGATTGATATTCGCTGGAACGGGTGCTGCTCAGCGCTTGGGTGTTGTCTTTGTGGCTTTGTTTGGAGGCGGTAAAACAGGCACTGTGATTGCCGCCACCGTGCTGTGTTCGTGCTTCACCGCCTTCACGGGTGGCAGCGGTGTAACGATTCTTGCTTTGGGTGGCTTGCTGTTGCCGTTGTTGCAAGGCGTGGGCTACCCAGACCGCAAAGGGATCAGCTTGGTGACCAGCGCCAGTGCGCTGGGGGTGTTGTTGGCACCTTCAGTGCCACTCATCATGTACGCCATTATTGCGCGTGTGCCCATCAACACCATGTTTTTAGCAGGCGTTGTGCCTGCGTTGGTGATGGTGGTGTGCTTGCTTATCTTCGGGGGGTATTTGCGTCATGGTGCTGTGCGTTCTGTTGAACAAGCTCAACCTGCTTTTAGCATCGCGGCTTTGCGACACGCGGCGTCGCGTGCGAAGTGGGAGTTATTAGCGCCAGTAGTCGCTATTGGCTCATTGGGTAGTGGCATGGCCACACCCACCGAGAGTGCCGCACTGACGGCTATCTATGCCGTGGTCACACAAGCTTGGGCACACCGAGATTTGGATGCCAAGAAATTGGTTGAGGCCTTGTCGCAATGTACCCAAATTATCGGCGGGGTGATGTTGATTTTGGGGATGGCTTTGGGTTTGACCAATTACTTGGTCGATGCTGGCGTGCCCGATTTGGCCACCGAATGGGTGCAGGGCGTGACGCAAAACAAATGGGTGTTTTTGTTGGCACTCAATGTGTTCTTGTTTGCTGCTGGTGCCTTGATGGAAGTCTATGCCGCCATCGTGGTGCTCGTGCCTTTGCTGCTGCCGTTGGCGACCAGCTACGGCATTGACCCCGTTCACTTTGGCATCATCTTTTTAGCCAATATGGAAATGGGTTTCTTGTGTCCGCCTGCTGGCATGAACATCTACTTTGCATCGGCTGTGTTCAAACAGCCGCTTCGTACAGTGGCCATTTCTGTGGCGCCTGCTTTGCTGGCCATCTTTGTGGGCACCTTGACCATTTCTTGGTTGCCGTTGCTGGCCACTGGGTTGCCGAATTTTATGATGTCGTTTATGCGTTGAGCAGTTCGAGCTGGCTGCTTACACTGCGGTGCGATAAATGCGCCAAGGTTCTGCGGGAATGTCCTTGCGGAGACAACATGTCACCCGCATGGACTTTGACCTGAATGCCTTGCGAGGTGATGACTTGATGCAGCGATTGCATAAACCCGATGTCGCCGATGAAAGCAGCTTTTAAGCACAACTCGCCTGTCTGTGGATTGGTATATCGAATGGCGAGAGGTTGCACTTGAATGTGATGGTCGATGGCGGCTTCAAATAAATTGGCATGAAATAGGCTGACCGAATTGCCTTCGCTGCTCGTTCCCTCAGGGAAGCCTGCCACGCAGTAACCATGATGTAGCGCGCTAGAGACTTCATCCACCATGCGTCTGGCAGAGCTGGGTGAGCCACGGTCAACAAATACAACACCGCAGCCCTTGGCAATGCTGCCGACAATCGGCCAACGCTTGACTTCAGCTTTTGCCACAAAGATGCTAGGGCGAATGGATTGAATGATCAGTGCATCGATCCATGACACATGGTTGGCCACCAACATGAGGGGAGATGTGGTCTTTTCGATTTGATTCATGGCAGATTCATGAACCACTTCGACGCCCAAAATTTTCAAAGTCTCTTGAGACCATGCTTGAATGGCTTGAAGTTTTTTATCTCGGTTCATGCGTGGAAATTTGATCCACAAAATCCAAAACGCACGGCCGAAGGCATACAGGAGTCTTAAATAGCTAGTCAACATAGATGCGATGAAGCATAGGTGCGATGTATGACAGATTGGTGAATGTTTGATGCGCTTGTGTCACGAATATTTCACGCAACCTTCGCGAGCAATTCACATGCCCTGACAAGAATCAATGCATTGATTTACCAAGGAGCATCTATGAAAGAACTGCCTAACCCCACCATGCCTTTGTCGTTCATCGATATGCCACGGGGGTCGCTTCATCGAAACGATCTTAACGATCAAAAAGTTTCTGTCGCAGCACAAAAAACAGAAACCCGCCCAAGCCTGATTGTTGAATGGGCTAAGCACCAGGACGAGGTGCGTGAAGCACAGCGTCTGCGCTATGACGTGTTTGCTACGGAGATGGGTGCCCGATTGAAAGACACCATCCCAGGCCATGACATCGATCTGTTTGATGATTTTTGTGAACATCTCATCATTCGCGACGATGTGACGGAGCAAGTCATCGGCACCTACCGTGTGTTGACACCTGCACAAGCCAAGCGCATTGGCAGCACCTATTCAGATTTGGAATTTGATCTGACACGCTTGCGCCAATACCGAGAACGCATGGTGGAACTCGGTCGCAGCTGTGTACACCCTGAGCATCGCCATGGTGGCGTGATCATGGCTTTGTGGGGCGCGTTGGCTGAATTCATGGTGCGCAACAAGCTCGATGTGATGATTGGTTGTGCCAGTATTCCCATGCTGCACCAAGGTGTGGTGAGTGGTGAAGTGGCAGCCAGCATTTGGCATCAGCTCAAACAAACCCATTTGGCGGGTGTGGAGAACCAGGTGACTCCACGCTTGGCATTGCCCGTGAATCAGTGGGAGGTAAACCCTGCATTTGAACCACCAGCCCTGATCAAAGGTTATTTGCGCTTGGGCGCCAAAGTGCTTGGCGCTCCTGCATGGGACCCAGACTTCAATACAGCTGACTTGCCCATGTTGATGAAGATCAACGACATGCCACCGCGTTACCGCAAACACTTCTTGGGTGCTTGATGCATTACAGAGCCATCTTCATCTCCGATTTGCATTTGGGCACACCCGGATGTCAGGCCGATGCGTTGTTGGACTTCTTGAAAGAGAACACCAGTGACTATTTGTACTTGGTCGGTGACATCATTGATGGCTGGCAATTACGTCGCCGTTGGTATTGGCCGCAAGCACACAACGACGTGATTCAAAAACTTTTACGTAAAGCACGTAAGGGCTGCCGCGTGGTCTACGTTCCAGGTAACCATGATGAGTTTGCACGTCACTTTTTAGACCACCACTTCGGTGGCATTGAGGTGCTGGATGAGGCTGTTCACAAAACGGCGGATGGCCGCCAGTTGTGGGTGATTCATGGCGACTATTTCGATGCCGTGGTTCAGCAAGCGAAATGGCTGGCTTATGTGGGTGACTATTTGTATGAGTTCACGCTCAAACTCAACCGCTACTTGAACAACATGCGCGGTCGTTTGGGTTTGCCGTACTGGTCGCTGTCGGCGTACTTGAAGCACAAGGTGAAAAAAGCCTTGAACTACGTGACTGACTTTGAAAATGCGGTCGCACATGAAGCCGCCAAACATGGCTATCAGGGGGTGGTGTGCGGCCATATCCATCGCGCCGAAATTCGTGATGTGAATGGAGTGTTGTATTGCAACGATGGTGACTGGGTCGAGAGCCGAAGTGCCTTGGTGGAAAACGCAGAAGGTGAGTTGTCCTTGCTTTACTGGCAAACAGAACCCATTGTTTTAGATAAACCCGAGTTAGCCAAAGCTGCATGAAAATTGCCCTTGTCACAGACGCATGGCGTCCTCAAATCAACGGTGTGGTTACCACCTTGGTTGAGTTGGTTGACCAGCTCAATGCCAAGGGGCATGTCGTAGAGGTTATTCACCCAGACTTGTTCAAAACGCGCCCTTGCCCTGGGTATGCTGGAATTGATTTGGCCGTCAAACCCTATGCACAACTGGCGCGCCAGTTGGATGCGTTCCAGCCAGAAGTGATTCATGTCGCCACTGAAGGCCCACTGGGTTGGGCCGCGCGCAAATATTGCTTGAAACACAAGCTGCCTTTCACAACAGCCTTTCACACGCGTTTTCCAGAAGTTTTGAAAGCGGCATTGCGCATCCCACTTTGGTTGGGGTACGCAATTTTTCGTTATTTCCACAAACCCTCTGCTGGGGTCTTGGTTCCCACGCAAGGCGTAATGCGTTTATTAGACGGTTGGGGTTTCAAGAACTTACGCCGTTGGACACACGGCGTAGACATGAGCTTATTTTCTTATGCCGATACAGTGGCCAATCACCCAGCTTTAGAAGACTTACCGCGACCAGTTGCTTTGTATGTGGGCCGTGTTTCTTACGAGAAAAACATTGATAGTTTTTTGGCCATGCCTTGGCATGGCAGCAAAGTGGTGTGCGGTGTAGGGCCACTTGAGAAAGAGCTGAAAGAAAAGTTCCACCATGTTCGTTGGTTAGGTGTGTTGCCTCGCGATGAGTTAGCACATGTGTATGCCAGTGCAGATGTGTTCACGTTTCCTAGTCGTAACGAGACGTTTGGCTTGGTCATGCTCGAAGCGATGGCATGTGGCACACCTGTGGCGGCTTATCCAGTCGATGGGCCGTTGGAAGTGTTGCACTGCAATACAGACGATTTGCATCAGTACAAAGGTGGCGTGCTGCATGAAGATTTGGCATACGCCAGTCTTGAGGCGCTGAAGGTTCCACGTTCACAAGCGCGTGCGCAAGCTTTGTCATTCAGCTGGGATGAGTCGACCCGATTGTTCGAAGAGCATGTGGTTCAAATCTTGCGTAGAAAACCAGGTCTTAGTCAGGGTTGATCTGTGAGTCCGCTTTATTTTTTACCCAATAGTCTCAGTGATTCTGTCTTTGAGACCTATTTGCGTGACACGCATCGCTGGATGGATTACTGCGATGTCAAAGAACAACTGCTACCAAATTTGTTCGCATCTATCGATGAGTTTGTAAAGCAACGAACCACGCGATTTACATGTGCCAATCGGTTCGAAGGGCGGTTTCCAGCGATTCATATTCAATCGCCTGTGGGGTTTGTTCCCAATTCAATTTCTATCGAATTCCCACATCGCCACGAAATTTTTGTTGTGAAGCAAGCAGAGCACGAGAGTAAGTTGCATGGATTGGAAAATTTGGAGAAACATCTACGTGTCATTCTTGTCATGGGCTTAGCGCATTGGCGAACGACGTAAAAGTTTGGGAGATGAAGCTACCGAATGCCTAAAGGGTTTTATTTTTTAATGGCTGCCCAGTTCACTTCTGGACTGGCAGATAACGCTCTGCTGATTTTGGGTATTTACTTTCTGAATGAACAAGGCTATCCGGGCTGGTGGGCGCCACTTTTAAAGTTCTCACTGACCTTGGCATATGTGCTTTTGGCGTCGGTGGTGGGCCCTGTAGCGGATGCATTTTCCAAGCGACGTGTGATGGCTGCCATGAGCGCGTTCAAAATGCTGGGGGTTCTTGCATTGTTGGCAGGCATTCAACCTCTGTGTGCATTTGCTCTCGTAGGTCTTGCTGCATCTGTGTATGCCCCCGCCAAATACGGCATTGCGACGGAGTCCGTACCTGCTCGGTTATTGGTACGTGCCAATGCGTGGATTGAGGTGTCGATGGTGGTATCTGTCATTTTTGGCATTGCCGCGGGCGGGGCGTTGACTGGGTTGTCCGAATCGAGCGTGCCGATTGATGGAATGGTGCACACGCAAACCTTCATAGCCATGATGGTGATCTTGGGGGTATATGCGATTTCAGTCATGTTATTGCTAGGTTTTCAAACGATGGGCAAGCGGGGAGAAATTGTGCCGTTGACATGGCATGCAGTACACCCATCAACCTTTTGGAAATCTAACCAGCGACTCTGGCGTGATCCTTTGGGAGGTGTTTCTTTATATGTCACCACCTTGTATTGGGGCGTTGGCGCCGTGATGCAATTTGCCGTCTTGGTTTGGGCTAAAAATTCATTGAACATGCCCCTAAAGGCTGCTGCCTATTTACAAGCTTTGGTAGCGTTGGGGGTCATTGCAGGTGCGTACCTAGCTGGGCGATCATTCAAGCTCCACTCAGCCCGACAGGCCTTGCCTTGGGGATTGTTGTTGGCGGTGCTAATGCCGGTGATGGTCACCATCACAGAACTATGGATCGCGCTACCTCTTTTGCTGGCCGTTGGTGTTTCTGGCGGTATGCTGCTAGTGCCTATGAATGCCTTGTTGCAACACAGAGGTATGCAGGTGTTGAGCTCAGGTCGATCAATTGCGGTTCAAGGTTTCAACGAAAACCTATCCGTGCTCCTGATGCTGTCAGCTTACAGCGCTTTGCTGGCATTTGATGTGCCACTGACCTACATCATGGTGTTGCTGAGTGTTTTGCTGATTGGCGGGATTGCGCCGCTGTGCCTCTTGCTGTGGCGGCAGTTTCGGTAATCAGCCGATTTCAATCGCACGTTGGAAGATGGTTTCCACTTGCCCTGCAATTTCATCCCAACCTAAGTGCGTCACACTGTGTCTTGTGAACGCACGTGCTTGGTGTAAGGTTTTTGCGTCGCTGGTGATGTCTAACGCTCGTTGGATATAGGCTTGTGGCGCATCGCTGTCGATCAGCCAGCCGTTCTCGTGGTGAGTGACGAAATCACTGGCTGCTGCACAGTCGAAGGCTAAAACTGGCGTACCACTTGCCAAGGACTCTAAGGTGACATTACCAAAGGTTTCGGTCAAGCTTGGAAACAGCAACAAGTCAGCGCTGGCGTAGAGTGTGCTTAATTGTTCGTGGGTGCACATGCCCATGAAGATAGCATCGGGGCATTTTGATTCGATCACCGCGCGCATCGGGCCATCACCTGTAAACACCATCTTCACGGGGCGTCCCGCAGCGATGAGGGCTTGGTAGGTTTGAATAGTGAGGTCTAAGTTTTTCTCCGCAGCCAATCTGCCCACCGAAAGCAGCACCAAGGTGTCAGGCAATACGCCCCAACTGTTTCTCATGGATTCGCTTCGTTTCTCTGGGTGAAAAAGTTGGGTATCTACGCCACGCGCTACGACTTTCAAGTTTTTAAAACCCATCGTTTCGAGCTGCTGCTTCATGGCTTGTGTTGGCACCATGGTGAAGGCGGTGCGATTATGAAACTTGCGCAAGTAAGCCACGATGGGCTTACTCAGCCAGCCTACGCCGTAGTGTTGGCAGTAGCTGTGAAAGTTTGTTCGAAAATCAGACGTCACAGGCAGACGAAGGATGTGCGCGGCTTGCAGGGCTGACCAGCTCAACGGCCCTTCGGTGGCGATGTGGACCAAGTCTGGGCGCTTGGTACTCCAAGCTTTCAAAAGGGCTTTCTTACTTGGCAAACCGAGCTTGAGTTGTGGGTAGCGAGGAATCGGTAAACCGCGCAACAGCAACTCCGACCAACCCGTTTGTTCATGCCCTTCATCGTGCTTGTCTTGACGCGGGCGTATCAATTGAATAGTGTGATGACGCAAGCCTAAATGGTGAATCAGCTTGGCGAGTGTGACGGCTACCCCGTTGACTTCGGGGGGCCATGTTTCGGTCACAACTGCGATTCGTAAAAAGCGCTTCGCGGGTTCGAAGTTTTCAACTGTGATGGGCGTGTTTGGCGATAGTTCCATATCCTCATGTTGGCTGCTGAATTTAACAACTTGATGACATGACCGTTATTTGACGTTTTTATTTCATATGTTGCGCAGTTGTGTTTGTCATCGTTTTTTCACATGACAAGCTCATGATGGCGATGTCTTTCCACACATGAGGAACATTAAACGTGAAAAACTTTTTAGAAGCACTGCGCATTCAACGCTGGGATGACCATCGCTATTACCACCACTGCCGCATCAATCAATCATTGCACTTGCTCAGCGCAATTTGCTTTTTGATTTCTTACGCTTTGTTATTTATCAATCCAGCGTGGGCTGCATTGTTGGCGTGGTTAGTGTCTATGGTGGCGCGACAGTCGGGCCATTTCTTTTTCGAGCCCTTGGGCTATGACCATGTCAACCAAGCCAGCAATGAGTTCAAAGAAGAAATCAAAGTAGGCTTTAATTTGCGTCGCAAAGTTGTGTTGCTCAGCATCTGGGTATTGCTGCCTTTAGTGATTTACTATTTCCCAGGTATGTTTGATGTTGTGCCGACGCACGAAACATGGGTTGAATTTTCTGATGCCGTGGGCTATGCGTGGTTAGCCTTAGGCGTGGCAGGTTTGTTGTTTCGCACCATCCACTTGTGCTTCATCAAGGATGTGCAAACTGGTTTGGTATGGATGACCAAAATCCTTACCGACCCATTCCATGATGTGTACCTCTACCACAAGGCACCTCTGCAGTTGTTGCGTGGTCAACGCTTTGACCAGAACTTTCTGAACACCAGTCACTGATCACCGCGTCATTCAAAAAAGCGTTCAGGTGTTAGACCTGAACGCTTTTTTGTTTCATCGAAACAAGGTTTCTTTCAGGATACTGCGACGGATACGCTTATTGGTGAGCTCGGCTGATTGCCACCACCAGCCGTCATTTTTCATTTGTGTTGCGGCCATAACAAACCGTTGGACCACTGTTTCAAAATCTGCATCACTGTAGTTCAAGCTGAAAATCAAACGTCCTGTGCCGACCCAGCTTAAGGCCAAGCCGTGGATGCGCAGGTAGTACTGCAGCATCCAGTGGTAGCGGCTTGGCTGTGTGTAATAAATCGTCCAGACGCTGGACATATTTGCGGCTCGCAAAGGTATGTCATGGCTCTGCATGGCGTTGTTAAAGCGTTCCACACGCGCATTCCATCGCTCGTCTAGACCTTGATACAGAGCTTTGATTTCAGGAGTTTCGATTTGGTCTAAGAACGCAGCCATGGCTCCCATGACCACTGGGTGCTCTTTGAATGTACCGCGAGCAAAACAAATATCAGCTGGGCGCTCGGGACGAAACCGGTGCATCCATTCTTTTTTTCCGCACACCACGCCCACAGGAAATCCCCCACCTAAGGTTTTGCCGTAAGTCACCATGTCAGCTTTGACACCGAAATATTCTTGTGCGCCACCGTGGGCTAAACGAAAGCCTAAGAACACCTCATCAAAAATCAGCACCACACCATTTTCGGTGCATGCTTGGCGTAATTTGTGGAGCCATGTTGTGTAGGCTTGTCGGTCGTATGCCGCTTTTCGGCTGCCGTCTACCAACGTGCTGTCTCCAGGGGCGTTGCTGTTGGGGTGCAAGGCTTGTAAGGGGTTCACTAACACACAGGCAATGTCTTTACGTTGACGAATGACATCTAAGCTTCGTTCACTCATGTCGCTGAGTGTGTAGGTTTCTCGAGGAGGCATTGGGTTGCCAGGTCCTGGCTGTACATCCTCCCACCATCCGTGGTACGCGCCACAAAAGCGCACAATGTTTTTACGTTTGGTGTGGTAACGCGCCAGTCGCACAGCCTGCATGACCGCCTCTGTGCCTGACATGTGAAATGACACTTCGTCCATGCCGGAAATTTTTTTTAGCCGTTCTGCGTTGCTTGCCACACATGGATGGTAAGCCCCCAGGGTGGGGCCTAAGGTTTGTGTTTTGGCAAGGCCCTCTGCCATGGTCTTTTTATAAAAATCAGCACCGAACACGTTGACGCCATAAGAGCCGGTCAGGTCATAAAACGATTGACCATCCAAATCGGTGACAAACACACCCGTGGCAGATTGAAAGAACGAACCAACCTTCAGGTGTTCTTGCACCAAGAGGCTGAATTGAAACGGCACACGGTATGCCGAAATGAATTGCATGTCCGAGATGGTTTCTCGCGCCGCTGCCGTAGCTTGAATGCTCAACGGGTGGCGCGCTTTGAGAACCTCTGCGAGTTTAAAAAATGCCTGGCGACGCGAATTCGCAACATCAAATGGCGCGTTGTCACATTTAAAGAACATTTGATCATCAAAATGGTAGCCGGGTAGCAAACGCGCCAAACGCTTAGCCATACGCGAGTGTCCTGCCAGCGATCGATGCTTGGCGCGTGAGAGTTGCAAACGTTGGTACGCAGTGGGCACCAATGCCGCTAGTGCGCCCAAACTCATCCAAGTGGTGTTCACAGTTGATTTCCTTGTGTAAGAGACACACCGTTGTATTCAGATTAAGTGACAAGACGATGAAGATTCGAAATAAATTTCAAACTTGGTTTTTGCAAGAAGATTTGAATTTTTTGTTGACCAACCGCATTCCTCGCATCACATTGACACGGTTGATGGGGTGGTGGAGCCAGTTGCGTCACCCATGGATCGTCAAAGGCTCCATTGCTGTGTGGAGCTGGTTCACAGATCTGGATTTGACGGAAGCCAAGCAACAAACCTTCGACAGCTTGCATGCGTGCTTCACGCGTGAACTAAAGCCCGGTTTACGTCCGATAGATGCCAGCCCCGATGTGATGACGTCTCCGTGCGATTGCATCGTGGGAGCGTGCGGTGAAATTCGAGATGGCATAGTCTTTCAAGCCAAAGGGTTTCCCTACAGCTTGAGCAGCTTGCTTAGCTCTCCAGAATTGGTGCAGAGATGGCCCCAATTGTTAGAAGGCGGTGCGTTTGTGACGATGCGTTTGACCAGCAGCATGTACCACCGATTTCATGCGCCGTGTGACGCGCATTTGAATCATGTGACCTATATTTCTGGCGATACATGGAATGTGAACCCCATAGCATTGAGCCGGGTGAGAGAGTTGTTTTGCAAGAACGAACGAGCGGTATTGCAAATGCAGACCCTGCAAGGATTGCAGTTTTTGCTGGTGCCAGTGGCGGCTGTTCTAGTGGCAAGTATGCGATTCCACGCGGTAGATGTGTTGTTGAATTTGCGCTATCGAGGTCCGAATGAAATTCACTGCGATGTTGATTACATCAAGGGACAAGAAATAGGGTGGTTTGAGCACGGATCAACCATCCTGATGTTTTTGCCTCCAGGCTTTGCGTTGGTTGAAGGCATAGAAAACGGTGTCCGTCTAAGAATGGGTGAGGCGTTGTTTCGTAAGATTTAAGAGGCGGTGAGCAGTGTCATCACCCTGTCATACCTTACAAGCCTACTGAGTTTTTTCTCGGCATGATTTGGAGGTATGAGTGCTTTTCACAACTGCAATTTTTTCTGGTCTGCTGACATTGATTCTCATTAAATGGTCGGCCCATCAGATGGAGGAACATTTTTTTGAAAATGTGCCTTTAGGTTTGATGATGATGGCGACTTTAGAACTCAATGGATTTCCGTGGTGGATGATTGCTGGCTTGAGCGTTTTCTTGATTGCAGGGATTCACTTCCATACGAAAGGCATAAACGACGGCGAGTTGGCATTTAAAAAGCGAGCGATTGGAAATAGGTTGACTTTGCTAGGGCTTGCCTTATTGGCTGTGGCAAATATTTCTTGGGTGTCATATTTGCTAATTGCATCCATACGGTTTGCGACCAGTGTGTATGTGAATTAAGTTAACCGTCATAAATGTCACACGTTTGTCATGATGAGGCGGCAAACTTAGTTGTACTTAGATAGGTGCATAGATGACGATCGGTTCCGCAAGCAAAGAGTTGCATACATACAAAGCCTCACACGTTGCGTGGTTAGACCGTGACTTGAGTTTGCTCGCGTTCAACGCACGTGTCCTCGATTGGGCCAAGCGCGATGATGTGCCGCTGTTAGAGCGTCTGCGCTACCTGTGCATCGTGTCGTCCAACTTGGATGAGTTTTTTGAAGTGCGTGCAGCGCTGCACAACAGCGTCGAGCACCCCAAAGCGCCTTTGGACGCTGCAGGTGCACATGCCCAACATTCGCTAAGCAAAGTTGCTCATGCTTTGGTCGATGAGCAATATGCGCTCTACAACGATGTGTTGATGCCGGCCTTTGCCAAAGAGGGGGTGCGCATCTTGTCGCACGGTGAGCGTACCTTGGCGCAACACCAATGGGTGAAAACATTTTTCGAACGCGAAGTGCGTCCCTTGTTGTTGCCAGTGGGCTTAGACCCTGCGCACCCTTTTCCTCAGGTGGCTAACAAGTCGCTCAACTTCATCGTGCGTTTGTCAGGCAAAGACGCGTTTGGGCGAGACAACGAAATTGCAATTGTCAAAGTGCCTCGCAGCTTGCCCCGCTTGATCGCCTTGCCTGAAAAGTTATGTGGCAAGCGACAGTTGTTTGTGTCCATCTCCAGCGTGATTCGTGCGCATTTGAAAGACCTTTTTCCGGGGCGCGACGTTGGGCAGTTCTCCCAATTTCGTGTGACGCGCCATTCCGATTTGTCGGTGGACGAAGAAGATGTGAAAAACTTGCGCACCGCGTTGCGGCAAGGTTTGGTGCATCGCAATTACGGACAAGCTGTGCGCTTGGAAGTGTCTTCAGGTTGCTCTGAATATTTGTCGGAATTCTTGTTGCAGCAGTTTGAGCTGCCGCATTCCGCGCTGTACCGTGTGCACGGCCCTGTGAATTTGGTGCGTTTGAACCAATTGATTGATTTGGTGGATAACCCCAAGTGGTTGTTCCCGCGTTACACCGCCAGCTATCCGCAGCAGATGGTGACGAATGGTTCTATCTTTGATCGCTTGCAACAGGGCGATGTGATGATTCACCAACCCTACGAGAGCTTTGATGGTGTGTTGGCGTTTTTGCGTGAAGCTGTGCGTGACCCGCATGTGTTGGCCATCAAGCAGACCATTTACCGCACCGGCGCAGATTCGGTGTTGATGGAGCTGCTACGAGAAGCGGTGCAACGGGGCAAAGAAGTGACGGTGGTGGTGGAGCTCAAAGCTCGCTTTGACGAAGAGGCCAACATCAACTGGGCTGAGAAGCTGGAATACATTGGGGCGCAGGTGGTGTACGGTGTGGTGGGGTTAAAAACGCATGCCAAGATGCTGTTGGTCACACGCCGAGAGGGGCGCAGCATTCGTCGCTACGCGCACTTGTCCACCGGTAACTACAACCCACGCACGGCCAAGCTCTACACCGATTTGAGCCACATCACCTGTGACCCGAAGCTCACGCAAGATGTGGAAAGTGTGTTCAATTTGTTGGCTAACCAAAGCAAGATTCCACGCTTGAACAAGCTGATGATTGCGCCGTTCCAACTGCAACGCAGCTTGATCGACAAAGTAGAGAAAACAGCCCACGCTGCCGCGCAAGGGGTGGCCAGCCGCATCATCTTGAAGATGAACACGCTCACCGATGAAAAGCTGATGGAGGCGTTGGTTCACGCGGGGCAAGCGGGGGTGCAAATTGACCTCATCATCCGTGGCGCTTGCATGTTGCCTGCGCAACGCCCGGGTGTGGCAAGCAACATCCGTGTGCGTTCCATCATTGGTCGCTTCTTGGAACACTCACGCGTGTTTTACTTCCGTACGGGCAACGATGAATCTTTGTATTTATCGAGTGCCGATTGGATGAACCGTAACATGCTGCGCAGAGTGGAGGTCGCGTGGCCTGTTGAAGATGCAGCCATTCGCCAGCGCGTGATTGATGAATGTTTGGTGGCCTATTTGCATGACAACGTGGATGCGTGGCAATTGAATGCGGATGGCGAGTACACCCGCGTGCAGGCTGCCAAGCCCAAGCGTGCCACCAGAAAAGCAGCGCAAACAACCGTTCCTGTGCCACTTCACGGGGCGCAAGCCGCGTTGATGGCGTTATACGCGACAAAACCATGAGAGGTCGAGCATGGATTTGATTTTGTGGCGTCATGCAGAAGCTGAAGTGGCGCCCGAGGGTGGTGATGACTTGTCACGCTCACTCACTCGAAAAGGCGAGCGACAAGCCATGCGCATGGCTGCTTGGTTAGACCGTCACCTACCAGAGGGAACCCGTGTGTTGGTGAGCCCTGCGAGGCGAACTCAGCAAACCGTAGCCCCGTTGGGACGAAAATTCAAACTACGTGATGAGCTGGTGCCAGAAACCTCAGTCGACGATGTGTTGACTCTGCTGAAGTGGAGTCCTGAGACAGGTCCTCAGTTGAAAGGATCTGTGTTGCTGGTGGGGCACCAACCTTATTTGGGTCAACTGGTGGCCAAGCTCTTGGGTATGCAAGAGCACACATGCCCTGTGCGCAAGGGCGGTGTGTGGTGGCTGCGCACCCGCATACGCGACGGTCAACCCCAAACGGTGTTGCTGACCGTCGCCTGCCCAGAACTTACTTCGAACTCTTGGGACGACCGGTCTTGATGGTTGGTACGTTGCTCAAGGCAGCTTTGAACTGAATGTCGCTCATGGCGGCGAGGGCTTTGACGCCTGCACGTAACAGTTCGCTTTTCTTGACCGCTTGACCGAGCTTGCCTGCACGGGTTTTGAGGCTGTCGATGACCACGTATTCATCCTTAGGTATGGTGAAGCTGTCGCGCACCAACTTTGGTTTTTTAACCTTGGCAGGCTTCTCTGCTTTCACAGGTTTGGTGGGCTTGGCTGGAGCGGCTTTGACAGGTGCTTTGGTCGTTGTTGTTTTGCGAACTGGTTTGGCAGCGACCTTTTTGACCACAGATTTTTTAGCGGCTGGTTTTTGGCCTGGAGTTTTTGTGGTTGCACGTGATTTAACGGCAGCTTGAACGATGGTTTTTTGAGCAGTTGTACTCACTGTTGATTCCTTGAGATTCAAAAAAAGAGTAAACAGTTTATACCGTTTAAATCAAACCACCTAGTGTCATATATGTCATGGTTTTGTCACAAACTCAAAAGACCATGGTGCTTTGGCCCAAGCGGTGCTTTCTTGCTTCAGCAAATGCGCGGACTGTGGAAACTCTTGTGTCCACGATTCATGTGCATGCAAGTGAATGCGCCGCTTGTGTGTGTCGCAATTCAGGCGTAGTGCTTGATAGGCGGGGTCTTTGCGTGCATGGCACAAAATCAGGCTGACACGCAACGCCATGAGCATCTTGGCAAATTCATCGTCCTGTAATTCGTCTTCTAATTTTTTCAGTTTGCCGCGTTGTCCGAGGATGAGCAAGCCCAATCGGTGCAACTCGGGCATGCCAAACCCCAGTAGATCGGCGTTGTCCAAGATGTAAGAGCCGTGCTTGTGGTAGTCGCTGTGGGAGATGGCTACACCCACTTCGTGCAGCTGTGCGGCCCAACTCAGTTTGCGGCAAAGGCGCTCCAGTGTTTCGGCTTCGCTGTTTTGAGCCTCCACATACATGTGCTGCAACAGATGGGCGGCCACACGCCCAACGCGTTGGCCTTGCGCCGAGTCGACCGCAAACTTCACCGCCAAACGTTGGATCGACAAATCACGCGTGTCTGTGTTGTGGTCTTCACGTTCCACCATCTCAAACAACACGCCATGGCGCAGGGCTCCTTGCGCCACATGCAGGGTGTCGATTTTCAGCAGCGTCATCAAAGCACGCAGCACGCTCACGCCACCGCCAATGACCGCGCGTCGGTCTTCTTTGAGGCCTTCCAATTGCACTTTGCTGGCATGCCCCGCGCGAACCAAGCACTTCACCAACCAATCCAACCCATCGAGGGTGATCTGACGTTCAGGAAATCCAGCCAACGCTAAGATGTCGGCCACAGCACCCACAGTGCCAGATGCGCCATAGGCTTTGCTCCACGCGTGTCGTGGGTAGGTGGAGAGGGCTTCTTCCAGCACCGCTTGTGTGGCAATTTCAGCGCGGTAAAACGCTTGTTCGGTGAATTCGCTGGTGGGGAAATATTTCATCGACCATGCCACGCTGCCCACGCGGAACGAGGCAGTTTTAGTGGCTTCTAGCCCTTGGCCCAATACGAGTTCTGTGGAGCGACCGCCAATGTCAATGACCAATCGGTGGTCTTGGTTGCTGGGCAGCATGTGGGCCACACCTTGGTAAATCAAGCGCGCTTCTTCGGTGCCTGCAATTACCTCAATCGGGAAGCCCAATATTTCGCAGCCTTTTTTCAAAAACACATCGCGGTTTTTGGCTTCACGCAAAGTTTGGGTGGCGACGGCACGCACTTGTGATTTTTTAAAACCAGACACACGTTCGGCAAAGCGGGCTAGGCAGTCCCAGCCGCGTTGCATGGCCTCGTCGGTGAGGTTGCGGTTTTCGTCCAAGCCATTGCCTTGGCGTACCGTCTCTTTGAGGTAGGCGACACGCTGAATTTGACCGTGGTCATAACGCCCAATTTCAAGACGAAAGCTGTTCGAACCTAAATCAATCGCTGCCAGGAGTGTGCCATGTTTCATAAAACAATATTACTGTTTATTTGTGACAAAAATATGTCACAGCACTGTCACGAAGGGTGCTTAAAGTGCGCTTCATTTCTTGACTATGAGGCTGTGATGAATACCTTTGATGAAAACGACCAACGCAACCACCCCCGTCCTGATGAAACTGATTTCAGTCGCATGGTGGATGCCGCTCTCAGCCGCCGTCATTGGCTCGGTGCAGCGGGGGCTGGGCTTGGTTTGTTTTTGGGTGGTCAGAGTTTGGCCCAGGCGGCACAGGGTGCGGCATCAAAGCGTATCGGACCTGCCATTGGCTTTGCCCCGATTGCCGCTAATTCTTTGGATACGGTCAGCGTGCCAGCGGGGTACCAGTGGCGCGTGTTGGCATCATGGGGCGATGCGATCTTGCCAGGTGGGCGTGCGTTTGATCCCGAAACACGCGGTACAGCCGCAAGCCAAGCCTTATCCATCGGCGACAACAACGATGGCATGAGTTTTTTCTGCTTGGGCGCAGACCATGGTGTGATTGCCGTCAACAACGAATACGCCAATTACGAATACCTATTTGCCAATGGGCGCTGCAGCAGCTTAGAAGACACCCGCAAAGCCCAAGCTGCGCACGGTGTGAGCGTGTTTGAAGTGCGCCGTGTGGCCGGTGTTTGGAAAGTTCAGCCCAATGCACGTTTGAATCGCCGCATCACTGCTAACACCGAGATGCGTTTGAGCGGTCCGGCGGCGGGCAGCGCGTTACTCAAAACGCAAGCCGACCCGAGTGGCACGGTGGCCTTGGGTACATTCAACAACTGCGCGAATGGCCGCACGCCTTGGGGCACTTACCTCACGTGCGAAGAAAACTTCAATGGCTACTTTGGCAGCGCTGAGAGCTTGCCTGACAACGCAGCGTTCAAACGCTACGGCATCAGCGCCAAAGGTGCGGGCATCAACTGGCACCCGTTCGATGAGCGCTTTGACTTGGCCAAGAACCCGAATGAGCCCAATCGTTTCGGCTGGGTGGTCGAGATTGACCCGATGGACCTCACCAGTACCCCCATCAAGCGCACCGCCTTGGGCCGTGTGAAACACGAAAACGCCGAGGTGGTGGTGAACGCAGACGGGCATGTGGTGGTCTACATGGGCGACGATGAGAAGGGCGAGCACATTTACAAATTTGTGTCTGCCAAAAAATTCGACGCTAAAAACCCGAAAGCGAATCGCGACTTGCTGGACGAAGGCACTTTGTATGTCGCGCGCTTTGCCGCAGTCGATGGTAAAGCAGAAGGCGAGGGCGAATGGTTGGAACTCACGCACGGCAAGAACGGGCTGACCACAGACGCGGGTTTCAAAGACCAAGCCGATGTGTTGGTACACACCCGTTTGGCCGCCACAGTGGTAGGGGCTACCACGATGGACCGCCCCGAGTGGATTGCCGCGCACCCCACCCAAGCACAGGTGTACGTGACCCTCACCAACAACAGCGACCGTGGTGTGAAACCCAACCAAGCCGTGAACGGCCCTAATCCGCGCCCCAAAAACGTGTACGGCCAAATCGTGCGTTGGACGCCCAAGGGCAACGACCACACGGCCCACACCTTCACCTGGGACATCTTCGCATTGGCAGGCAACCCCGCATTGCACAAAGACGCTTACGCAGGCTCAGCCAACATCACGGCAGAGAACATGTTCAACAGCCCCGACGGTTTGGCGTTTGACCGAGATGGCCGCTTGTGGATTCAAACCGATGGCGACTACAGCAACGCCAAAGACTTTGCAGGCATGGGCAACAACCAAATGTTGTGCGCCAACCCTGTGACGGGCGAGATCAAACGTTTCTTGGTGGGGCCTGTGGCTTGCGAGATCACGGGCATTGCCTTCACGCCCGATCAAAAGACGATGTTTGTCGGCATTCAACACCCGGGCGAGAAGCTGGCCCCGTCACACTTTCCGCAAGGCGGCGATGCTGTGCCTCGTTCATCCATCATCGCGATCTCACGTCGCGATGGTCGGGTGGTGGGGCTTTGAGCCGTTAAGGCGCTTAGCCTTCTAATGCCGTACAAACCTCGGCCAAACTAGGGCGCTTGGCAGGGGTGTCGACCAAGCACTGATGCGCCAGTGCTTTGAGTTGAATCACACTGGCTTGCTGTGCATCGCACTGCGCAGCTAACTCTTCGAGCAAGCAACCCAGAGCGCGGACTTCGAGCTTTTCTAAACCGCTGGCAAGTACTGCATCGTTCACATCGAAGAACGCGGCAGCGCCAAAGTCACTCAGCAGCGCATCGCCCTCTGGCGTGTGCAAGATGTTGTGCGCATACAAGTCGCCATGCAAGATGCCACGTGTGTGCAAATGATGCGCCGCTGCCGCTATGCCTTTGGCGATGCGTTGTGTGGCAGACCAGCTCAAGCGTTTGTGGGGTGCATACACATCGCGCGTGCAGCTTTCAAGACTGGGTGGCCCCGCGAGGTTGCCAAACTCAGGTGCAATCAGTGGCATGACCAACGCTTGCTGCCCATCAGGATGCGCCGTCACACGTGCCATGGCTGACAGCACGTGTGGGTGTGTGCCTGCATGCATGCAGGCGGCCATTTCGCAACCGGGCAAACCATCGCTGGTGACAGCACCTTTGAAGAGTTTGACGGCAACAGCTTGTTCGCCTTCTTCTGTGTGCAACTGCGCTTGATGAATCACGCCTGATGCACCTTCGCCTAGCTGCTGCTGAACTTGCAAGCGCTGCCATGCAATTTGCGGGGTGGGGGCGTTGGTCAAGGCTTGTGTTTCAAGCGCTTGCGTGAAAGGGTTGCCCGCAAAAGCCAGCCAAGTTAGGCGAGGCATGTGCAGCAACCAATTGGGTAGTTCAGTCAATTGGTTGGCCGAAATGCGCAGCAACTCTAAGCGCGTGCACTGGGCCAACTCGGGCGGCAAGTTGCTCAGCTGGTTACCCGCCAGCATGAGCTTTTGCATCTGCGTGCATTGCCCAATTTCTGCAGGCAGTTTCGTGAGTGCGTTGTCAGTCAAGATGAGCCAGCGCAACAGCGGCGGCAACGCCTTGGGAGGCACATGCGTGATGCGGTTGGCTTTGAAGCCCACCATGCTCAACTGCGCACACTGGCCCAACACCTCGGGCAGTTCGGTGAACGGGTTGTCGGAGCAAAAAATCACGCGCAGCTTGTGCAGGCGTGGCAAGTCATCGGGTAGGGCGCTGAGTTGGTTGCCAGATAAATCTAAGATTTCCAGCGAGTCGGCCAGCTCGAAAATTTCACACGGAAATTCGGTCAAGCCGCAGCGCAGTTGTAGGCGCTGAATGCCTGTGAGTTCGCCACTGCGCAGTTGTTCCAGTGTGTGCATATCAAAGTGGAATGAGCTTCACAGTCAAACCCACCAAGGCGCACACGCCAATGGTTTCCATCACGCTGCGCTTGTATTTGAAAAGCATCACGGCAGCACCCACAGCAATCAGGGCCGAGCGCACATTAAATGCTCCGTCAAATCCTTGGGGCCACAGCAGGTGATAGCCAAAGAACAAGGCGAGGTTGATGACCACGCCCACCACAGCAGCGGTGATGGCAGTGAGTGGCGCAGTGAACTTGAGGTTGCGGTGCGTGCTCTCCACCAACGGGCCACCGGCCAAGATGAAGATGAACGACGGCAAAAACGTGAACCACGTCACCAAGCAAGCGGCCAATGCACCCGCGGCAAACAAGCTCTCAGGCCCCAGCAACGCTTTGACATAGCCGCCGATAAAAGCCACAAATGCCACCACCATGATGAGCGGACCAGGTGTGGTTTCGCCCAAGGCCAAGCCATCCATCATTTGCGTGGGCGTCACCCAGCCGTATTGACTGACTGCGCCTTGGTACACATAGGGCAGCACGGCATACGCGCCGCCAAAGGTGAGCAACGCCGCTTTGGTGAAGAACCAACCCATTTGCGTGAAGCTGTGTTCCCACCCAAACACGGCGCACAACACACCCATGGGCACGGCCCACAATACGGCACCGGCCAACAACACTTGCATCAAACCTGCGTAGCTGAAATGCGCGTGTGCAGGTGTGGGTGTGTGGTCATCAATCAAGGCTGGGCCGTACGAAGCGTTGGAGGCACCATGCCCACCGCCGGTTTGAAATGTGTGTGGCGAGATACGTCCACCGATATACCCCACCGCCGCTGCAAAGCCCACGATGAACGGGAAGGGCACATCCAGCGCAAAGATGGCCACAAACGAAGCGGCGGCAATCGCCCACAACACGTTGTTTTTCAACGCACGCGAGCCAATGCGATGTGCCGCTTGCACCACGATGGCGGTGACCGCAGGCTTGATACCAAAGAACAAACCCGCCACCCAAGGCACATCGCCAAACGCGATGTACACCCAAGACAGCGCGATGAGGATGAGCAGTGACGGCAACACAAACAAAGCCCCCGCCACCACGCCGCCCCAACGCTTGTGCATGAGCCAGCCGATGTAGGTGACGAGTTGTTGAGCTTCAGGCCCTGGCAACACCATGCAGTAGTTGAGTGCGTGCAAAAAGCGTCGCTCAGACAACCAGCGGCGACGCTCCACCAACTCTTCGTGAAGGATGGCAATTTGCCCTGCAGGCCCACCAAAGCTGATGAAACCGAGTTTGAGCCAAAACCAAAACGCTTGGGCAAGGCTCACTTCTGATGGGGCGGTGTGTTCTGTAGTCGTGTGTGTCATGTGGTGTGTGTTCAGGCTTTGGGTTGAAAGCGTGTCGCATCTAAAAACTTCGCCAAGCGCGCTTCGATGGGCAGCGGCTCGCCGTGCCATTGTGCGGCCAACAATTCACCGCACAGCAAACCCAATGTGAGTCCACGCGAACCCATGGCGGCGTTCATGTACAAACCCTCAGGCGCGTCGGGCACACGGCCCGTCATGGGTAAACGGTCGTGCACGCCGCATCGCACTCCCGCCCAGCCATGCACGCGCGGGCTGTCGGTGCCCACAGTGGCAAACAAAGGCGCGAGAGCCGCCGCTGTGTCTGGCTCTAAAGCCTGCAAGCGTTCTAAGTTTTCGGCGTGGTCGGCATCGAGCAAACGAGCATCACCATGGATGCGGTCATACGTGGCCCCCGTGTACCAAGCGGGGCCATTGGGCGAGCTGATGTTGTGCACAAAGCTGCCGTTGCCGTTCACCGGTGTGGCGGGCATGTGCGCGCCTGCAGGCACATCGGCCATCAAGCCCCAAGAGATTTGCCCGCGCAGCGGGTTGATGCGCGGTGCGCTGCCGTCAGTCGTGGCAGTGGCGATGAGCGCCGCAGAGCCTGGTCCGGCGGCTAACACCACGCGAGCAGATTCAGCAAGCACAGTGTGGCCTTGCAAGACTTGCCACTGACTGGGTGGGCTTGCTTCGTCTGTGATGCATTTCAACGCATCGACATGCGCGTTGCCTTGCCAGTGAATGTTGGGGTGATCTAGCAGCGCGCGCACCAATTGCACAGGCCTCAGCCATGCGCCATGTGGGTGCCAGTACGCATCGTCGGGTGCTGGCGGTGGGGCTTTGTGTGTCCAGTCGTTCGCGGTGTGTGCGTCTTCATGCAGCCAGCTCAAGGGCACGCCACCGCGTCGGGTTTTGCCAGGCAGGCGGCGTTCGCGTACGCCGGTGCTGCCCCAGTCCACGCCCTCGACCAACAAGCGGCGCATGGTTTGCGCCATGTAGCGCAGGCCCGCACGCGAGAGGCGTGACACACCGCTGTCGTCATGTGAGGTGTGCGGGGCGACCACGCCCACAGGCAAGCCTGATGCACCAGCGGCAGGCGTGTCTCCGGCATCGAGGACCGTCACTTGCCAGCCGCGCTCGGCCAGCGCACGCGCTGTGCCTGCGCCCGCAATGCCAGCACCGATGACGGTGACCGTGCGATGGCTCAGCGCTGCTGTGTCGTGGGGTATGGGGCAAGGGCCAGTTGGGTGCGAACGCAGCACTTGTGCAAACTCGGGCCACGCATCGTGTGCGCCCACGCACAGCGTGAGCAGTAAATGGGCATTGGGATCGTGTGCGTGTGTAAACCGCAAACGGTGCATTCCTGGCAACAAGCCCCAGCATTGCTCCGCCAGTTGTTGGGCCAAGGGTCGAAGTTCGGGGTGGTCTGCAGTGGCATGCAACACCGCATGGGCTTGCAGCGGTAGAGCCGTGTGTGCCACCACATGCAGGTGGGTCGGACGCTGTGCGTCTATGGCCCAGCTGTGCCATAACGCAAGAAAAGCCAGCTCGTCAAAGCTGGCTTGGGTGTGACACCAACTCGTCACGCGGTGTTAAGCGCTGGGCGGCACGTAGCCTTGCACAGCGTCAGCGCCGTCGCCAAAGAAGTGTTTTTCCATTTGGCGTTTCAAGTATTCACGGGCGCGTTGGTCGGCCAAGTTCAAACGGTTTTCGTTCACCAACATGGTTTGTTGTTTGATCCAATCGGCCCACGCTTGCTTGCTGACGCTTTCATAAATGCGTTTGCCCAATTCACCAGGGTAGGGTGGCAAATCGAGGCCCTCTGCTTCTGTGCCGAGTTTGATGCATTGAACGGTGCGTGACATGTGTGTGATTCTTTGAGATGAGGGTTAAAAACTTCAGCCAAGACTGTAGCAATATTTAAATCACCTTGAAGTGATGTGTGCCATCGCGCCCCAGTTGTTCGACGAGGCCGAACTCCCAGTCGAGGTAGCCCTGCATGGCTTCCACGGGGTTGTCGGTGCCTTCGTAGGGTCGGCGGTAACGGTCGATGCGTTCGCAGCCCATTTGGCTGTCGCCACTTTTGAGGCCGTGTCCTGCAGCAGCCCATGCGGCGTTGCCGCCTTCGAGCCACACCACGTCGATGCCGTCTTTGACGAGTGCTTTGACTTCGTCCACCGCGTAGCGCGACACGCTGCCGTCTTGGCAGGTGAGCACATAGCGGTTGCCTTTGTGTGCGGTTTTCAGGCACTCGGGCAATTGCGTGCGCAGCGCCCACCACGCGTTTTGAATATGGCCTTTGACAAACTGTGCGCTGGTGCTGAAATCGAGCACCACGGTGTGGCTGTTGCGGTCAGACACCCAGGCCTTCACCTTGGCTACGTCGGTGCCTTTCACCCCATGCGCGGTGTCGGGCAAGCGTGCAGTGGGCACGGTGGTGTCGTTGAATTGTTCAGGCTTTACCTCTTTGAGGGTGTAGACCTCCCAGCCCATTTGGGCGAGCCACGAGGCGCTCATGTTGGCGCGTGTGCCGTCGGTGTCGCACAGCACCAAGCGTGCGCCACGCACGGTGGCTTGGTGGTCGGTTTCTTGCACCAGTTGGCCACCGGGGGCACTGCGTGCGCCGGGCAAGTGGCCCGCGGCAAATTCTTCGGGCGTGCGCACATCAAAGAAGTAGGTGGTGCGTGTGGCGTCGGCGAGCATGGCTTGCAGCTCGTCCCAGTTCACGCGCTTGACGCCGGCGCGCATGGCCACGGCAAAGGCACTGGCGGCGGCTTTGGCTCGGGTGGCGTCGTCCACTTCGGGGAAGTGTTCGCTCGCGCCTTTGGCGAGTTCTTGGCCAGCCAAAGTCCAGCCAATCGTGCCGTTGCGCAGGGCGCTCACGGGGTTGGGAATGCCCGCGTTGATGAGCGACTGCGTACCAATGATGCTGCGGGTGCGCCCCGCGCAGTTGACGATGATGCGTGTGGAGACATTGGGCGCAAGCGCCCGCGCACGCAACACCAGCTCGGCCCCTGGCACACTGATGCCGGTGGGAATGCTCATGGTTTGGTATTCGTCAAAACGGCGTGCGTCCATCACCACGACATCGGCTTTGGCGTCAATCAGCGCTTTGACTTCTTGGGCTGAGAGCGAGGGCGTGTGGCGTTTGGATTCGACCAACTCGCCAAACGATTTGCTGGGCACGTTCACGTCACGAAACACTTCGCCGCCTGCGGCTTGCCAGCCTTTCAGACCACCGTCGAGCAAATGCACCTGGGTGTAGCCCATGCGCTTCAAGGTACGCGCGGCGCTCAAAGCAAAGCCTTCGCCGTTGTCGTACACGACCACGAAGGTGTCGAGGCGTGGAATGCGCCGCCATGCGTCGGCCTCCACTCGGCCCAGAGGAATATTGGCCGCAAACAGCGGGTGGCACTGGGCAAAGGGGTCTTCTTCGCGCACATCGAGAAGCGCGATTTCTTGGCGTTGCAAGAGGGTTTCGCGAATGCGGACGTAAGGAGCGAGGGGAAACTCAAGCGGTGCTTCAGCCTTGGCATTGCTGTAGCCTGAAATGAAATCTTTCACCGTGCCATCTTCATGGAACACATGGCGGCTGACCTTGCCAATGTTGGCACCGTACACATGGATGCTGATGGAGACTTGGTCGCTCAGCGCGTTCCACACGCGGTGCACATCGCCGATGGTGGGTGAGACGGCTTCGACGTGGCCTGGGTCTAAGCGGCTTTGTTCGCCGCTGGGTTGCCATTGGCCTTGTGCTGTTTTGGCGAAGTGCTGACACAGCTCAGCGCCACGCAGCATGCCGATCATGCCCCACACGGTGTGGTCGTGGATGGGCGTGGCTTGGCCGGGGCCCCACACAAAGCTCACCACCGAAAAACGGTCATCGGGGTCGGCGTAAAGCAAGAACTGTTGGTAACGCTCGGGGTTGGGCTGAGCGTATTCTTCTGGCAGCCAATCGTCGTTTGCCACCAATTCAGCCAACAGAGGTTTGCCACTCGCCAAAATGGCAGCTTCGTCGCTGGTGCTTTTGAGTAGGGCATCGAGCTGGGTGACGAAGTTGTGTAAACGGGGGGTATCGGCGAGCTGTGGAGTACGTAAAGTCATGGCTTGTCTCTGGTTTTTTGGCTTTTCGGCCAAGACCTCCATTGTTTCACAGCGACAATCGAACTCAGCCCCCTTGGAGACAGTTGTGCTTGTAAATTTTTTGGATCATCCCCGTCGTATTTGGTTGTTCATCTTGCTGACTTGTGCTGGCTTGCTGTCGTTTGGCATGTACTTGCAGCATGTGGTGGGCTTGGTGCCGTGCCCCATGTGCATCGTGCAACGCTATGTGATGGTGCTCATGGCCTTAGTGGCTGTGCTAGGTGCTGGCTTGTCTGGGCGCAAGACGGCGCTGATTGCAGGCAGCTGGCTGGTGTTGTTGGCTGGTGGTGGCGCGTATGTTGCGGCACGCCAAACTTGGCTGCAGTGGTACCCGCCCGAGGTGGTCTCGTGCGGCCGCGACTTCTACGGCATGATTGAAACCTTTCCGTTGCAACGCGCTATTCCGATGATTTTCAAAGGCGGTGGCGATTGCTCCAAAGTGGACTGGACTTTCTTGGGCGGGTCGATTGCCAACTGGTCGTTCGTCGCATTTGTCGGCTTGGGTTTGTTGGCCTTGGCCACTGTCGTGCGTGTGTTGCAAAAGCCTGTTTCGGATGACATTGACTTGAATGATGACGAACCAGTAGATGCAAAGGTAGAGGTCAAAAAGGACGATAAATTCCTAGGCATTTGAGATTTATAATTAAAATTAATTAATAAAATCGCATGCCACAAGGAGTTTTTTATGCGTACGGTTTGTACATTGTTCCTTGTATCGCTATTGTCAGCATGCATGTCGACGCGCCCAAAGAACGACTTGGGATTTAGCGAAGTCAAGAAAATATCAAATTTAGATGGCTGTTATTTAAATTTGGCAGAAACTGGAAAAAACGTTGGTAAGAAATACCTGAGTTCAATTGTTTTTCCAAACTCTAAATTGGTTCATGACACGGTTGAAGCAATTGATGTGAAGTCGGCAGGACGCAGCTTTATTGTTAAGGCTATCGCCCAAGAAAAAGTCATTCATCAAGGGGAGTTTCTTGAAGGGAGAGATTTCATATTTAGTAATGGAACATTAACGATCACAAAAGCTTTTGGTTCAGGCTTATCTGAGCCCGGAAGTGTGTTTTTAGGTGTGGGAATGCAATCAACTACTCTTGGTGTTGATGCGTCTGGTGATGGTCGTGTTGTTGAGGACTTAAAGATCGCAGGAACGGCATTTTTGATCATTCCTGTTGCTGCTAGTGGCACAGATGTGGTTCGTTACGTTAAAGCGCCTAATCGTTGTGGACTAAGCTGAAACAGCAACAGTGGTGGTCACTGTTTACTTATAAAAAAGAAACGGGGCTTTTCAGCCCCGTTTGTCATTACAGCTTCTTCACCAAGACCAAGCTCTTACGGTCCCAGTTGTATTTGCGCTTGCGCGCTTCGGGCAGCCAGTCGGGGTCGGCTTGCACAAAGCCGCGTTTTAAGAACCAGTGCTTGGTGCGTGTGGTCAGCACAAAAATGCTCTTGAGGCCTTTGTTGCGTGCGCGTTGTTCGATGCGCTTCAAGACTTTTTCGCCATCGCCTTGGCCTTGGGATTGGGGCGATACGGTGAGCGCGGCCATCTCGGCAGTTTCTGCTTCGGGATAGGGATAGAGTGCTGCACAGGCGAAGATCACGCCGTCATGTTCAATCACGGTGTATTGGCCCACATCTCGTTCGATCTCGTTGCGATCACGCTTGACCAACGTGCCATCATTTTCAAACGGCTCAATCAGTTGCAAGATGCCGCCAACGTCTTCGTGCGTGGCTTCGCGCAGCTCTTCGAGTTTTTCGTCCACCACCATGGTGCCGATGCCGTCATGCATGTACACCTCGAGCAGCAGCGAACCATCCACGGCGAACGGCAAGATGTGGCTGCGCTCCACGCCGGTCTCGCAGGCCTTGACGCAATGTTGCAAGTAAAACGCAATGTCAGACGGGTTTGTGGTGTGGGGGAGTGTCTTGAGCAGTTGCTTGGCCGCATCCAAGGGCAGCTCTGTGTCGATGGGGTTGTCATCGCTGGCAGGCTCCAAGGGACGAATGCGAATGCCCGGTGTCTCGGTGACAAAAATCAGCTTGTCGGCTTGCAGCGCAGTAGCAACTGAGGTGGCGACTTCTTCCATCGTCAAATTGAACGCTTCGCCGGTGGGCGAGAAGCCAAACGGCGAGATGAGCACCATCGAACCTGCTGCCAAGGTTTGGGTGATGCCTGCCACATCCACCTTGCGCACCAGGCCTGAGTGTTGAAAGTCCACGCCGTCCAAGATGCCCACAGGGCGAGCGGTGATGAAGTTGCCCGAAATCACGCGCACAGTAGCGCCCGCCATGGGGGTGTTAGGCAGTGCTTGGCTAAAGGCGGCTTCAATCTCAAAGCGCAGTTGGCCTGCGGCTTCTTGCGCGCAGTCGAGCGCCACGCCATCGGTGATGCGCATGCCGTGTGAATACTGCGGCACATGGCCTTTGGCGGCGAGTTGTTCGTTCACCTGTGGGCGAAACCCATGGACCAACACAATGCGCACACCCATGCTTTGGATGAGCGCCAAGTCTTGTGCCAAGTTGGGCAGTTTGCCTGCGGCAATGGCCTCGCCCGCGATGCCCACGACAAAGGTCTTGCCGCGATGCATGTGAATGTAGGGCGCGACCGAGCGAAACCAAGGCACAAAGGTGAAGTCAAAAACGGCAGACATATCGACGGGTTGGCGGCTGGTTTGCTGCGGGTAAAGGGTTCGGCGCCCAAGGAGAAGGGCGGGCAGGGATAATTGCGAATTGTCTATCAAGTTTGTGCCCGTTTTGTCTTCGTCCGCTCCCTTCCAAATTGAATTTCCAGAATCGTTGCCCGTCTCGGCCAGACGTGAGGAAATCATGGCGGCCATGCAGGCGCACCAAGTGGTCATCGTGTGTGGCGAAACGGGCTCGGGCAAAACCACGCAGCTGCCCAAGATGGCGCTGGCTTTGGGGCGGGGGCTAGGTCTTAACGCCAAGCCTGGTCAGCGCAAGCAGATCATCGGCCACACCCAGCCCCGACGTATCGCTGCCAGCTCGGTGGCCAAGCGCATAGCCGAAGAACTCAAAACGCCGCTGGGCGAGGTGGTTGGCTACAAGGTGCGCTTCCAAGACCGTTTGAGCAAAGACGCGTCGGTTAAGTTGATGACCGACGGCATTTTGCTGGCCGAGACGCAAACCGACCCGCTGCTCAAAGCGTACGACACCCTCATCATCGACGAGGCGCACGAGCGCAGCCTGAACATCGACTTCCTTCTGGGCTATTTGCGCGAAATCTTGCCGCGCAGGCCTGACCTGAAAATCATCGTCACCTCGGCCACGATTGACGCAGATCGATTTGCCCAGCACTTTGCGTCAATGAGACCGGCGCAGGGCCGCCCCAAGACGGGCTCAGCCCCCTCGGGGGGCAGCGACCCACACGAAGTGGGGGAGCGTGGGGGCATGGTGTTATGTCCAGCGCCGGTGCTCATGGTGTCGGGCCGCACCTTTCCGGTGGAAATGCGCTACCGCCCATTTGAAGAAAAGCGCGACTACGACCTGAACAACGCCATAGCCGACGGCGTGGACGAGCTGTGGAGCAACCCCAGCCAGCAAGGCGACATCTTGGTGTTCTTACCGGGCGAGCGCGAAATTCGCGAAGCAGCAGACCACTTGCGTGCGCACCTGAGCCACAGCCCGGTGTTGCGTGGGACAGATGTGTTGCCGCTGTTTGCACGCCTGTCGCAAGCTGAGCAAGACCGCGTGTTTGACAGCCACAGTGGCCGCCGCATCGTGCTGGCCACCAACGTGGCCGAGACCTCGCTCACCGTGCCTGGCATTCGCTATGTGATTGATGCAGGCACGGCACGCGTCAAGCGCTACAGCTGGCGCAGCAAAGTGGAGCAGTTGATGGTCGAGCCCATCAGCCAAGCCGCAGCCAACCAACGCGCTGGCCGTTGCGGCCGTGTGGCCAACGGCATTTGCATCCGCTTGTACGACGAGGTGGATTTCAACGGCAGAACGAAATTTACCGACCCCGAAATTTTGCGTTCATCGTTGGCCGGTGTGATCTTGCGCATGAAGTCGCTTCACTTGGGCAACGTGGAACAGTTCCCGTTCCTCGAAGCGCCGCGCCCCAAAGCGATTGCCGATGGTTACCAGTTGCTCAGCGAACTCGGCGCGGTGGACGATGACAACGAACTCACCAACGTGGGCCGCGAGTTGGCCAAGTTGCCGCTCGACCCCCGCGTGGGGCGCATGATTTTGGAAGCGCGTGAGCGCAACGCTTTGGACGAAGTGCTCATCATCGCCTCGGCCCTGAGCGTGCAAGACGTGCGCGACCGCCCTTTGGAAGCGCAAGCCGCCGCTGACCAAGCACATGCCAAGTTTGATGACGACAAGAGTGAATTCAGCGGCTACCTCAACTTGTGGAAGTGGCTTGAAAACTCACGCGGTGGCAAGCCCCATGTGCCTGCGAGCATCAAGCACCAGTTGGCAGTTAAACAGCCGCAAAGCCAACAAAAGTCTGGCAAGCCAGCGGTGGGTGTGACGGGGCACTCGGAACACAAACTGAGCAACCGCCAATACGAAGCCTTGTTGCGCCAAAACTTCATCAACGTGCGCCGCGTGCGCGAGTGGCGTGACACGCACACCCAGCTGCTGACGGTGGTGACCGAACACAAATGGCGCATCAACACTTTGCCCGCCAGCTACGAGCAATTGCACCTGTCGATGTTGGCGGGTTTGTTGGGCAACGTGGGTTGCAAGCTCGATGATGATGAGGCGTATTTGGGTGCGCGCGGCATCAAGTTTTACCGCCACCCCGGCGCGCACTTGCGCAAAAAGCCTGGCCGTTGGCTGGTGGCGGCCGAGCTGGTGGAAACCACGCGCTTGTTTGGTCGAGGTTTGGCCAACATCGAGCCGCAATGGCTGGAGCAAGTGGGCGGCCATCTGCTGAAAAAACAATTGCTCGACCCGCATTGGGAAAAGAAAGCCGGCGAGGTCAAAGCGCTGGAACGCGCCACGCTGTACGGCTTGGTGGTCTACAACGGTCGCCGTGTGAGCTACAGCAAAGTCGACCCCTCGGGGGCTCGTGAAATTTTCATTCGTGAAGCGCTGGTAGCGGGCGAGCTAGACACCAAGCTGCCGTTCCTCGCAGCCAACCAAAAGCTCATTGCGCAAGTGGAAGAGCTAGAGCACAAATCGCGCCGCCAAGACGTGTTGGTGGACGACGCGCTGATCTATGCGTTTTACGACCAGCAGTTGCCCGCCGATGTGTGCAGCTTGGTCACGCTGGAGCATTGGTACCGCGATGAAGTGAAACGCCAGCCCAAGCTTTTGTGCCTGAGCCGCGACGAGCTGATGCGCCACCAAGCGGCGGGCATCACCACGCAAGCGTTTCCCAAAACATTGCGCATGGGCGGTGTGGACTGCACGGCTGACTACTTGCACGAACCTGGCGACGCCAAAGACGGCCTGACCGTGACCGTGCCACTCTTTGTGTTGAACCAAGTGAGCGAAGAACGCGCTGAGTGGTTGGTACCCGGCATGCTCAATCAAAAAGTGCATGCGCTGCTGAAAACGCTGCATCAAAAACCGCGTTCACGACTCGTGCCATTGCCTGAAAGCGCGGCGCGTTTGACGGAGGCTTTGAGTGCGACTGAGGTGTTTGGCGCGGGTTCGTTGACGGATGCGCTGTTGAAGCTGGTGCGTGCTGAAACGCAGCTGGACATCAAGCGTGCGGACTTCAAGCTGGATATGTTGCAGCCGCATTTGTTCATGAACTTTCGCGTGGTGGATGAGCATGGGCGGCAGTTGGGGCATGGGCGCAATTTGGGTGCGCTGAAGGCTGAGTTGGGAAGTCAGGCTCGGGGGGCGTTTCAGGCTTTGGCTGCGTTGAAAGGTGTGGGGTCGCTTTCTGTTGCTGGCGTTGACGGTGCTGCGGCGTCGAACGATGCGGGGCAGCGGGCTCCTCATGCTTTACAGAAATCGTCACCCGCTGCCCCGCATCGCTCAACGCCTTCTGGTGGTGGTTCTGCCGCTTCTGCGCCTGCGGACCAGCGTTACACCAGCTGGTCCTTTGGTGAACTGCCTGAGCTCATGGAAATCACCAAAGGCAAACAAACCCTCATTGGTTTTCCTGCGCTGGTGGATGTGGGCGATGCTGTGTGCATTGAAGTGTTTGACGAGCCTGAGGTGGCCGCCACCAAACACCGTGCGGGCTTGCGTCGTTTGTTTGCCATTCAAATCAAAGACGCGCTCAAGTACCTTGAGAAGAACTTGCCTGACTTGCAAAAAATGTCGGTGGCGTACATGAGCTTGGGCACCTCGGACGAGCTCAAGCAGCAAATATTGGATGTGGCTTTGGACCGCGCGTTCTTGCTTGACCCATTGCCCACGAGCGAGGCCGATTTCAAACGCCGCCTTGACGAAGGCCGTGGCCGACTGACATTGATTGCCAATGAAGTGGCCCGCTTGGCAGGCACTGTGCTGACCGAATTTGCAGCGGCCAGCCGCAAAGTGAAAGACACCAAAATCAGCCCCGATAGCGTGGCCGATGCTGCGCAACAGCTGCAACGCTTGGTGGGCAAACGCTTCATCGCCGACACGCCCTACACGCAGCTGCAGCACTTTGCGCGTTACCTCAAAGCCGTGGTGCTTCGTCTAGACAAACTGAGAGCCGATGCCGCACGCGACGCCACCAAACTGGCCGAACTCAAACCGCTGGAGCAAAAGTATTGGCGCCTCGTGGCAGAGCGCAAAGGCGTGACCGATGCGCGCATGCAAGAGTTCAGGTGGCTAATCGAAGAGCTGCGCGTGAGCTTCTTCGCGCAAGAGCTGCGCACGCCGCAGCCGGTGAGTGTGAAGCGGCTGGATAAGGCTTGGCAGCAGCTGAGTTACTGAACCCGCGTGAAGCCCTTTCGGGTACTAGGGGAATTCACTGATAAGCCCTGACGTGCAAAGCTCTCACAATCCTATGCAAACCAATACATAGGAGACTGGGATGCAAAAAGTTTTGCACATCAATCCGGATAAATGCACAGGATGCATGCAGTGCGAGATGGCGTGTTCGTTTGAGAACTACGGCACCTTTGCCACAGCCAAGTCGCGCATCAAAGTGTTTGACTTCCACCACACCGGCAAAAAAGTGCCTTACACCTGCACCCAGTGTGACGAGGCATGGTGCCAACACGCATGTCCTGTTGAGGCGATCACGGTTGACAAAGTGACGGGCGCCAAGGTGGTGAGCGAATCGACCTGTGTCGGTTGCAAGGTGTGCACGATTGCTTGCCCCTTCGGAACAGTCAATTACGTGCAGGAAACCGGCAAGGTGCAAAAGTGCGATTTGTGCGGTGGCGACCCTGCTTGTGCATCGGCTTGCCCCACAGGCGCGATCACCTTCATTGACGCAAATTGGACAGGTTTGGACCGCATGAAACAGTGGGCGGACAAACTGGGCAATCAACCTTCTGCAGCTTGATCGAGGAGAACACACATGTCATGGGCTGGAAAAATTCTTCGCGTCAATCTGACGGCAGGTACCGTCAAATCTGAACCTCTCAATATGCAATGGGCACGCGACTATCTGGGGTCTCGTGGTTTGGGGTCAAAGTACCTCACCAGCGAAATCGATCCCAAGGTTGATCCGCTGTCACCCGAGAACAAAATCATCTGGGCCACAGGCCCACTCACAGGCACGATGGCGTCTACAGGTGGACGCTACACAGTCATCACCAAAGGTCCGCTCACAGGGGCCATTGCTTGCTCAAACTCCGGTGGTTACTGGGGGGCTGAGCTGAAAATGGCTGGCTGGGATATGGTGATTTTTGAAGGTAAATCGGCCAAGCCGGTTTATCTGTACATCAACGACGACCATGCCGAGTTACGCGATGCTTCAGACCTATGGGGTCAAAGCGTATGGAAGACCGAAGAAAAGCTCAAGCAAATGCACCAAGACCCACTCTTGCGCATTTCAAGCATTGGCAAGTCTGGCGAGAACGGTGTGCTTTACGCTGCAGTGGTGAACGATTTGCACCGCGCCGCCGGCCGCTCTGGCGTAGGTACGGTGATGGGTAGCAAAAACCTCAAGGCCATCGCGGTGCGCGGCACGTTGGGTGTTGGCAATGTGCGTGACCCCAAAGCTTTTATGGTGGCCACACAGGCAGCCAAAAAAGTGTTGGCCGAGAACGGTGTGACGGGCCAAGGTTTGCCCACGTTTGGCACGCAGGTGTTGATGAACGTCATCAACGAAGTGGGCGCTTTGCCCACACGCAACCACCGTGATGTGCAGTTTGAAGGTGCCAAAGACATTTCGGCTGAAGCCATGGCCACGCCCCGCGCGACCGATGGCAAGAAGCATTTGGTGACTAATCAAGCTTGCTTTGGTTGCACGATTGCGTGTGGCCGTATCAGCAAGATTGACGAGACCCATTTCTCCGTGCAAAACAAGCCCGAGTACTGGGGCGCATCAGGCGGCTTGGAATACGAAGCGGCTTGGGCGTTGGGTGCCGCCAATGGCGTGAATGACCTCGAAGCTCTGCAATACGCCAACCTGATTTGTAACGAAGAAGGCATGGACCCTATCAGCTTTGGTGCCACCATTGGTGCGGTGATGGAGTTGTATGAAATGGGTGTGTTGACCAAAGAGCAAATTGGCACCGAGGCACCTTTCGGTTCAGCCAAAGCCCTGTGCGAATTGGCCGATATGACGGCACGCGGTATTGGTTTTGGTAAAGAGATTGGCTTGGGTTCTAAGCGCCTCACAGCCAAATATGGTCACCCCGATTTGTCGATGAGTGTGAAAGGCCAAGAGTTTCCTGCCTACGATGGCCGTGTGATTCAAGGCATTGGCTTGGCCTACGCCACATCTAACCGTGGTGCTTGCCACTTGCGTGGCTACACCATCGCGTCTGAAGTGTTGGGTATTCCCGTGAAGACAGAGCCCACCGAGCATGAAGGCAAACCAGAATTGGTCAAAGCTTTCCAAGATGCTACGGCGGCGTTTGACTCAGCTGGCGTGTGCATCTTCACTAGCTTTGCTTGGACTTTGGCCGATGTGGCTCCGCAAGTGCAAGCGGCTTGCGGTGAAGAGTTCACGATGGAACACCTCAACCACATTGGTGAGCGCATTTGGAACATGGAGCGAGAGTTCAACAACGCGGCAGGCTTTACCAAGGCGGATGACTCCTTGCCCAAGCGCTTGCTCACCGAGGCTGCTAAAACTGGTCCCGGCAAAGGCATTGTCAGCAAGCTGCCTGAGATGCTGCCCAAGTACTATGCTGCGCGCGGTTGGGATAGCGAAGGCCGCCCCACATCGGACACCAAGAAACGTTTGGGTTTGTAAGGGATACACGCCATGCGCCAGCACGTTATTTTGGGAGCCGGCCCAGCGGGCGTGATTGCAGCGGAAACGCTGCGCAAACACGCTCCGCAAGACCGCATCATCGTGGTGGGGGACGAGCACGAGCCACCGTACTCGCGCATGGCCATTCCTTACTTGCTGATCGGCAATGTCGATGAGCGTGGCACTTACCTACGCAAGTCGGATGACCACTTTGCGCAATTGCGCGTTGAGCTGGTGCGTGCGCGTGCCCAATCGGTGAACCCTACAAAAAAAGAAGTGGTGTTGGACAACGGGCAAACCTTGGCGTTTGATTGTTTGTTGATTGCGACGGGTTCTAAGCCTGTGCAACCGCCCATTCCTGGGATTGACAGCCCGCAGGTACATACCTGCTGGACGCTGGATGACGCGCGCGCCATTCAGCAACTGGCCAAGCCGGGTGCACGCGTGTTGCAAATGGGTGCTGGCTTTATTGGTTGCATCATCATGGAAGCCTTGGCGACGCGTGGCGTCAAGCTGAGCGTGGTGGAAATGGGCGACCGCATGGTGCCTCGCATGATGGGTCCTGTGGCGGGCGGCATGATTCGCGATTGGTGCGAGACCAAAGGCGTGCAGGTGTTCACAGGAGCGAAGGTAGAGGCCATTGTGCCTACGCAGGATGCACCTACGGGCGTGCTGTCTAAGCTGGCACAAACGGTGGGTTTGGGGGATCCTCCGACGGATGCGCCTTTGCGGGTGCGTTTGTCTAACGGTCAAAAAATCGAAGCTGATTTGGTCATCAGTGCCACGGGTGTCAAACCGAATATCGCTTTCCTCAAAGACTCCGGCATCACTTGCTTGCAGGGCGTGCTGACCGATGAGCGTTTGCAAACCAATGTGCCTGGCATTTATGCGGCAGGTGATTGCGCCGAGGCCTATGACAAGGTCAGTGGGACCACCATCGTGAGCGCCATTCAACCCAACGCTGCAGAGCAAGCCCGTGTGGCTGCACTCAATATGGTGGGGCAACACACGGAGCTCAAGGGTGTGACACAAATCAACGTGTTGGACACTTTGGGCTTGATCTCTACGAGTTTTGGTCACTGGCAAGGCGTGCCCGGTGGCGAACACGTTGCTTTGACAGCGGATGGCAAGCATCTGAGCTTGCAATTCAGTGGCGATGTGATGGTGGGTTGCAACAGTGTGGGCTGGACTGAGCATGTGGGCGTGATGCGCGGCTTGGTAGAAGGGCGCATTCACTTGGGTGAGTGGAAAGACAAACTCTTGCTTGATCCCACTTTGTTGGTTGAGGCTTACCTTGCATGTGCGCAAGGACAAGGTCACTGGCATGGCGCGAACGATACGCGCCGCCGCGCATAATGCGCGTGCTATGCGAATCACACTCAAACTCTTTGCCACCCTGACCGACTATTTGCCAGCGCACGCGCGTGTGGGCAACCAGATGGAGTTGGAGGTGGCTGAGACCGATACGATCCTCGATATCTTGGCGCCTTTTGCTTTGCCGCCCCAGCTGGTGCATTTGGTCTTGGTCAATGGCCACTACATTGCCCCAGAAGTTCGTGGCAGCACTTGCTTGAAAGAGGCCGACGCCTTGGCAATTTGGCCGCCCATTGCAGGCGGCTAGTTCATCTCATTCACACAAGATGCAATCGCATTACGCCGCGCAGTTCGTTCGCGAGATGGGCTGTACGCATCAAGAGTGGCTGAAGTGGCTCGATGCGGCCCTAGTTGCGCATGTGTGGCACTGTGAAGCAACGCAAGCCCATGTCCACATTCCAAATGAGTCATCTTCAACAGAGGGCATCTTGCATTTGCAATGGCAGGTGTTGCCGGAGCGACGTATCGCGCTGTTGCGTATGCCTAGGCTAGAGGTTCACTATCGCTTTGATGATGTTGATGAGACTGTGCGCACACGATTCATGCGGCGCCTCGATTTGTTCATGCAGCGCGGTGGTGGCTAACCACGCATAGGGCCAGGTTTAGCCAGTTGTTCAAGGGCATCGCCAAACGGTGAGCTGGGCTTACGTGCTTTGGTCAAAGGCGGCAGGACATAGCGCCTACCTGCGGGCAACACATGCAGCTGCAACCCCAACATTTCTAATTTGTCGCCGTCTTCAATGGCCTCGCGATTGGTGCGTGCTCGGCGAGGGTCGACCAAGGTCACAGAGCCTTTGCCCGCAATTTCGATGGACTGATTGGGTTCAATGATCAGGGCTGTGTCTTCGTCAATGCCTACCCCTAAAAGATCCGGACGTTGGGCAATGGCTGAGAGCAGGCGACTCAAGCGGTGACGTTGTGAAAAATGTTGGTCAACAATGGCGTTGGCCACAAAGCCTAGACCAATGTCAGTGGATACGGTGTCTTTTTGTGGCGCTGCGGTGGGCGTGCCTTGTGCCAGCATGTGGCGCGACATGACGGCAGCCCCAGCACTGGTACCAGCGACACAGGCACCGTTGACAAAGAATGCGCGGTGCAGGGCCTGAAATGCGGGCGACTCCCACAAGCAAGCCATGAGCCGTGTTTGGTCCCCCCCGGTGATGAAGATGCCATCCGCATTGGCAATTTGGCTGATCACGTTAGGCTTGGATGCATCTTCGCGCGTCAGCATGGGCACGACCTCGCAGTCGAGTGCACCTAAATCTCTGAACACAGCTTGGTAGCTGGCCCATACCGCATCGGGCACACCGCTGGCTGCCGTGATGAAACGAATCTTTGCCGTTGGACCGCCACTGAGCTCTAAGAATTTGCGCAAAATGATTCGATCTTGCTGGCGATCCTCTGCACCGCCAATGATGACCAGATGGCCTGATTTTTTGGCGTTTTGTGTCAGTGTTTGCGCTGCTAAATGCAAAGGCAGTGCGGTGCATACCACGGTACCCAAGAGCAAACGACGAGAGAGGAGGGGCATCACTTTGTATGCCTCAGTCTTGGTCGAGCCATTTGCAAATAGGTTGCCATTGCTCTAAGTCTTTGGCGACTTTGGATGGCGTGATGTCAAACAAGGACAAACCATGCGCAGCCATGTGCAAGTAGTACTGCGTGTCGCGTAAATAGCTCAGCACTTGCACGTCAAGCGACTCGACAAATTGACGCAGGTTCGATGCAGAGATGGTGCGTGCATCCACACGGTTACCAATGACGCGTACGTCGGTAGGCAAGCCTTGAGTGATGCTGACGAGTTGGAGCAAAAAGTTTTGTGTGGCTTGCATGTCAAACAAACTGGGCATAACAGGCACGATGACTTTGTCTGCCCGAAGAATGACTTCTTTGAGTCGCCAACCGCTGATGCCACCGGGCGTATCAATCACCACATGCGTTGTGCCTTGTGGCGGTTTGGCGGTGAGAACCAAATCGGCTTCGTATTCCCATGTGGAAATTTTGGGAAGCACCTCGGGGCGTTGTGTGAGCCAGAGCTTGGACGACTGTTGAGTGTCGGCATCGCCGAGCATGACGGTGTGCCCTTGGCTGGCAAAGTAGCCCGCGATGTTGGTGGACAAGGTGGATTTGCCAGCGCCCCCTTTGGGGTTAGCAACAACAATAACTTTCATAGGTTTGCGTTCACAGGCGAGCCAAGCGGCTCAGCGCTAGTTTTAATGTTTCATCTTTTTTGGCAAAGCAAAAGCGCACCACACGTTGGTCAAAACCATCGGCGTAAAAAGCTGACAAAGGAATGGCAGCCACGCCAATTTCAGTGGTGAGCCATTTGCAGAAGTCGGCTTCGCTCAGGTCTTTTTCGGGTACGCCCAATTTGTCGATGCGTACGCACTGAAAGTAGCTGCCCTCTGAGGGCAACAACTCAAACTTGGTGTTGGCCAAGCCTTGGCGAAACAGGTCGCGTTTGGCGGCGTAAAACGCCGGCAGTTGCAAATAAGGCTGCGGGTCTTTGAGGAACGCCGCCAAGCCGTGTTGCACAGGCGTGTTGACCGTAAACACATTGAACTGATGCACCTTGCGGAACTCGGCGCTGTACGCCGCAGGCGCAGCCACATAGCCAATTTTCCAGCCGGTGACGTGGAAGGTTTTGCCAAAGCTCGACACGATGAACGCACGCTCGGCCAAACCGGGGAAGCTGGAGGCGCTTAAGTGTTGCAGCGGCGCGTAGACCATGTGCTCGTACACCTCGTCGCTGATGAGCACGATGTTGGTGGGCGCGAGCAGTTCTTGCAGCTTGAGCATTTCCTCGCGCGTCCACACGGTGGCGCTGGGGTTGTGCGGGCTGTTGACGATGATGGCGCGGGTCTTGGGGGTGATGGCCGCCGCAATTTTGTCGAAGTCAGGTCGGAATGTGCCGGGGGTGAGTGGCACGCGCACGGCCACGCCGCCCGCCATGTCGATGTTGGGGATGTAGCTGTCGTAGCAGGGCTCGAGCACGATCACCTCATCACCCGCACGCACCACAGCCAGGATGATGCTGAGGATGGCTTGTGTCGCACCCGCGGTGATGGTGATTTCGTTGGTGGGGTCGTAGCGGTGCTGGTAGAGCGACTCAATCTTGTCGGCCACGGCTTCGCGCAGCGCAGGCACACCCGTCATGGGCGGGTATTGGTTGAGTCCATGGGTCATGGCGTCGTTCACGCAGGCGACGAGCTTGGGGTCGCAATCAAAGTCGGGGAAGCCTTGGCCGAGGTTGACGGCATTTTTTTCGGTGGCCAATGCCGACATGACCGTGAAAATGGTGGTGCCGATTTTGGGGAACTTGGTGTCGAGGTGCGGTGTGGTCATCACAGGGCTCACATATTGAAGTCAGTGGGGTGGCCATCGAGGGCCTTCATGATGAGGTTGCGGTCGAGGCGATCGCTTAAGAGCGCGGCAAAGTCATACACAAAGTGGCGAATGTAGGCGCTGCGTTTGAACGCAATACGCGCCACGTTTTTGCCAAAGAGTTGCGAAGCGGGGCGAGCGACCAGGTCGTCATCCAAGCCATCTTTCACGGCCATTTCGGCCACGATGCCCACACCCAAACCTAAGCGCACATAGGTCTTGATCACGTCAGAGTCAATGGCTTCCAGCGCGATGCGCGGCGTCAGGTTCTTGGCGGCAAAGGCTTTGTCAATGCGGGTGCGGCCTGTGAAGGATGGGTGGTAGGTGATGATGGGTTCAGCCGCCAAGTCTTCGAGTGTGATGCGCACTTTGCCCGCGAGCGGGTGTGATTTGGGGATCACCAACATGTGTTCCCACTCGTAACACGGCAGTGTGACGAGTTCGGGGTATTCAGAAAGCGACTCGGTCGCAATGCCAATCTCGGCCACTTCGTCCATCACCATTTGTGCCACTTGGGCAGGCGCACCTTGGTGCAGGCTGATGTTCACATTAGGGTAGGTTTCGCGCAGCTTAGCCACGGGAACGGGCAACACGTAGCGGGCTTGGGTATGGGTGGTGGCGATGGACAGGGTGCCGCTGTCCTCGGCGCTGAACTGTTCGCCAATGCGTTTGAGATTACCCACTTCGCGCAAGATGACTTCGATGCTGCGCAGCACGTGTTGGCCTGGCTCAGTCACGCGCTTCAAGCGTTTACCGTGGCGCGAGAAGATTTCGATGCCAAGCTCTTCTTCCAACTCAATGATGGCTTTAGATACGCCCGGCTGCGAGGTGTGAAGCGACTTGGCCACCTCGGTGAGGTTGAGGTTGCGACGGACGGCTTCTTGGACGAAACGGAACTGATGTAGGTTCATGGCGTGGCTTTGTGATTTGCCGCGTCATTATGCCTTGATCATCTAACTAATCGTTTCTTTATGCTTTGTAATAGTCGCGATACCACGCCACAAATTTGGCAATGCCAGTGCTCAGGGGGGTAGCCGGCGTAAAGCCGATGTGCGCGTCCAGTTCAGAGGTGTCGGCAAAAGTCGCGGTCACATCGCCCGGTTGCGCGGGTTTCATGATTTTGTTGGCTTGCACGCCCACGGCCTGTTCAATGGTGTGGACAAAGTCCATGAGTTGCACGGGGTCCGAGTTGCCGATGTTGAACACACGATAAGGGGCCCAGCTCTCTGCGCAACCCGGCTCTTGACCTTTGGCAAACGTTTGCGCCACGGGGGGGCGGTCGAGCACGCGCAGGGTAGATTCCACGATGTCGTCCACATAGGTGAAGTCGCGCATTTGTTGACCGTGGTTGTATATCTCGATCGGTTGCCCTTTGATGATGGCATCTGCGAATTTAAAGGGGGCCATGTCAGGGCGTCCCCAAGGCCCATACACCGTGAAGAAACGCAAGCCTGTGGTGGGCGTGCCGTACAAGTGGCTGTAGGTGTGCGCCATCAACTCATTGGCGCGCTTGGTGGCAGCATACAGGCTGACAGGGTGGTCAACGGGATCCGTCTCTTTGAAAGGCAGTTTTTCGTTGCCGCCATACACACTAGAGCTGCTGGCATACGTCAGATGCTTGACTTGCCAGTGGCGAGACCATTCAAGAATGTTCAAGAAGGCGACCAAGTTGGATTGCGCATACACATGGGGGTGGTCGATGGAGTAGCGCACGCCAGGCTGTGCAGCGAGGTGAAGAATGGCATCGGGACGCCAAGTACCCAGCTGGTTCTCAATGGCTGCCATATTGACCAGGTCTTCTTCGATGAAGCGAAAGTTGGGCTTGTCCAGCAATTGCTGCATGCGCGCATGCTTGAGCTTGAGGTCGTAATAGGGGGTGAAGTTGTCAATGCCAACCACCTCGTCGCCGCGGGCGAGGAGTCGTTGCGCTGCATGCATGCCGATGAAGCCGGCACAACCAGTGAGAAGTACTTTCATGCGGCGATTGTCCCGCAAAAACTGGTGCGGATCAGTGCTGTACTTTGAGTCTGCGACGAGCCCGCCATCGGACATAAATCCAGCGGGTAGACCATGCGCAGCCCCACAGCAATAAGCCGCCAAACAGCACATCGCCTAAAAAGTGCCCGCCTTGGGCCATGCGAATGAGCCCCAGCATCAAGCCTGTTGTCCAGCCAATGGCCAACCAGAGTCGGCGTGTGCGTGTGGTGGCAAGTGCACCAACGCCCATGAGTACAAATCCTGTGCCTGCATGACCGCTCATGAATGAGCAATTGCGCTCGCAGCCCGAGCTAGGAACCAAGGGGGATGTGTAGGTTTCGGTGCCACTGAGCGCGCTGACTTGGCTTGGGCGCGCGCGACCCCAGTGGTCTTTGAACCCCGCGTGCATGATGAGCCAGAGCCCGACGATGAGGCAGGCGGTCAAGGCGAGGGCTTTGCGTTGGGTGGCGGGCGATATGAAACGTCGGCCCGCCACCCACACCAGCAAGCTGCACATCAGCATGGCGCGTCCCACCCAAGGCACACTCATGTGCCAAGTGCTCACCCAAGACCATTGGTCAGCGATGAACCCTTGTGCAGGTGTGTAAAACCAGCGAGCGACTGCTAAATCCAGCGTTGGAAACGCCGAGTAAACCGCGATGCAGATCAGACTCAAAGCCAGCCAGAGGCGCACCTCGTGGCGCTGAGGACGTGTCATGGCTTGCTGCCTTGTGTTTCAAGCAGCCAGGCTTGCAGCGTCACACGGCCCGATTGCGCTTCGCCCAGTTGGCGAGCCTGAGGGTAACGCTTGAGCAAAAGTGGATGCGGTGCATTGGGGTTGAGCCACACCACAGCTTTGGCATCGGCATTCGCGGGCCAGGGCTGTTTCCATTCAAAGTGGTGGTGCACGCTGCCATCGCTGTTCCACGCATAGAGCTTGGGTTCGAGTGCGCGGAGGCTGTATGCCGCTTGCACCAAGGTGCTGCGATCGCCTGTCAACCACGGAAGTTCGCGGTAGGGTGCAAGCGCGGGTTCAAGGGCGTGCAATGACTCATCCCAACCGCGCATGCGACCCCAGATATCCCACTTGGATTGGTTGGCTTGGGTTTGCACACCGACCCATTGCTTGATGTCGCCCCCCGTGGCAATCAATCCGCTGAGCGCAACACCTGTGAGGCACGCCAAGACGAAACGTTTCAGTGAAAGCTCTTGCGTATTGGCCCAATGCGCCAACCACAAGCACACGCCCAATGCCATGGGCACAGACCAGTTGATGAGGGCTTTGGAGTTGAGCGCTTGAATCAGTCCGAGGCCCAAAATTGGCAGTGCAAAAGCTGCAGCATAGGTGCGTACAGACCACATGACCCCCGCATGGTGACTGGTGCTCATGGGTGCAGAGGTGCCAGAGCGTTGTTTTCGCCAAAGCCAAAAACACATCAACCACACGCTTGGCCCCAGGATCAGCAGTTGTCCCAGAGAGAATTCAAGACCAGAGGCCAACACACGGCGCCAACCGCCTGCACCGTGGGCCACGGTCGAGCCTGTTTCTTGGACGGTGATTTCTAATGTGTGTTGGGCTGTAGGCCAGTGGTTCGTGATGTTCCATGCCAGGTGTGGCAACAACACCAGCACGGCGACTGCGCTGGCAAGCAGGCCGCCTAAAAAGACGGAACGACGTTGTGTCGAGGGTGCAGCAATCAAGAGCCACAGGGCAGAAATGCCCAAAGCCAAGGCGCTGTACTTTGACAGCACGCCCAGCCCTAAGCACAAGCCACAGGCGATCCACCACCCAATGGCGCGAGCGCCAGATGCATGAGCGGCTAGCCAAAGTGTGACCATGCACAGAGCCCAGCACAAGGTCAGCGGCGCATCCGTGGTCACGCTCAAGCCCAATAAGCCTGAAATTAATGTGGCTGAAAACATACCGCCAGCATAGATGGCTGTGCGCATGCCGCTCATGCGGTAGGCCAACCAGCCCAGCACCCAGGCACTGAGAATCCAGCACGTCATGGCCAAGGCTTTGACGCCTAACAGTGAATTGCCAAACACAGCCGTTGATGCGGTGATGAGTGCAACAAGTACCGGAGGCTTCGAGAAATAACCCCATTGCAGGTCACGCGACCACAACCAATACTGGGCTTCATCCACATGCAAGCCAGCACCGCTGAGTGTGAATTCAAACATCCTCAGGCCCAGCAAGGCCAGTGACAACATCACAAGGATGGCAAGCAGGGTAGGTGTGGGACGGTTCATGGCAAAGGCTTGAGTAGCAACAGTCCGCGATGGCTGTGGGCTGTTTCATACCGGTTCATGGGCAGGCCTTCGACGCGGTCGTGGCGCACGATGACCCAATCGCTGGCTGTGGGTGGTTGTTGTGTGGTGGGCGTGCCGAGGTAAAAAGCAAAGCTGGGCTGGTGCATGCGCCACTGCACGATGCGTGCTTCGGGGTGATGTTGGCGTGCCCAAGTAGCGACCTCTTGGAAAGGTGCTTGAAGGACTTGGCCCAGCCAAGGAATCACGATGCCGATCCAGAGCATGCTGACCAACCAAACGCAGGTCATCAACCGCGCCCATGCGTCCCCACGACGGGTGATGGCAAGCACCGCACCGACCAAGGCCACACCCGCAGCGGCGACTTGAACTATCCAGCTATCAGGTGCACTCGCCAGCAAGGGCTGCACCCAGGTGTCTTTGACAGTGGTGGCGCCCCAAGCCACGATGTGTGGCACAGCAAATGCCAAAGCACAGGTCAGTCCCGTGCAAATCCACAGCAAGGCTTGCCAAGCCGCAGACGCTGGGTTTTTGACAGACTGAGCCACGATCAGCAACACCAAAGGTGTGAGGCCGTACAGCATGTAATGGGGCAGCTTGGTTCCAGAGAGCGAGAAAAATCCTAGTACGAACAGTACCCAGACCCACAAAAAGCGTTGCAAAGGATCGGTCCATTGCGTGCGCACACTGCCTAACAAACGCACGCACCAAGGTGACCACGGCAAGAGCAGCAACGGCAACACCATCACGTAGTACAGCGGATTGCCACCGTGTCCCTCTAGCGTGCCGGTGAAGCGCTCGACGTTGTGCTTCAAAAAGAAGCCTTGCACAAATGCCATTTCATGGCGGTGGAGGGCATAGACGTACCAAGGTAGGGCGATGACCAGCAACAGCAGCCAACCTTTGGGTTCCCAAAGGGCGTTCAAGGCGGTACGACCACGGTCGCTGACCAAAGACCAGATCAACAGGGTGACGCCAGGAATGAGCACAGCCACAGGCCCTTTGGTAAGCAAGCCTAACCCACACCACACATAAGCCCAGCGCAGTGCCGTGCGAGAGCCGTTGGAGGTAAAGGTCCATAAACATAAGCTCGTGGCAATGAGCAAAGCGTTGAGCATCCCATCTGCGGTGGCTGCACGGCCAATGGCGAGCAAACCCAAGCTAGAACCCAGCATGAAGGCGGCGCGTTGGCCTGCGGCTTGGCCCCATTGCTGTGCTGCAAACCGCCAGACACCAAAGGTGGCCACGAGTATTGCTAACGCAGAAGGTAAGCGTGCCACCCAGTCGTGAGCGCCGAACACAGTCATCAGCGCGGCTTGGCACCAATAAATGAAGATGGGTTTATCAAAACGGTCTGCGCCATTGAGCGTGGTGTGCCCCCAATCGCCAGACACTAGCATTTCACGAGAAGCCTCAGCGAAAGCCCCTTCGTCCACATCAAATAACGGTGCCCCTGCGAGGCGAACCAAATACAGGCTCAGCAGAGCGATGGCGACCCAGCTCGCGCTGGTCCAGCGAAAGGGCTTGCCAAGCTGGGTCATGCTTGTGCGTGATGCCAGCCGTCGTTTGGCGCGGGCGTGTCGTTGCGCATCACGTGGTACGAGCGCGCACCACTTTGGTCAAAGTAGCTGCGCATCAAGATTTCGGCCAGCACGCCAGTGGTCAGCATTTGCACACCTGCCAATAACGAGAAAAAGCCAAGCCAAAGCAAGGGGCGGCCACCGACTTGTTCGCCAAACAATTTGAGAAGCCCCAAGTACGACAAGATCAAGCTACCCAAGGCGGAGAACACCAAACCAATGCCGCCAAAGAAGTGACCAGGGCGTGTGCCAAAGCGCAAGAAGAAGTACATCGCCAACAGGTCAACGATCACGCGGAAGGTGCGCGAAATGCCGTATTTGGATTCGCCCAACACGCGTGCATGGTGGCGCACTGGCTCTTCGGCCATGCGACGGGGTGAGGTGACGGTAGCCAGCCACGCTGGAATGAAACGGTGCATTTCGCCATACAAGCGAACCTTGCGCAGCACTTCACCGCGAAAGGCTTTGAGGCTGCAGCCCAAGTCTTTGAAATCCAAGCCCGAGACTTTGCGAATCAAGGTGTTGGCAATCATGGAGGGAAATTTGCGCAAGATGAAGCCATCTTGGCGTTTTTGGCGCCAACCGGCCACCATGTCGAGGTCTTCGTTGAGCAAGCGCGCCACGAGTTTGGGGATGTCGCGTGGGTCGTTTTGCAAATCACCGTCCATGGTGACGATCACATCACCACGTGCCGCATCAATACCGGCTTGCATGGCTGCGGTTTGTTTGAAGTTGCGGCGCAGTTCGACCACGCGGATGTGTGGGCCAATTTCTTTGGCGCGTTTGAGCAACGCGGTCACAGTGTTGTCAGAGCTGCCATCATCGACCAAGATCATTTCCCAGGGCATGGGGTAGTGCTTCAGCGCGTCTTGCACCGCATCGATTTGCAAAGGTGCATTCTCTTGCTCGTTGTACATCGGGACAACGACAGACAAGGTGTGCTGTGGCATGTGTGTGATGGGGTCTGACATGATGTGAAAACCTTATTGAGAAAATGTGGCTTGGGCCCCGTCAAGGCGATGCAACGGTTTTTGGCTCCAACCCAGGATACGTGCCACAGTGGCTGAACCTACGGTGACCGCCAATGCAAGCAAATGCACGGCCAAGGCTGTGGCTGCGATGTCTTGCCAAGGCAGTGAGGACGTCCATTGGATGCCAAAAATAACACCGCCTTCATAGGGTCCAAACCCTGCTGGAGGCTGCAAGGGAAGTGTAGCGGCGAGCTCGCCCCCTACGGATCCGTGCAAAGCGGTTCGAAAATCGATGGGCAGCATGATCCAAAGTGGCCAAGCGATGGCGCATGCTTTGAGAATCCAGTTCGAAATGGCGTAAATCCAGCTTTCCCAAGCAGGGGGCGGTGCTTGAAAAGGTTCAGCGCCTTCTTTGCGAGACATGCGGTACATCAGCCATTTCCAGCTCAGCGGCAGTATCCACATAGCCAATGCCATCATCACCACGGAGAGTGCGAGGCTGATTTCGATAGAAAACGGGGCAAATAAGGCTACGGACAAGCCGCCCAGTACTGCCATGTCTTGAATGCGCAGGCGTAGTAAGCTGATGCTGGCTTCACGCAGCGAAATGCCGCCTTGACGGTGCAACACCCACACATAAATGGCCTCGCCACCGCGCATGGGCACGAGTACAACCCAAGAGCTGTGTCGAACCATCAATCCCCAAGCTTCTCGCCAACCCATGTTTAAGGTGTCGCGCCACTCAGCACGCACGCGACCCGCTCGTAGAAGATGGCTGGCGGCTAGACCAATGGCGCTGATGAGCCAGATGTACACAGGTACACGTTCCCATGCGCTGATCGCAGCGGGCCAGTCGACCGCGCGCAGCATCCAAGCCATGATCGCGATGGCAATGAGTGTGACGCCGATGGATGCCCACAATTTTTTGGGTGATTTTTTCATGCGGTGTTTTCGGGTGCGGCTAGAGAACGCCAACTGTGAATGCGCCACATGATGCTAAAAATCGCAATGCCGCCGAGCGCACCTTGCCAAATCAAAGCCAATGGCATGCCTTCGTTGATCGTGAAGGCCGCTAGGGCGCCAAGGCCTTCAACCAAAACGGCAAGCCATGGGAAAGCATGTGCGCTGTGGCGAGGCCATGCAAAAGGGAAGCGCCAGGCGAACCAACCCACCATCAAGCCTAAACCCGAGCCGACCAAGACATCTGCAGGCCAATGTGCGCCGACAGCGATGCGCGAGACAGCGATGAACAACACCGTCGCCCATGACAGCCACTCAAGCCAGCGTGAAAGCTGTTGCGAACGAATCAAGCAAACCCAAAGGGTGCCCATAGAAAGCGCCGCAATCGCATGACCGGATGGCATGGAGTGATGGTTGATGACAGGGTTACCTATGAAGTGCAACACATCCAAAGGCAATACGGCACCAGGTCTAGGAAAGCTGAGCAAGGGTTTGAGTGTGTGTGTCACGATGCCACCGATGACAAAAGCGGTGAGCACGATGCGTGCCCCCAAATCGCCACGATGCATGATGCTGACCAGAATCAGAACAGCCCATCCCAAGCCAGACACCGTGATGCATGACCATAGTGTGTCGGGCAGTTGCCCAGCCGCGTGATTCAGCGCAAGCATCAGGCTTGGATGCCAGTCAGCCCCTTGGGTGAAAACGCCCGTCGCAATGAGGAGTGTCGCCACCACGAACCAAAGACGTGCGTTAGGTGGCGACGACAAAGTGGCTTGCATGCGGTATAGGAGGGGGCGTCGCGTCAGTCGCTGCCAAACAGATCACGCGTGTAGACCTTGTCTGCCACATCATTGAGCTCTGCTGTTTGACGGTTGGCCACGATCACATCACATTGCGATTTGAAGGCGGCGAGATCATGGGTGACCTCGGATTTGAAAAATTCAGCCTCTGTGAGTAAGGGCTCGTACACAACAACACGCACACCCTTGGCCTTGAGTCGTTTCATCACCCCTTGAATGCTGCTGGCGCGGAAGTTATCGCTGCCGGCTTTCATGATGAGACGGAAAATGCCCACCGTGGTGGGTTGGCGACGCAGGATGTCATCGGCAATGAAGTCTTTGCGTGTGCTGTTGGCACTGACGATGGCACCAATCAAGGTTTGCGGGACATCGCTGTAGTTGGCCAACAGTTGCTTGGTGTCTTTGGGCAGGCAATAGCCACCATAACCAAAGCTTGGGTTGTTGTAGTGGCTGCCAATGCGTGGATCGAGGCAAACCCCGTCAATGATTTGGCGTGTGTCCAATTTGTGCGAGGCTGCGTAGCTGTCGAGTTCGTTGAAGTAGGCCACGCGCAAGGCCAAGTAGGTGTTGGCAAACAGTTTGATGGCCTCAGCTTCCGTGCTGCCGGTAAAGAGCACTTGTACGTCTGGTTTGAGAGAGGCCTCTTGCAACAAGCCAGCGAACACACGAGCTCGTTCTGATACTTCACCCACCACAATGCGGCTTGGGTATAGGTTGTCGTGCAAGGCCTTGCCTTCGCGCAAAAATTCAGGGCTGAAGATGATTTGATCGGTGCCTAGGTCGGTTCGCGTTTTTTCGGTGAAACCCACAGGGACGGTGGACTTGATCACCATCACTGCTTTGGGCGCAATGCGTTTGACATCGGCGACAACAGATTCAACAGAGCGGGTGTTGAAGTAGTTGGTCTGGGGGTCGTAATCGGTGGGGGTGGCAATGATCACGTAGTCAGCGCCCGTGTAGGCTTCGACGGGATCGAGCGTGGCGCGCAAATTCAGTGTTTTTTCAGCCAAATAGGCTTCTATGTCGCGGTCATCGATGGGGGAGTGACGCGCATTGATCGCATTGACGCGTTGATCTGAGATGTCGAGTGCGACAACTTCGTGACGCTGTGCTAGTAAAACTGCGTTGGATAAGCCGACATAACCCGTGCCTGCAATGGCGATTTTCATAAGTTTTCACGCGATCAAATAGACCCGTGATTCTAACATTTGACCTACTTTGCAGCTTTGTCTTATTCCAGTGAGATATCAGCCAATAAATCTAATAACTTGTGATGTTCGCCCACCGCAGATTGGCAGAGGATTTCCACCGAGGGGTGCTTAGCTTGCAACGCTTCGATTAATGCAGGCAAGTCTTCACGTGCGTGACGGCCGACACCCAAAAACATCGGCACAACACGTAATGTGTTGGCGCCTGTCATGACGAGTTCGTCTACAACATGTGGTAAATCTGGCTCTGTGAGTTCTAGATAAGCACAACGCACAAGGGTGTCAGGTGAACGCTGAGCAATGCGTTCGGCAACCGCTTGTATGGGTTTGTGCCAAAGTGGATCGCGAGATCCATGTGCAAATAAAACGACGGCGTGCATGCAAGACCTATTGACGTATCACGAGCCAACCAAACGCTGTGAGTGATGCAATGGAATAGAGCATTCCAGGTGCAGCGGCAGCAAACCAGGGTAGCCAATTATTGATATTTCCCAAATAACTAAACACGTTGTTCAGTAAGAAAAAGCTGATGCCTGCAAGTACTCCGCCGAACACGTTACTGGCAATATTGCCACTGCGTGAATGCAAGTAGGCAAATGGCAGTGCCAAAACAACCATCACTAAGCAGCTCAGTGGGTAAAACACTTTTTTCCAAAATTCAATTTCAAAGCGCTGTGTGGTTTGTCCATTGGCGCTCAGATGCCGAATGTATTGAAACAGGTCAATGGTGCTCATCCGACTGGGTTTGAGAATGGCAACAGAGATCATTTCGCTGGTGATCTCAGATGGCCAACGTAGTTGCTCTTGATGGGTGACTTGCAGGCGTGCTTTGCCAGCTTGGTTGATCAATTCGCTGCGTTCAGCATTTCTGAGCGTCCAGATGTCGTTTTCAATTTGAGCACTCGGTGCTTTGCTCAGAGCAATCAGTTCGTTTGATGTATTGAACTCAAAAATACGAATGTCTCTGGGTGAGCCATCTCCTGAGAGTTCATTGATATTTAAAAAGATTTTTTTATCAGCTGTGTTTTCTCTCAACCAAGCCCCCGTGTGGCCAACTTTCAGTTGGGTGCCTAAATAAGTCGATTTGAGCAGCTGTGCATATCGGTCACTGATGGGGGCGAGGTAGTCGCCAACGGCAAAGGTGATGAGCACAAACGCAAAACCCAGTCCGAGTAGGCTGCGAAGTGCCATGATGGGGGTCAGTCCACTGGTTCGAAGAATCGTGAATTCAGAGCTTTGTGCAAGCCTTGACATCACGAAAATGGTGCCAATCAACACAGTGATGGGAAGCAGCTCATACAGGTGATTGGGGACAGATAAGAGTACAAATCCAAACACGTGCTTGAGTTGGTAGATGTTGTTGTTGCCGCCGGCATTGGGCAACTCATCGATGAAGTCAAAGAAAAAAAACAGAGCCACAAAGCAAAGCGTGACAAAGGCCACAGAGATCCATACCTCTGTGTGAATGAGCTTGCGCAGGGTTTTCATGCGTTGGTCTGCCTTTAAGGTCTGGCTTGTTTGAGCAACTGGCGCCAGTTCCAGTTGTTGTGTCTTACCGTGAGCCATGTGTAGGCCAATAAGAAAACACCGCCATGCAAAGCCACGAAGAACGTCGCGAGCTGAGTCTTGCCCGAACCCACCCAAGTTTGGCCTAGGTTGATCAAATTGAAATACACCACAAAGATAAGAAGTGCTTGTGCGAGGTTGCCGCCACGACCCACACGCGGGTTAGCGCTGGTGATGGCGAGGGCAATGATGATGACATTGAAAGCCGAAAATGCCACGCCTAGTCGCCATCCGAGCTCACCCAAATTTCCGGGGGTCGGATTTTGAAATAAATCCAAGCTAGAAACGGTTTTCAGTGGAGGCTTTTCCGCCGTTGTTGCGGATGGGTTGAGTTGGGTGGTGTAACGCTTGAATTGCGTGATTTTGATTTCAGTTTTGCCAATCGTCTGCTCAACGCGTTGACCATCCTCAAGGACCAAGTATTGTTCATCATCAATGATTTCAACATGCCCGGTTTTTGAGGAAGTCATGGACTGTTTGTTGTGATCCGTGGAAGAAATAAAGACGTTTTTGCCTTCCTTGTTGTCGATGCTTTCCTTGTCAATGAAGAACACGCGCAGGCCGCTGGCAGACTCTTGAAATTGACCGGGCGCCACGCGTTCTAGGTCACCGCGTTTTTCATAACGATTTTTCAATTCGCCAATTTTTTCGTTAGACCAAGGCCAAACGATCAGCATGAGCACAAACACACTCAAAAACATAGGCCAAGCAAAACGAATCATCGGTCTTGCCAATGCCCGAAGTCCCTTGCCGCTTGCTAGCCAGATCACCATCTCGCTCTCTAAATACATGCGTGAAAGCGTGCCAACAGCCGAAATAAACAGACTCATAGTGAGCAAGATGGGCAGTTGCCCCAGCATGGTGTAGCCCAAAATCAAGGTGACCTCTGCTGGATTGACGCTACCGACCGAGGCTTGCCCAAGGGTGCGAATGAGCATCATGGTCATCACAATGGTGACCAAGACGATCAGCGTGGCGCCAAAACTGCGCGCGAGCTCTTTACGAATAGAGGAATGGAATAACATCAGCAACAGAGGAAAACCGCAATTATGAACTTCGAGCTCAAGACCCTAGATTTACACGCTGCAGCCACGCATAAAACCGATGCGCTGATTATCTTGGTATCAGCCAAGGACAAGCCTAGCAAAAGCGTTTTGTCGCAACTTATTGTCAATGCCCGCAAAAGTGGCGACCTGGATGACAGCCCAGCCAGGCTTCTGACGGTGTGGCAGCCTCAGGGCGTGAATGCCTCGCGCGTGGTGCTGGTGTCATCCGCTGACGGCTCTGCCGCTCAAGTTCGAAAAGCTGTCACCGCGGCAGTGAATGCTGTGAAGGCGGCTAAACCGGCGCATCTGACGGTGTGTCTGACAGATGCAACAGACCAGCGTCTTCAGGCTGCTGCTCAAGCTGTAGCCGATGCGAGCTACGTGTACACCGCTACCAAACCCTCTGCCAAGGCCTCCACCCTCAAACGTGTGGTGTTGGCCTTGCCCACCGCCGAAAAAACCAAAGCAGCCAAAGCTGCCTTCGAATGGGCCAAGGCCCAAGTGGCCGGTGTGTCGCTGGCCAAAGAGTGGGGCAATCGCCCCGCCAACCACGCCACACCCACGCACTTGGCCAAGGTGGCGCAAGAGTTGGGCAAAAAGGCTGGCATCAAATGCCAAGTGTTGGGCCCCAAAGACATCGAGAAACTCGGCATGGGTTCCTTCGCCGCCGTGGCGCGTGGCTCGGTGGAGCCTTTGCGTTTCATCGTGTTGCAGTACACGGGCGCTGCGAAAACCGAAGCGCCCACCGTGTTGGTGGGCAAGGGCATCACGTTTGACACGGGCGGTATTTCGCTCAAGCCAGGCCCTGGCATGGATGAAATGAAATTCGACATGTGTGGCGCTGCCAGCGTGTTGGGCACATTTGAGGCCTTGTCGCATTTGAAGCCTGCCATCAACGTGGTCGGCCTCATTCCTACTTGCGAAAACATGCCTGACGGTACGGCTTTGAAGCCAGGTGATGTCATCACCAGTATGAGCGGCCAAACCATTGAGGTGCTGAATACCGACGCTGAAGGCCGTTTGATTTTGTGCGACGCCTTGACCTACGCCGCGCGTTTCAAGCCCCGCGCTGTGATTGACATCGCCACGCTCACTGGCGCGTGCGTGATCTCGCTGGGGCATATCCGCAGCGGTTTGTTCTCGCCTTCAGACGAGTTGGCCAATGCCTTGTTTGCCGCAGGCGAAGCCGCGCTCGACCCCTGCTGGCGCTTGCCCTTGGACGAGGAGTACGCCGAAGGTCTTAAATCCAACTTTGCCGATGTAGCCAACGTGGCAGGGCGCGATGGCGGCTCCATCACCGCTGCAAAGTTCTTGCAGCGCTTTGCCAAAGACTACCCTTGGGCGCATTTGGACATCGCCGGTTCGGCTTGGAAGAGCGGTGCGGCCAAAGGCGCGACAGGTCGCCCCGTGGGCTTGTTGCTCCAGTACTTGTTGGCGGACCAGAATAAAACGACACGACGCGCCAAAGCCTGATGACTGAGATTGCGTTCCACTTCAACGCGCCTGACAAATTGGCCTATGCCTGCCGCTTGTTGCGCAAGGCGGTTGCCAGTGGCGCGCGTGTGGTGGTGACTGGGCCTGCAACCTCTTTGCAATCTCTAGACACGTTGCTCTGGACGTTCGCGCCGCTGGAGTTCATCGCCCATTGCCGCGCGGGCAGTCCAGCAGAGCAGTTGATGGCATCGCCTATCGTGCTGGCTGCTCAAATTGATGGAGGCCCCGAGTTGCCGCATCATCAAGTGCTGTTGAACTTAGGTTCTGCTGTGCCCGCTGGCTTTGAACGATTTGAACGTACGATTGAAGTGGTCACACTGGACGACGACGATCGCCAGCAAGCCCGAGCCCGTTGGAAACACTACGCTGATCGCGGGTATTCCATCACGCGTCATGATCTGAAGTTGAAGGACACTTCGGCCTGATTTTTCTGTTCTGCTTTTTCAGGAGTTTTTGCATGCATTTTTCTCTCAAGTTGACCGCCGTTGCTACATTGGCCACCCTCAGTGGTTTGACCTTGGCACAAGAACAAGTGGTGAAAATTGGTCACGTTGGGCCTGTGAGCGGCGCCATCGCGCATCTGGGTAAAGACAACGAATACGGCGCTCGTTTGGCGGTTGAAGAAATCAACGCCAAGGGCGTGAGCATCAATGGCAAAAAAATCAAATTCGAATTGGTGGCTGAAGACGATGCTGCCGATCCCAAGCAAGGGACAGCAGCGGCACAAAAACTGGTTGACGCCAAAGTCAGTGGTGTCATTGGACACTTGAATTCGGGCACTACGATTCCTGCATCCAAGATTTACAGCGATGCCGGCATCCCTCAAATTTCACCATCATCGACCAATCCAAAGTACACACGACAAGGCTACAAAACTGCCTTCCGTGTGGTGGCAGACGATGTCCACTTAGGGGGTACCTTAGGTCGCTACGCGGTGAATGAACTCAAAGGCAAAACCATCGCCGTGATCGATGACCGCACGGCCTACGGTCAAGGTGTGGCGGAAGAGTTTGAAAAAGCGGTCAAGGCCGCTGGTGGCAACGTGGTGGCGCATGAATTCACCACCGACAAAGCCACCGACTTCATGCCTATTTTGACCACGCTCAAAGGCAAGAAACCCGACATCATCTTCTTTGGCGGCATGGACGCTGTAGGTGGCCCCATGATGAAGCAAATGAAGTCACTGGGCATCAAAGCCAAGTTCATGGGGGGTGACGGTATTTGCACCAATGAGATGATCAAGCTGGCGGGGGATGCCATGGCGGATGGTCAAGTGGTGTGCGCCGAAGCGGGCGGTGTTGATGGTGCTTTGAAAAAGGGCATGGACGACTTCAGCGCTAAATTCAAAAAACGTTTCAACGACGATGTGAAGCTTTATTCTCCCTATGTGTATGACGCTGTTTACGTCATGGTCGACGCCATGCAACGTGCCAAATCGACTGAGCCAGCCAAGTACTTGCCAGAGTTGGCCAAGACCAACGGCTTCAAAGGTGTGACAGGCACCATTTCGTTTGATGCCAAAGGCGATATCAAAAACGGCGCCCTCACGCTGTACACCTTCAAAGCCGGTAAACGTGATCAAATTGCGGTGGTTCGATGAGTTTTTGATCGCTCTAGCCTTTGAAAAACCACCTTCGGGTGGTTTTTTTATATTTTTTTAATGATGGAAATCTATATAAATCAAAGAGTTATGTGTTTGTGTTCGATTTGACATTCATTTTTTTCAAAAATCTGTCCACCAGATAAAAGCCTGGTGCGTTGATTCCTGACTAAGTTCTCAGGAGCCTAAATTGGATAAGTCAGTCGTTCATATCGAATCGCCAAATATTGCTGTGGAGCAGCGCTTCAAAATTGTGTCCAACGAAAAAACGGGCATCAAAGCAACATTCGATCGTATTCGTGCTCAATTGGCTCAAGAGGCTGAGCAACGCAGTCGCCCAGCTTCACGCATGTACTCAGGGTTGCGTGCAGTTAAGGCTTAATCAGGCACTACTTTTTCAAGGCGTCCAAACGGACGCCTTTTTATTTGAAATCTTATGGGTTATTTTTAGGGCTTAATTTCAAAATAAATACGCCCTCAGGTGTATGGACCAATTTTGTTGAATTATTGATAATCTCGCGCAACCAATCTAATGCCCGAGGTTATTTTGTTTTCTAGATTTACCAAATTTTTCTCGACCGATATTGCCATTGACCTAGGGACTGCTAACACCCTGATTTACACCAAGGAAGACGGCATCGTGCTGGATGAGCCTTCGGTGGTGGTCATCAAAAAAGAAGGTAAGTTCAACGGAAAGACCTCTGTGCTGGCTGTCGGCAATGATGCCAAAGCCATGCTGGGGCGAGTGCCATCGGGGATTGAGGCCATCCGCCCAATGAAAGACGGTGTGATCGCAGATTTCACCGTGACCGAAGTGATGCTCAAACACTTCATCAAGCTCGCACATCCACACATGTTGTTCAAGCCCAGTCCGCGCATTGTGATTTGCGTGCCTTGTGGCTCAACCCAAGTTGAACGACGTGCCATTCGTGAGTCAGCCCTAGGGGCTGGCGCGTCGGAGGTGTACTTGATTGAAGAGCCCATGGCCGCAGCCATTGGCGCGGGTTTGCCTGTGACCGAACCCTGTGGTTCGATGGTGGTGGACATTGGCGGCGGCACCACTGAGGTGGGCATCGTCTCCTTGGGGGGGATGGTGTACAAAAACAGTGCTCGCATTGGTGGCGATAAATTTGACGAAGCCATCGTGAACTACATCCGTCGTAACTTTGGCATGCTCATTGGTGAGCAAACCGCAGAACGCATCAAGAAGGAAATTGCCAGCGCCTTTCCCACGGGGGAGGTCATGGAGATGGAAATCACGGGACGTAACTTGAGCCAAGGCGTGCCACAAAGCTTTGTCATCAGCTCTACTGAAATTTTGGAAGCATTGACGGACACACTCAACAACTTGGTGTCCACCGTCAAAATTGCCCTAGAAAGTACACCGCCTGAATTGAGCTCAGACATTGCTGAGCGCGGCATCATGCTCACAGGTGGTGGAGCTTTGTTACGTGACCTCGATCGTTTGATTTCAGAGGAGACAGGATTGCCCGTGTTGATTGCCGAAGATCCGCTGACTTGCGTGGCACGCGGTTGCGGGATGGCCTTGGATCAATTGCACAGCGTCAGCGGCATTTTCACGGCAGATTGATGCCCCAAGCTTTTAGGCTGCGTCGGCCTTTCGTATGGATGGGGGGCGTGGCACTTGTCATTGGGCAGGTGTTTGCTCAGCCTGCTTTCGCAGCGCGTCAGACTTTGGATGTGTCGGGGGAGGCTTCTCGCATGGCTTTCAAGCCTACCAAGAAGAACAAAAAGGAACCCAGCTGCCAGCTCACGCTGATGCATGTTTACACCAGCAAGTTCAATAAAAAATACACCCAATTCGCATTCACCGGCTCGGTGGTGGCCAAGCGTGAACGAGGCAAGCCCATGCTGTTGTCGGTGATTGGTCAAAACCATCAACTCAGCACGAGCGGGAAAGACATCAAACCTTTTGCCATTCCACGTATTGAGCTCGGTGTAGAGGATGTCAGCGTGCGCCGCTTTGCTGGGCACAAGATCAGCTGCAAGAAGAACAGCGTGTGTGCCGAATATCAAGACACCAAAAAGCATGAGCTGCAAACTTGGGTAACTGATCACGGGAGAAATCTCAGTCTTCTATTTCCTTTGCTGAGTAAGCAGCCTGCGGTGGTGATTGATTTGTCTAAATTCCCGCCTGTCGGTCAGAGTACAGAAACGCCGATGGCACAGTTCAAGGCTTGTGTTGCAGCGCTATGATGGTGGTGTGAAAACTCCCTTAGTTTGTCGTTGCTTTGGCGTTTGGCTGAAATATTCACTCACGGTGCTGTTGGCCTTGGGGCCGTTTTTGCATGCGCATTACGGGGCATCACATATTTCGGGGCTGCACATGGACGGCATGGATGTGGCGCATGTCATGCATACGCATGATTTGTCTGAAGTGACGTTCCAAAACGATGCAGACGACGAGTCTGCTGCTGTCGGCGTGGTGACGTCTTATCCTCGAGAAGTGCAATTGGATGTGAGCGATGTCGAGTGGATCAGCATTGCTACCGCTTGGTTGTTGTTCATTGCTGGCGCTCTCACCTCAGTCATACCCTCGCACCTGCGCGCTTCATTCAAGCGTGTCGTGCGACATCTCTACGCGCTCGGATCGCGGCCTCCCACACTTGCTCCCCCTGTTTTGATGGCTTGATGTCACGTTGCCTTGCTTCGTTGCGAGGCCGTTTTCATTCCATCTGTGGGAGTCCGTTGTGATTCAAATTCCTCGTTTTATTTTTTTTGTCTTCGCTTGTGCTTGGGCCAGTCCGAGCGCATGGGCGCAAACAGCGACATCGGTCGCCTTGCCGCTGAGTAGCAAACAACAAACGGCGTTGGGCGTGCAAGTCGCGCCTCTACAGGCAGCCAATGCGGGGGCTGTGTTGGTCACCGCCTCGGTCGTGGCCCCGCCCGGCAAAGAGGTGGCCGTATCTGCACCGTACCCGGGCCAAGTGTCACGTTGGTTGGTGGGCGTCGGCGACACGGTGAAAGCCGGTACACCCTTGGTGCAGTTCACCAGCCCCATGCTGGGGGACGCGCGGCGTCAATTGAATGAAGCCGCACTCGACTACAAAAACGCCAGCGCCGCAGCCCAACGCGACCAAGCCATGTTTGACGAGGGCATCATCCCAGCCGTACGCTTGCAGCTCAGTCGTGCCAAGCAAGAAGCCGCACAAGCGCAGCTGCATTCGCGCGAAGCCGAGTTGTCGGCTGCCGGTGTGCGCTTTGACGCCAACACCAGCTACGCCACCGGCACCTTGAAAGCGCCGATTGCCGGTGTGGTGGTGGACACAGCAGGTACTGTGGGCCAGCGTGTGGAGGCGGGCAGTGTGTTGGTCAAAGTGGCTGACAGCAGCCAGCTGCAGTTGGACATGCAGCTCTCCAACGAGAAAGCCTCGCTCATGCAAGCGGGTGATGAAATTTCAATTCCAGCGCGCAACGCCAAAGCCAAGCTCTTGGGCGTGACCCGCTCGGTCGATGCGGCCCAATCTGCCCGTGCCCGCGCCAGTGTGACGCAACGCGGCAGCTTGCAAGCGGGCGAGCTCGTCTCGGTCACGGTGCATCCCAAGGGCAAAGGTGCGACGGCCAAGCCCGATACGCAGTGGCTGGTGCCCGCACGTGCACTCACCCAATGGCGCGGCAAGCCGTGGCTGTTTGTCACCACTGAGCAAGGCTTTGAGGCCGTGCCCGTGAACGTGCTGTCCTCGTCGGACGACACGGCGTTTGTCGAAGCCGCCTTGACGCCTCAACGCAAAGTGGCGGTGTCGGGCATTGCGGCTTTGCGCGGTTTGCTGCAAAAGGACGAGTGATGTTTGATTACCTCATTCGTCTGAGCCTGCGATTTCGTGGTCTCACGCTGGGTTGTGCGCTGCTGCTGGCGCTGGCTGGCGTGTATGCGTGGTTCCACTTGCCGATTGACGCGTTCCCCGATATCTCGCCCACGCAAGCCAAGGTCATTCTCAAAATTCCTGGCATGACACCCGAAGAGGTGGAGCAGCGGGTTGTCAAGCCCATTGAGCAAGAAATGCTCAGCATCCCCAACAAACGCATCGTTCGTTCCATCTCTAAATACGGCATTGCCGACATCACGATTGACTTTGACGAAGGCGTTGACATTTACTGGGCACGCCAACAAGTGTCCGAGCGCTTGAATGGTGTGATGCGCGACTTGCCCGCCAGTGTGAGCGGCGGCTTGGCCCCCATCAGCACGCCGCTGAGCGAGGTCTACATGTTCACCGTCGAAGGTGCGGACTACAGCTTGGCCGAGCGTCGCCGTGCACTCGATTGGGTGATTCGTCCCGAGTTGCGCATCATCGCCGGTGTGGCCGAAGTCAACTCGCTCGGCGGCGAGGTCCAAAGTTTTGAGGTGATTCCGCACAGCGCCAAGATGGCTACCTTGGGCGTGCGCTTGAGCGATCTGCGCGAAGCCTTGCAAAGTAACAACAGCAACGATGGTGCAGGTCGCATTACTGCCGGCGAAGAGGCCTTGGTCGTGCGCGTTGAGGGCGCAGTGAAAACGCTAGACGATCTGCGAGCCCTGCGTCTTCCAATCAGCCAACAGCGCAAGGTTCAGTTGGATGATGTGGCCACGGTCACCCTAGGTGCACTCACGCGGTATGGCGCAGTGACCCACGATGGACAAGGCGAAGCTGTAGAAGGGCTGGTGCTGGGTATGCGAGGGGTGAATGCGCGGGAGTTGGTCACGGCCGTGGATGCCAAGCTTACCGAGCTCGCTCCACGATTACCCAAAGGTATGACAGTTCATACTTTCTACAACCGAGGCGAATTGGTGGAGCGTGCGGCCAACACCGTGATTCGCGCACTCATCGAAGCCTCAGTCTTGGTGTGTATCACCTTGTATGTATTTTTAGGCGGCATGCGTGCAGCATTGGTGGTGGCAGTGGCCTTGCCGTTGTCCTTGCTCTCGACGTTTTTGCTCATGCGTGCGTTTGGTTTGACCGCTAACCTGATGAGCTTGGGAGGGCTGGCGATTGCGCTGGGCATGTTGGTCGATGCAGCGGTGGTGGTGGTCGAGAACATCGAGGCCGCGTTCGCTACGCACACGGGCAAACACGGTTTGAGCAAAACAGAAATCTTATTGCGTGCGGTAGAGCAAGTGGTCAAGCCGGTGACTTCGGGCGTGCTCATCATTGGCGTGGTGTTCTTGCCTTTGCTCACCCTCGAAGGTTTGGAGGGAAAGTTGTTTGTACCAGTGGCACTCACCATCGTCATGGCGTTGTCGTCCTCGCTGCTCATGGCATTCACGGTGATTCCCGCCTTGGCCTCTTGGCTGTTGCAGGAAGAGGGCACACATGAGCCGCCTGTGGTGCAAAAACTTCACGCGCTATACGTGCGCTGGCGTGACCGTGTGTGGGCCCAAGCTCAGTGGTTGTATCGTGTGTCACTCGGCTCATTGGTGGTCGCGGTGGTGCTGTACACCCTGGTGGGCAAAACCTTCATGCCCACATTGGACGAGGGCGATGTGTTGGTGCAATTGCAGAAGATCCCATCCATCTCACTGGCGTCCTCGCTGGAAATGGACACCCGTGTGCAGCAAGCCATTTTGGACAATGTGCCAGAGGTTAAATCTATCGTAGCGCGCACAGGCTCTGATGAATTAGGCTTGGACCCCATGGGCTTGAACGAGACCGATACCTTCTTAGTTCTGCAACCCAAAAACACGTGGCGCGGCAACAAGGACGATGTCATCCGCCATTTACGTGAAGTGTTAGACGGATTTCCTGGTTTGGTCTACGGCTTCACACAACCGATTGAAATGCGCGTGTCTGAAATGCTCACAGGTGCTCGCGGTGATGTGATTGTGAAAGTGTTTGGCAGCAACCTTGAGCACATCAACACCGCTGCACGGCAAATCGCCGAAGCCGTTCGCAAGGTCGAAGGGGCCGCTGAGGTGATTGCGCCCAAAGCCGAAGGCTTGCAATACGTGACCGTGAGTTTGAACCGCACGGCCTTGGGTCAAGCGGGCTTCAGTGTGGAGAGTTTCCAGCAAGCCTTGAAAAATCAAATTGAGGGCGAGACGTTGGGTGTTGTGCTGCAAGACGGGGTGCGTGTGCCCTTGGTCATCAAAGGCCAAGAGGCGGCGCGGCAAAGTGTGGAGACATTTAAAAACATCGCGATGCATGCGCCGGATGGTCGCAACTGGTTGGTCAGCTCGCTGGCGGAGGTGCGCTTGATGGATGGTCCCATTCGCGTCGACCACGAACAAAGCCAGCGTTTTGCCAGCGTGCAGGTGTCGGTCGATGGCCGCGATCTCACGGGCTATGTGGCTGACGCCCAAAAAGCCGTGGCTGCTTTGCAGTTGCCTGAGGGCGTGCACTTGGTATGGGGCGGTCAGTTTGAAAACCAACAGCGCGCAGCTGCGCGTTTGGGGTTGGTCATTCCGGCGGCCATGGCCTTGATCTTCACCATCTTGGTGTTTACCTTTGGCTCCGCCGTGCAAGCGGTCATTGTGTTTCTCAACATCCCGTTTGCCTTGGTCGGCGGGGTGGTGGCCTTGGCGGTGTCGGGCGAATATTTGTCGGTGCCTGCCTCGGTGGGCTTCATTGCTTTGCTGGGCATTGCGGTGCTCAACGGGGTGGTGATGGTCACGCACTTCAACGAGCGTTTGATGGACGGTGAGCCGATGAGCCAAGTGGTGCGTTTGGGCACCGAGCGTCGACTGCGACCCGTGTTGATGACCGCCATCATCACCGCGCTGGGCATGATTCCGCTGCTGTTTGCCACGGGGCCTGGCTCTGAAATTCAGCGCCCCTTGGCCATTGTGGTGACGGGTGGTTTGGTGAGTTCGACCTTGCTCACGCTCTTGCTGTTGCCCAAGTTGTTTGAACGCTTTGGCGAGCTCACGGCCATCCCGTGGCCTGTGTTTGTGCAACGTCATTTAGGGAGAAAGCCATGAAGCGAATCGCATCCCGTGCTTGGTGTGCCGCTGTGTGCATGACGCTGCACGGTGCTTTGTTTGCGGCAGATTCGGTGGCGTTGACTCAATCGTCAGTCTCGGTCCTGTCGGTGTATTTGCCCAGCGAGGCGGCCGCACGCGAGGCGTTGATCAACAGCCCTGGCTTGCAAGCGGCGCGTGCCGAAAAAGAAGCCTGGTTGGCCCGCGCCAAAGTGGTTGGGGCTGGGCCGCATGAGTTCACCGTGCGTGGCACATCTCAGCATCGCCAAGAGCAAATCAGTGGTGGTGCCCGCTGGCATGAAAAAACAGTCAGCATCGAAACGCCTTTGCGTTTTTGGGGCAAGTGGGGCGTGGACTCGGCGCTCGAAGACAAAACCCAAGCCTATGCCGAGCTCGGTTATGCCGATGCCTTGCACGAAGGCGGGCGCGAGTTGATTCAACTTTGGTTCGTCTATCTCAATGCTTTGGCCGCTGAGCAAAACGCCAGCACCGCGCTAGAGCTCACCTCCAAGATGCAACGCATGACGCAGGTGCAGCTCAAGCATGGCGAGGTGTCCAAGCTCGATGCCGAGTTGGCCAGTGCCGAGCATGAGCGCACACAAGCGGCCTTGGCCGTGGCGCAAGCGCAGCGTGTGAGCGCAGCAGCGGTGTTGCAGCGTCGCTTTCCCAGCTTGGCTTTGCCCAGCGGCACGGTGTTGCGCGATGCACCTGGTTTGCCCGCCATGGCCGGTAGCATGAACGAGCTGCGCCAAGCCTATGTGGACAAAAACCACGAACTCAACCTCATGCGCTTGCAGGCCGAGCGTTTGCGCTTGAGTGCAGACCGCGCCTCGCGCGAGCGCTTGCCCGACCCCACCGTGGGCGTGTTCAGCAGCCGCGACAAGGGGGGCGCAGAAACGGTCAATGGCGTGTTGCTCTCTGTGCCCTTGCCGGGCACGGCCAGGTGGCATCACCACAGTGCGGCTTTGGCCGAGGCGCGAGCCGCCAGCGACAAAGTGGTGCTGGCCGAACAACAAAAAAGTGCGGTGTTTGAAGGCTTGTGGTCGGCCTACCAAAACAAGCGTCAAGCGGCTGAGCAATTGAAATCAGCCGCGCAGCGTCAAGGCATGGCAGCCGACAAATCACTCAAAGCCTACAGCTTGGGTGAGGGCACCTTGGCCGATGTGCTGCTGATTGGGCGCATGGCCAGCGACAACTTGCATGCCGCGCAGCGCATGCAGCTTGAGGCGGCGGAGCTGCTCGCGCTCATCCGCCTTGATCTGCATGAGATGTGGGATTTCGATTAAGCGATCTCAGCGATCAACTCAATTTCCACGCACGAGCCCAGCGGCAACTGCGCCACGCCAAACGCGCTGCGTGCGTGTGCGCCTTTGTCGCCAAACACTTGGCCAATCAGTTCACTGCAACCGTTGGTCACCAAGTGGTGTTCGGTGAAGTCGGGGCTGGAGTTGACCAAGCTCATGACTTTGACAATGCGCTTGACCTTGTTCAAGTCGCCCACGGCGGCATGCAGTGTGCCCAGCAGGTCCACCGCCACGGCGCGCGCTGCGGCTGCGCCTTCGGCAGTTTGCATGGTCTTGCCCAGTTGGCCGACCCACACCTTGCCGTCTTGTTTGGCAATGTGGCCGCTCAAAAACACCAAGTTGCCGGTTTGCACAAATGGCACATAGGCCGCCGCAGGCACCGCCACGGGGGGCAGGGTGATGTTCAAGGCTTGGAGTTGGTCGTAAACGTTCATGAGAAGAGTCCTGATGGGTGAGGCTCGCAATTTTAATCAGGGGTCGCGCTGAGCTCAGAGGCAGGTTGTACGGTGACGCCAACTTCAAGCGTGTGGCTTGCGCCGCCGTGAATGACGCCACGTACGGGGGATACATCGGCGTAATCGCGACCAATGGCCAGCGTTACAAAATCAATGCCGGGCGACAACAAGCCCCAGCGATCGTTGGTGGGGTCAAGGTCAAACCATTGGCCGTGGGTGGCGAGTGTGCCGTCTTCTTGCACATCCGGCACATAGATGGACACCCAGGCGTGTGAGGCATCGCTGCCGATCAATCGGGTTTGGCCTTCTGGCACATGGGTTACCAAATAGCCGCTCACATAACGAGCGGCTAAACCCAGCGTGCGTAAGCAGCTCAGCAGAATGTGTGCGAAGTCTTGGCAAACGCCCTGGCGTTTTTTGAGTGCTTCCAAGGCAGGCGTATTCACATCCGTGCTGGCCGACGCGTAGGTGAACTCGGTGTGGATGCGGTGCATCAAATCACATGCAGCGATCAACACGGGGCGCCCTGGGGTGAAGCTCGCACGGGCGTACTCGGCAAAGTCGGGGTGCGGTTGCACATAAGTGGATGCAAACACAAACTCGTTGGCTGCATCCCAAGCCGCACCGGCGTGGTACCCAAAATGGGCGCGCACTTTTTCCCAAGCCGGTGTGTCTAGCGCTTGCACAGGCGGGTAGGGCAAAAAGTGGGTGTCCACCACACTGTGGGCTGTGATGGTCAAGACTTCGTGGGCGACAGGCAGCGAAAAGAACGTGCGCACATTGCCGTACACATCCACGGCATCTTTGCGGCTGGCTGGTTCGGGGCTGATGTGCAAAAAGGCTTCGCTGACAGTTTGTGTTTCAGAACTGTGTGGTAGCAAATGCACCATATGCTGTGCGGTGCTCACCAGCGGGTCGTAGCGGTATGTGGTGGTGTGGGTGATGTAGAGCAACATCGGTCAGGCTCCCACGCTGTCGGCATCGTCGGTATGGTTGAAATAGTGCGCGCAAATGGCGTCCGAGACTTGCCATGCTGCTTCAGTGCAGTGCGTCAAACAGTCGCGCAAATGGGCATATACACCTGCGTCGTTGGCCGTGCATAGTGCAACCAAGTCGGTGTCTTGCAAATTCGGAACCAAGCGTGCCAAGGCGTCAGCTTGCCCCATGGGTGTGTTTGCAAGCTTGGACAAACGGCCACGCAGCGTGCGTGCGACCCATGCGAGCGAGCGTGGATTTTCATCGTCTTGCACCAACAGGCTCAAGAGCGGCGCGAGCTCGCGGCTTTGTGGGTACTGTGCGTGGAAGGTGATGGTGCTGTCAAACAACGACAACAGCGCTGCAAAGTGTGAGGCATTGTCTTCTGACGCGTCGGATTCGTCTGCTGTGCTGTTAAACACGCCGACTTCCACAGCCAATTCGAGTGCAGAGGATAAAAAGCCTAGGCGTTCCACATGGCGACCGATGCTGAGTAATTGCCAGCCGTCGTCGCGTGTCATGCGGTCGGTTTGACCGCCCGTGATGCCAGCCAGTGCCGCGCTGGCTGCATCGAGTGCTTGCATGGCTTGTACTGCCGAGAACTTGCCGGGTGTGCCCGCATGCGCGCAATCGGTGTTGAATTGATGGACACAATTCACAATCGCATTCCACAACTCGGTGGACAAACGCTCGCGCAGTGACGAGGCCGCCTGCTGCACAGCGCGCAAGTTGTAGCCCACGCTGGTGCTGTGCTTGCCTTCGTTGAGCCCTGCGATGAGGGCACGTTCAAACACGCGGCGACGACCGCCCATGTGAGCGGTGCTGGCTGTGTCACTGGCGCTATGTGTGGCGGGCAGACCTTCAGGGACCAAGCCTTCGCGCTGGGCCATTTGCTGCAGCCATGCCCACAAGTTGTGCGAGGCTGGTGTTTCGCTGTTCAGGGCCTCAAAGCACAAGCGCACCAAGCGCACCATGTTTTCGCTGCGTTCTGTGTAGCGACCCAGCCAATACAAGTTTTCCCCAGAGCGGCTAGTGACCATGCGCTCGCGGTGTTTGAATTCGGCCGCCGAGTTGTATTTGGGTAGCAAGCTGCTGCGGTCCACGTCGGCATGCGTTTGCACCCACACATCAGCGCTGCTGCCACCGCGTTGCATGGAAGCAATGTCGGCCTCGGCACTCGCCAAGCGAGCTAAGCCACCAGGCAACACCCGCCACGCATCTGCGCCTTGACCTGTGCCATCGCGCAACGCAAAGACGCGCAACATGACTGAGCGCGGCACAATACCTTCGGTCGCATTTTTCCAGGTGGGCATTTGCGACAACGGTGCATAGGCTTGCAAGGTGTAGTGCTCAGGTTGACGGGTGATGCGCCCCACCCATTCGTCGCGTTGCGCTTGGGTGAGTGATCGGCCCAAGGTGGCCTCAAACGTGCCATGCAAGGTGGACTTGGCATAGGTGGGCTTGATGACCATGTGCTCGATTTGTGGCAACACGGAGGACAACGCAGCGTGTTCGCCACACCACCATGAATCCACACCGGGCATGAGCAAGCGCTCGCCCAAGAGTTTTTTGCTCAAAGCAGGCAAGAAGCCCAACAAGGCTGGGGACTCCAAAAACGCTGAACCTGGTGTGTTGGCCAGCACTACATTGCCCGCACGAACAGCCTGCAACAAGCCAGGGATGCCTAGGCTGGAATCAGGGCGCAACTCCAGCGGATCTAAAAATGCATCGTCCACGCGTTTGATGAGCACATGGACAGGCTCTAAGCCACGCAGCGTTCGCAGGTACACGCGTTCGTCTCGCACTGTGAGGTCATGACCTTCCACCAAGGTCAGACCCAAGTAACGTGCCAAGTAGGTGTGCTCAAAATATGTTTCGTTGTAGGGGCCGGGGGTGAGCAAAGCCACATGCGCATTGGCTCCTTCGGTGGTGTGCGCTTTGAGCGATTCCACCCATAGGCGATAACTGGCGGCCAAGCGCTGAATGTGCATGGCCTCAAATGCTTGCGGGAATTGGCGCGAAATCAGCAAGCGGTTTTCCAGCAAGTAGCCCAAGCCCGATGGCGCTTGCGTGCGCTGCGCCACCACGGCCCATTGCCCGTCTGGGCCACGCGCGAGGTCAAATGCGGCGATGTGCAAATGTGCGCCGCCCACTGGTGCCACGCCATGCATGGCGCGCAAGTAACCGGGGTGGCCGTGCACCAACGCGGGCGGAATCATGGCTTGGCGAATGAGCTGCTGCGGACCATACACATCCGCCATGACATGCTCTAGCAACGAGGCCCGTTGCTTCACACCGGTTTCAATGTGCTGCCAACTCTCAGGGCTGAGGATGAGCGGAAACAGATCAAGCGACCATGGTCGTTGTGGATTACCTTGGTCGGCATAGACGTTGTAGGTGATGCCGTTGTCGCGCACTTGCCGCGCAAGTGTTTGTGTGCGGCGGTCAAGTTCGTCGAGGTCGGTCTGTCCGAGTTGTTCAAAAAAGCTTGGCCAAGGCGAGCCCTCACCTTGCAGTTCGTCAAAGTGTTGGCTGTTTGGCTGGGGCGCAATGCGTTTCACGGCGTCAATCAAACGCAGTGAAGGGAGCGTTCCCGAGATGGCTGAGGTGGTCTGTTGCACGGTGCATGCATTGTCTCACTGCTCCTCGGTGTTTAAAGCTTCACTCAAACGCGCCGCAAGTCGAGCGTGAAGGGGAACTCTTTGCTCGCCGCCACGCCCACCGTCGCGGGTGGAATGGCCATTTGCCCCGCCGTGTGGCCCATGGGGAAGAAGCGCGCCAAGCGGCGGCTTTCGGCCTCGTAGGCGTTGACGGGGAAGGTGTCGTAGTTGCGCCCGCCGGGGTGGGCCACGTGGTACTGGCAGCCGCCGACCGAGCGTTTCATCCAGGTGTCCACGATGTCAAAGGTCAGCGGCGCGTGCACACCAATCGTGGGGTGCAAGGCCGACGCGGGCGACCACGCGCGGTAGCGCACACCCGCCACGTATTCGCCCACCGTGCCCGTGGGTTGCAGGGGCAGCGCGTGGCCGTTGACCGTGATGGTGTGGCGGCTGGGGTTGAGGCCGCTCACATGCACCTCAATGCGTTCGAGCGACGAATCCACATAGCGCACCGTGCCGCCGCTGAAACCTTCTTCGCCCATGACGTGCCAAGGCTCCAACGCGTTGCGCAGCGTGAGGCTGATGTGTTGGCTGTGCAGCTCGCCCACACGGGGAAAGCGGAACTCAAAGTGCGGCGCAAACCAAGCGGGGTCGAACTGAAAACCGCAGTCGCCCAACTCGGTCAGCACATCGTCAAAGTCGGCCTTGACGAAGTGGGGCAGCAAAAAGCGGTCGTGCAGCTCAGTGCCCCAGCGTGTGGCGGGCGCGAGGTAGGGCTGTTCCCAAAAGCGAGCCACCAGCGCACGCAACAGCAACTGCTGCACGATGCTCATGCGCTCGTGGGGGGGCATTTCAAATGCACGCAGCTCCAACAGCCCCAAGCGACCCGTAGACGAGTCGGGCGAGTACAGCTTGTCAATGCAAAACTCGCTGCGGTGGGTGTTGCCAGTGACGTCAATCAGCACGTTGCGCAAAGTGCGGTCCACAAGCCACGGCGGCATGTCCGCGCCATAAATTTGGCGGTTGCGATGGATTTCGCGCAGCGCAATTTCGAGCTCGTAAATTTGGTCGTTGCGCGCTTCGTCCACACGCGGGGCTTGGCTGGTGGGGCCAATGAACATGCCGCTGAACAAATAGCTCAAGCTCGGGTGGTTGTGCCAGTAGAGGATGAGCGAGGCCAGCAACTCGGGCTTGCGCAAAAACGGACTGTCCGCAGGTGTCGCGCCGCCCATGACGATGTGGTTGCCACCGCCTGTGCCGGTGTGGCGGCCATCGGTCATGAACTTTTCGGCAGACAGGCGCGACTCAAACGCGGCCTTGTACAAAAACTCGGTGTGCTCTACCAGCTCTAGCCAGTTGTGGGCGGGGTGGATGTTGACCTCAATCACGCCGGGGTCGGGCGTGACTTGCAGCACCTTCAGGCGCGCATCGCGTGGCGGCGGGTAGCCTTCGAGCACGATGCGCACGCCCAGCTCTTCGGCGGTGGCTTCGACGGCGCTGAGCAAATCGAGGTAGTCCTCGAGGTGGCTGAGCGGCGGCATGAACACATACATCACGCCTTGTGGGGCATCCATCGCCGCACGTTCGACCGCAGGGCCGTTGGCGCGCGAGGGGTCGCGCACCTCCACGCACATGGCGGTGCGCGTGATCCAGTGGGCCGACTGGTGTTTGTTCGGCATGGGGTGGCCCAACTCGGGAATGCCATCCTCAAGTCCACCTTGCAAGCTGACCGTGCCGCCGCCCGCAAACCCGCCGCCCACTTGGTGGGCGTTGTAGTGCGTGTGACGGGCGTGGTGCGCGTACTGCGCACGCAGCGCGGCCGCGTGGGGCAGGGCTTTGCGCTCGGCAAAGGGGTCTTGCGCGTGGGTGTAGGGGTAGTCGCCTTCGCTCACCCAAGGCAAAGAGTCGAGCGGCAGTCGGTAGCCCATGGGCGAGTCGCCCGGCACGAGGTACATGCGTTCATCGCGGAAGAACCACGGGCCGCTGCTCCATGTTCCTGTGACGCCATTCGGTTGCAAGGGCAGCACATAGCCCACCGTGTGCTCTAGCCCTTGACTGAACACGCGGCGCAGGCGCACGCGCTCTAACTCGTCGTCGAGTTTGGAATCAAACGGGTCCACGTTCACGGGCAAACGGCGCTCGCGCCAGAGGTAGTACCACGTGTCTTCAAAGCCGGGGGTGATGTGGTCGCCGCCCACTTTGAGCTTATCGGCCAGCTTGGTGATGAAGCGATGCGCGTCTTCGCTGGTGTAGTGGCTGGGCTCGCGCTCGTCGGCAAACAAGGCGGGGTTGTGCCAGCAGGGTTGACCGTCGGTGCGCCAGTAAATACCCAGCGCCCAGCGTGGCAACTGCTCGCCCGGGTACCACTTGCCTTGGCCGAAATGCAAGAAACCGCCTTGGCCATATTGCGCACGCAGTTTGTGCACCAGTTCGGTGGCCAGCCCTCGTTTGGTGGGGCCGAGGGCGTCAGTGTTCCACTCTGGTGCATCGCGGTCGTTCACCGCCACATAAGTGGGCTCGCCGCCCATGGTCAATCGCACGTCGCCGTGTTGCAGTCGGCGGTCCACTTCGTCGCCCAAGGCCAGCACCTCGGTCCATTGGTCTTCGTTGTAGGGCTTGGTCACGCGGGGCGATTCGAGCACGCGCGTCACCTTCATCTCGTGTTCAAACGTGACTTCGCATTCGTCAATCAAACCCTCAATTGGGGCGGCGCTTGATGGCTGTGGCGTGCACGCCAGCGGAATGTGGCCTTCGCCGGCCAGCAGGCCCGAGGTGGGGTCAAGCCCAATCCAGCCAGCGCCGGGCAGGTACACCTCGCACCACGCGTGCAGGTCGGTGAAGTCCACCTCGGTGCCGCTGGGGCCGTCGAGCGACTTCACATCGGGTGCGAGCTGAATGAGGTAGCCCGAGGCAAAGCGCGCTGCCAAGCCGCAGTGACGTAGTAGGTTGACCAGTAACCATGCGCTGTCGCGGCAAGAGCCGCTGCGTAGGGTGAGCGTTTCTTCTGGCGTTTGCACGCCGGGCTCCATGCGGATGGTGTACGCGATGTCTTCGTGCAGCCTGCGGTTGATGTCCACCAAGAAGTCGATGGTGCGGATGGGGTCTCGCTTCAAGGCCTTGAAATCAATGGTCTTGAAATACGCTTTCAATTTGGGAGTGAAACGGCTTGTGACTAAATACGGCGCAAGCTCAAGGGCTGATGACAGGCCGTAATTGAAAGGAAATTTTTCAGCATGTGGTTCGAGGAAGAAGTCAAACGGGTTATAGACCGCCATCTCCACCACCAAATCCACCGTGACTTTGAACTCACGCGTCTTTTCAGGGAACACCAATCGGGCTTGGTAGTTGGCAAAGGGGTCTTGCTGCCAGTTGATGAAATGCTCGGGTTCGACCTTCAGAGAATATGAAATGACGTTGCTGCGGCAGTGTGGGGCAGGGCGCAAGCGAATGACCTGCGGGCCTAACTCAACCAGTCGGTCGTAGCTGTAATGGGTGACGTGGTGGAGTGCGGCATGGATAGACATATAGTTTGTCTAGCAAAACACGCGCCATGCTTGATGCGCCAAAGCGGTGCGTATCGGGTGGCCTAGGTGGGCTCAAGTTTTCTGATGCCCCGCCGATACCCTAGGCAACTCAGTTTTATCTTTGACACCCACCATGCGCTCACGCCATTTTTCTGTTGTTGCTTTTGTGTTGACCAGCCTTTTGGCTTGGGCTGCGCCTGCTTCGGCTGAGTGGAGCGAATTGGTCAAAGAAGAAGAAGCCACGTACTACTTCGACAAAGAAGCCGTTATGCCTGTGCATGTCTCGCGTTTTGCTTGGGTGTTGACCGACTTGCCCAAGGCTGAAAAGACACCCACGGGTGAGAGCTACAAGTCGATGATGTTGCGCGTGCGCATGTACTGCAAGAACGACACCGTGGTCCGCCTGTCTGTGAGCTACTTTGACAAGCAAATGGGCAAAGGCAAAGAAGTGGCCTCGGACGATGTGCACGAATGGCGTCCACGCGAATACCCAATTCGCCCCAACACTTATCTGGCCGCTTTGAAGAAAGAAGTGTGCGGCGGCTCTAAAGCTGCTTCGGGCTAAAGCCCAGCCGACAAACCCTTGGATGCGAAAGCCCCTGCCGAATGGCTGGGGCTTTTTAACTTGTGAGTGGGCATCGCCCACGTTCCGCAATGTTGGGCCGAACATGCGGCCATGTTTTCTGTCATCACACCTTTCGCCTTAGGCTGGATCGCAGGCACGGCTTTGCAGTTGCAGCAGGCGCAGTTGTGGGCGGGTGAGGTGTATTGGGGTTTGGGTGCGACGGCGCTTATGTTGGCGTATGCCGTCGCTCGCTTGGATGCTTGGGGATTTACGTTCACGCGGCTAGATGTTTTTCCTTTTGTCCGCAGCGCCTTGGCTTTGTTTTCGCGTGCTTCAGCTAGCGCTATTTGGCATTCAGTGGTTTGGTGTGCGCTGGCCTGCACTTTGGCTTTTGCACAAGCAGGCGCACGGGCCAGTCACTATGCACAAAGCGCTCTGAACCCCGCAATCGAAGGCCGCACTTTGCACGTGGTGGGCATCGTGGCCAACTTGCCGCAGCGCATGGAAGACAGTGCGCGGTTTCGCTTCAAGGTGGAGTCGGCCCGTGATAACGATGGCGCACGGGTGCAGCTGCCGCCACAGTTGCTGCTGGGTTGGTATGGCAACCGATTGAATGGCAGTGACGACAAAGTGCAAGCCCCGCCCGCAGACTTGCGCCCCGGCGATCGCTGGCAACTGGCTGTGCGCCTCAAAGCGCCGCATGGCCACATCAACCCGCATGGTTTTGATTACGAGCTGTGGCTATGGGAGCAGGGCCTGCAAGCCACGGGCTATGTGCGTAACGGAGCCAAAGATGCGCCGCCGAAGTGGCTGGGCGGTACATGGGCATACCCTGTGGAGCGGCTGCGTCAGCATGTGCGCAGCGCCATTGATGCACGCGTGTCTGACCGCGCCATGGCGGGCGTTGTGGCGGCCTTGTTGGTGGGCGACCAAGCGGCGATTGAGCGTGCGGATTGGGATGTGTTTCGTGCCACGGGCGTGGCGCACCTCATGGCAATTTCGGGTTTGCATATCACGGGTCTCGCGTGGCTGGCGGCACTGTGTGTGGGCTGGTTGTGGCGGCGCAGCGATGTGTGGTCGCCTCGCAAGCCTTGGAGCTTGTGGCTTCCTGCACCTATTGCTGCCAGTGCATGTGCCGCCATCGTGGCGCTGGCGTATGCGGTGTTCACCGGCTGGGGTGTGCCCGCGCAGCGCACGGTGTGGATGCTTGGGGTGGTCACGCTGCTGCGCGTGTATGGCTTGCGTTGGCCTTTGATGCAGGTGTGGCTGACCGTGTGTGCGGTGGTCCTGGCGCTAGACCCGTGGGCGTTGATGCAGGCAGGGTTTTGGCTCAGCTTTGTGGCGGTGGGGGTGTTATTTGCTTCTGGTTCTCATGACCAAGTCGCTGTCAGTTCGCTGTGGGCCGCCGCCCAACGCATGTGGCGCGAGCAGTGGCTGATGAGTGTGTGCTTGGCCCCGCTGACCTTGCTGCTGTTTCACCAAGTGTCTGTCGTGGGCTTGCTCGCCAACTTGCTGGCTGTGCCGTGGGTGACCTTGGTGATCACACCGCTGTGCATGCTAGGGCTGGTGTTGCCATTTGCGTGGAGCGTGGCGGCAGAGGCTTTGCAGGGGTTAGTGTGGCTACTCAAAGCGTGCGCGGGTGTGTCGTGGGCGCAGTGGTCGGCACCGGCTGCACCTTTGTGGGCGGGGGCAGCCGCGCTAGTAGGCATGAGCGTGTGGGCCATGCGCGTGCCCATGTGGCTGCGTTGGTTTAGCCTGGCCTTGGTGCTGCCCGTGCTCAGCTGGCAAACACCGCGCCCAGCACACGGCACGTTTGAATTGGTGGCGGTTGACATGGGGCAGGGCCATGCCGTGTTGGTGCGCACCGCCACGCACAGCTTGCTCTACGACACAGGGCCGCGCTACTCGGCTGAGACCGATGCAGGCCAACGCGTGCTCGTGCCGCTGCTGCGTGCATGGGGAGAGCGGCTAGACCGCATCATCATCAGCCACCAAGACAGCGACCACAGTGGCGGCGCACCTGCGGTGATGGCGATGCAACCGCAAGCCGGTGTGTTGACGTCGATTGCGACCGAACACCCGCTGCAACAGTTGGGTGCGATGCAACGCTGCGAACGCGGGCAGTCGTGGGCATGGGATGGGGTTCAGTTTGAGGTGTTGCACCCAAGCGCGGCTGACTATGAACGCAAGCTCAAGCCCAATGCGCTGAGTTGTGTGTTGCGCGTGACAGCTTCGCGGTTGGAGACCAGAAGCACAATCGGTGCAGCCTTTCACGCCCTAAATGTGTCTGCCTTGCTCGCAGGCGACATCGAAGCTGCACAAGAGCAAGCGCTATTACAAAGCGGCCAAGCTCTGCAAGCCGATTGGTTGCTGGTGCCGCATCACGGCAGCGCCACATCGTCGACGCAAGCTTTTTTAGAAGCGGTTGATCCCAGCATCGCTATCGTGCAAGCGGGCTACCGCAATCGCTTCGGTCATCCAAGGCCGGATGTGCTGCAGCGCTACAGCGACTTAGGGGTGCTCGTGGTGCAAACACCCCGTTGTGGTGCATCGACTTGGCGCAGCGAACACCCCAAGTTGGTGCAATGTGAGCGAAATCAAAGACAACGCTATTGGCAACACGTATTCTGAGAGCTGGCACTTTACTTGCGTAAGAGAGTGCAGGAGTTCCCTGATATGCACAAGTTTGATGAAATGTATGCCCAGCTGCCATTTGTAGACAGCGCGGTGCGCCCCCACTACCGGAACTACTTGGACTGGCTCAAGCGCCAAGATCCACAAACCATGCGCGACAGGCGCGAAGAAGCCGAGATGATTTTTCGCCGTGTCGGTATCACCTTTGCGGTGTACGGCGACAAAGACGAAGACGGTGCTGGGACTGAACGCCTCATTCCATTTGATTTGATTCCCCGCATCATCCCCGCCCATGAGTGGACCAGTATGCAAAAGGGTTTGGTACAGCGGGTGAATGCGCTCAATATGTTCATTCATGACGTGTATCACGAGCAAGGCATTCTCAAAGCGGGCATCATCCCCAGCGAACAAATTTTGAACAACGCCCAATACCGCCCTGAGATGCGTTGGGTCGATGTCCCACACAAGGTGTATTCGCAAATCAGTGGCATTGACATCGTGCGTGCGCCCGATGCCCAAGGCAATGGTGAGTACTACGTGCTCGAAGACAACTTGCGCGTACCCAGCGGTGTGAGCTACATGCTGGAAGACCGCAAGATGATGATGCGACTCTTCCCTGAGTTGTTCAGTCAGCACCGCGTGGCCCCCGTGGCGCATTACCCCGACTTGTTGTTAGAGACTTTGCGTGCCAGCAGCCCATCGACCACCGACAACCCAACGGTGGTGGTGCTCACACCTGGCATGTACAACAGCGCCTACTTCGAACACGCTTTCTTGGCGCAACAAATGGGTGTGGAGTTGGTCGAAGGCCAAGACCTGTTTGTGAAAGATAACTTTGTCTACATGCGCACCACGCGCGGGCCTAAACGTGTAGATGTGATTTACCGCCGAGTGGATGACGATTTCTTAGACCCACAGGTGTTTAGACCTAACTCCACCTTGGGTTGCGCGGGCTTGATGGAGGTCTACAAAGCCGGGCATGTGAATATTTGTAACGCCGTGGGCACGGGCATTGCCGACGACAAATCGATCTACCCCTACGTGCCGCAAATGATTGAGTTTTATTTGGGCGAGAAGCCCATCCTCAACAACGTGCCGACTTTCCAATGCCGCAAGAAGGAAGACCTAGATTACACGCTGGCGCATTTGAGTGAGCTGGTGGTGAAGGAAGTCCACGGTGCAGGGGGCTATGGCATGCTGGTCGGACCTGCGGCAACCAAGGCTGAGATTGAGGAGTTTCGTGCTGTGCTCAAGGCCAAGCCCGATGGCTACATCTCGCAGCCCACACTGAGTTTGTCGAGCTGCCCGACCTATGTGGAAAGCGGCATTGCGCCACGCCACATCGACTTGCGCCCGTTTGTGCTGAGTGGCAAGAGCGTGCAAATGGTGCCCGGCGGCTTGACCCGCGTGGCGCTGAAAGAAGGCTCACTGGTGGTGAACTCGTCTCAAGGCGGCGGCACCAAAGACACATGGATTCTTGAGGTTTGAAAATGCTGAGCCGTACTGCCGACCATTTATTTTGGATGTCCCGCTACACCGAGCGGGCTGAAAACACCGCACGTTTGTTGGATGTGAACTACCAAACCTCGTTGCTGCCGCAATCTGCTGAAGTGGCGTTGCTGGGGTGGGAAGGCTTGCTGTCCATCAGCGAGTTGCTGCCCGCCTACCAAGCGCGTCATGGTGATGTCACGCCTCAGCGCGTGATGGAGTTCATGGTGAAGGACGAGAGCAACCCTTCTTCCATCATCTCGTGTCTGCGTGCTGCGCGTGAGAACGCACGTGCGGTGCGTGGCACCCTGACCACCGAAGTCTGGGAGACACAAAACCAAACTTGGTTGGAGTTGAATCGTTTGCTCAAGGGCGGTTTGCTAGAGCGCGACCCTGGGGAGTTTTTTGAATGGGTCAAATTCCGTTCGCACCTTTCACGCGGCGTGACCGTGGGCACCATGTTGATGGACGAAGCCTTGCACTTCATGCGCTTGGGCACCTTCCTTGAGCGTGCTGATAACACCGCACGCCTGGTGGATGTGAAGTTCCACGCCGTGCATGGCGACTTATTTGCCGATGGCAGCGAGAAAGCCCAGCAACACGACTTCTACCACTGGAGCGCGATTTTGCGCAGCGTGTCCGGCTTTGAGATTTACCGCAAGGTGTATCGCGATGTGATTCACCCCGAACGTGTGGCCGAGTTGTTGATCTTGCGCGCGGATATGCCGCGCTCCTTGCATGCATGCATGAAGGAAGTCGTGAGCAATATTGCGATGGTGTCGGATGACCGCTCGTTAGAGAGCTATCGACGAGCCGGCAAGCTGTGCGCGGAAATGGAATTTGGCCGCATCGAAGAAATTTTGGCCAACGGATTACACGCCTATCTCACACAGTTCTTAGACCGCGTGAATGAAATAGGCGCGTGTATCAGCCGAGAGTTTTTGATGCCGAATTGATGGCGGCTTAACCGCCGCGACGCATCATGTCGAAGAACTCGACGTTGGACTTGGTCGCCTTCATGCTCTTCAACACCATTTCCATGGATTCGATCTCGTCCATGTTGTACATGAACTGGCGCAGGATGCGGGTCTTTTGCAAGATCTCAGGTGGCAACAACATCTCTTCGCGGCGGGTGCCGCTGCGGTTGAGTTGAATCGCTGGGAACACACGCTTTTCGTACAAGCGGCGGTCGAGGTGAATTTCACAGTTACCTGTGCCTTTGAATTCTTCAAAGATCACTTCGTCCATGCGACTGCCGGTGTCGACCAAGGCCGTGGCGATGATGGTGAGTGAGCCACCTTCTTCTACTTTGCGGGCTGCACCAAAGAAGCGCTTGGGGCGTTGCAAGGCGTTGGAGTCCACACCGCCTGACAGCACTTTGCCCGATGAAGGCACGACGTTGTTGTAAGCGCGGGCAAGGCGGGTGATGGAGTCGAGCAAGATGACCACATCTTTTTTCAGTTCGACCAAACGCTTGGCGCGTTCGATCACCATCTCAGCCACGTGCACGTGGCGTGCGGCGGGTTCGTCAAACGTCGAGGCAATCACTTCGGCTTTGACCGAGCGCTGCATTTCTGTCACTTCTTCAGGGCGCTCGTCCACCAGCAACACCATCATGTGGGCGTCGGGGTAGTTGGCCGAAATGGCGTGGGCGATGTGCTGCATCATCACGGTCTTACCGCTCTTGGGCGGTGCGACGACCAAGGCGCGTTGGCCTTTGCCGATGGGCGCAATGATGTCGATGATGCGGCCGGTGATGTTTTCTTCGCCTTTGATTTCGCGTTCCAACTTCATCTGTTCGCGCGGGAAGAGCGGGGTCAAGTTTTCAAACATGACCTTGTGCTTGTTGTTCTCAGGCAGGTCGTTGTTGACCTTGTCGAGTTTGGTCAAAGCGAAGTAACGCTCGCCATCTTTTGGGATGCGCACTTCGCCTTCAATCATGTCGCCGGTGTGCAGGTTAAAGCGGCGCACTTGGCTGGGGCTGATGTAGATGTCGTCTGTCGATGCGGTGTAGCTGGTGTCGGGGCTACGCAAGAAGCCAAAGCCGTCGGGCAAGATTTCGAGCACGCCGTCGGCAAACACTTGTTCGCCCGCTTTGGCACGCTTTTTGATGATGGCAAACATCAGCTCTTGCTTGCGCATGCGGCCCGTGTTTTCGATTTCGAGGGCTTCAGCTTGTTTCAGCACTTCAGACACGTGCAGTGCCTTGAGTTCGTTCAGATGCATCTTGGGACTCCAATACGGGAGTTCGTTAAACAAATAGGGTGGGGGGAGGTCGCTGCGAGGAGAGAAATACCTCTAGACCGGAATTCAAGCCCTGATGGGGAGCCGAGTAGCCTCATGGGCTGCAAGGTGAATTCGGTTCGAATTATGACAGGAAAAAAGCCCGCAGACGAACCATCTGCAGGCTTTTTGTTGAGGGCGTTTAACGCAGAATCAGGCCAATTGCTGGTTGATAAAGTCAGTCAACTGGGCTTTGCTCATGGCGCCCACTTTGGTGGCAGCGAGTTGACCGCCTTTGAACACCATCAGGGTAGGGATGCCACGGATGCCCAATTTACCTGGGATGTCACGGTTTTCGTCCACGTTCATTTTGGCGATTTGGAGCTTGCCTTCGTAGGCGGTAGCCACTTCGTCCAAGATGGGGGCAATCATTTTGCAAGGACCGCACCATTCGGCCCAGTAGTCCACCAAGACGGGTTTGTCAGCTTGCAGGACGTCTGCTTCAAAGCTGGAGTCGGTGATGTGTTTGATCAAATCGCTGGCCATGGTTTTATTTCCTCTTTCAATTGGCGATAGAGCTACAGTTGGGGGCATTGTGGCAGAAACCAAGTATCCCCATGAAAACTCTCACCATTGATGTTGTCTCCGATGTTGTGTGCCCCTGGTGCTATGTGGGCAAGCGCCGCTTAGAGCGAGCTTTGGCACTTTTAGCAGTTCAGCACCCCGATGTGGACCCTGTGGTGCAGTGGCACACATTTCAGCTCAACCCCGACATGCCTCCTGAGGGCATGGCCCGAGCCTATTATGTGAGCCGCAAGTTTGGGGAAGATGCCTCCGCGATTTATGACCGAGTGGCCGCTGTCGGTAAAGAGGTGGGGATTGCATTCGCATTTGACAACATCAGTCGTCAGCCCAACACGGTAGTGGCGCACAGTTTGATCGCTGTGTCTGAGCCAGGCCTGCAACAAGATGCAATGGTAGAAGCCTTTTTCAAAGCCTATTTCATTGACGGCCTCGATTTGACGGAGGCTTCGGTATTGATGGACGTTGCGCAGTCTGCGGGCATGGACCGTGCTGCGGCTGAGCAGCATTTGCAAAACTCAGCCTTGCATAGCCAAACCATTGACAGCGACAAAGCCGCGCGTGAGATGGGCATTACGGGTGTGCCATTTTTTATCTTCAATCGACAGGTAGGTTTGTCTGGCGCGCACGAAGCCGAAACCTTGCTTCAAGGCATGGTGGAGGCGATGAACGCCGCTACCGACGATTAACGTTTTTCAATCAACGGCGTCGCGTTTGGCGATGCCGCTGCGGCCACGCGGTAAATCAAGTGGTAGACCAATCCCACAAATACGCTGCCACCCACCAAGTTGCCCAAAATCACGGGGCCTAAGTTGCCCAACATGCCGCTCACTGTGAGCGTGTTGCCTGCAGCGCCAATGACATTCATCGCAGTAGCAGGCTCCGCGTATTGAATGATGAGTGCGAGCTGCATGAAATACATATTGGCAATGCTGTGCTCAAACCCTGCAGCCACAAAAGCAGTGATCGGAAAGATGATGGCCAACACTTTGTCCACCACGCTGCGGCCCGCCATGGCCATCCACACGGCCATGCACACCAACACATTGCACAAAACGCCTTTGAAGAAGGCTTCGTGCCATACCAAGTTTTGCTTGGCGAACGCGATCTTCAAGACGGTATTGCCAATCGCACCGCCATTGGCGTGGGTGTGACCGCTCAAGTACACCAGCAAGGCCAAGCCGGTGGTTCCGACTAAGTTGGCCGCACACACTAGCACCCAGTTACGCAGCACTTCGCGGCTGGTGATTTGCCCATCGGCCCAAGCCATGGCCAGCAAGTTGTTGCCAGTGAAGAGTTCAGCGCCTGCGATGACCACCAAGATCAGACCTAAGCAAAACACAAAACCGCCGAGCAATTGGCTGATGGCGAAGCTCAGGCTCGCATCCGATTTGATGATGACAAAAAACATGCCGCCCAAGCCAATGAATGCCCCCGCCAGCAAGCCCAGCATGAGCAAGGGCAGGGTGGCCATGTGCGCTTTGGCAACGCCCACGGTTTCAACCTTGAGGGCAATTTCTTTGGGGGCGTAGGCATCAGAGCCAAAGAGTTCGGGCATGGTGTGTTTCGTTGGTGTTGATTTGGCTAATTTACTACTTCAACTGGCAGAATTGGTGTACTCATTTGTTTTTCGGAGTCGATTCATGTCTCAACCTCCTTCCAATATGGTGCGTGCCTTGGTCTTGCGCGAGCTAGAGTCGGGTACGCGCGACGATGGCTTGTGGTTGCAGGCCATGTTTGAATCGAACATGGACAAAACCAAAGCGCAAGTGCGCTACATCGAGCTGCGTTCGCAGGCCCTGCAGGGCGATGTCAAAGGGATGTTGATCAAACAGATTCGAGGCGCGGTCGCACAAGACAGTGGTGTGCGCCTGAATAACGCCAGTTTGGCTGAGTACTTGGCCGCGAAAACTACTTCTTCAGGGCGTAAGTAGGCCGTAGATTCGGTGGCAGCAAAAGCACAGGCACGCACTTTTGGGGCTTGACTTGTGACTGCTTGATCGATTCAAACAATTTGGTTTGTGCCGAGGGCACCGGCAACTTGAATTCTTCGTAATTCATGATGCGTGTGTTGGCCGCTTTGCGCTGCAACAACTGAGACGTCATCATGTGCATGTAAGCATCCTTGGCACTGTCAGGCCAAATGTCCCATTCTTCGCGGAAAGTTTTGACGTGAGCCCGCAAAAACGCGTCCAGCTCTTTGTGCTCGACTTCGTGTTGGATGGTTTCAAACGCCCTGTCGACGAAAGGCTGAATGTCATCTGGCTCTTGCGGAGCATTGACTTCGGCGTTGGTTGATTCGGTCGTCTCGGGAGGGGGCGCTGTTTCGACAACTGAGGGTGTTTCTGCCATGCTGTCGGCAGAGGTATCTTCACCAGACGGCTTCGCATCGACGACCTCTTCGGCGGTCTCGACGCCCTCGGGTGGCGCATCGGAGTCAGAGGTTTGTGCCACCTCAACGGGCGCGTCAACGCCCTCAGACACCGCTTGGGTGTCTGCCGTGGAATCTTCTTGTGCTACTTCAGTCGTTTCTTCTGCCATCCCATCGGCATCGGTATGAATTGAGAATTCTTAAGCGCTGACCAGCAAATATTTTTAATAACGCGCAGCACGTGCTCGGTCCACCTGCATAGGGCTCACAGCAGGCGCTTGATTGCCCCATTGGCTGCGAATGTGGTTGAGTACATCGGCGATTTGTTGGTTGTTGAGGGTGAACAAATACGGTGGCATGCCATAAGGGCGCGGTTGTCCTGTGGTGCTAGGTCCGTAGCCGCCGTAAAGCGCCATTTGAATCAAGTTGTCGGGTCGTGCCAACATCACTGCAGGGTTGCCAGCCAGTGCGGGGTAGATTTGTACTTTGCCTTCACCGTTGTCACCGTGGCAGCTGGCGCAATGGGTTTTGTAGAGCGTGTGTGCGGCGGGGGAAGATGCGGCCAATGGCGCATTCAGTGGCGTGTTTGCATCCGAGCTGACTTTGATGTTCGACTTCAGATAAGTCGCAATCGCCATAGCATCGGGTTGCGTCAGGTGTTGGCCCGAGTACTGCACAAATTCGGCCATCGGACCACTGGCGTGGGCCTGTTGAGTCTGTCCTACGCGCAGCAAATGGGCCGTATCGCTGAGTGTGCTGGTGCTCAGGCTGGTTTGTGTGGGCTCGGTCAAGCTGGGGGCCATCCACATTTGAGGCGATAAAAATCCACCAGACAAATCATCTACCTTGGGGAAGCTACCCAAGGCGTTTCGCTGTCCGTGGCAAGCAGCACAGTGGCCAGCACTTTGAACGAGGTAGGCCCCGCGGTTCCACTCGGCAGATTCGTTGGGGTTGGCTTTGAAAGGTGTGGGCGTGAAAAAGAGTGATCGCCAAACAGCAATCACGGGCTGTGTGCCCAGCGGCCACGTGAGCTGGTGGGGCGGTTGTGCTTGCTCGACCGCGGGGACGGTTTGTAGCCACAAGAACAGGGCGTGCACATCATCAGGGGTGAACACGCTGGTGTGGTTGTAGGGAAACACGGGTAACAGCAAACGGCCATTGCGTGAACGTCCCCAGCTGAGTGCTGTGGCGAAATCGGTCTCGCGCCAATCACCAAGACCATTTGTTTTCGATGCCGTGAGGTTGCTGCTGAAGACCGCGCCGAAGGGGGTGTCAATGCGTCGGCCACCAGCTAGGGTGTCGCCACCCTTGGCCGTATGGCAGGCCACGCAGCCACCGATGTGTGCCAAGTATTTGCCGCGTGCGAGCGTGTCGGTCGCGTCAGATGTGGTTGAGGTGATGCCCGATTCAATGGGATGAATGAATCGTCCCCAGTTGTCCCAGACCACCCATGCACTGAGTGACAACAGGCTGGCGAGGGCAAGGCGTGTTAGCCATTTGGAGGTGTGCAAGCCTTGTTTCATTGCGGCGCTCCCTGAAGTTCAGGTGCGCTGCCGCAGCGTGTCTTGGGGGCAAGACGCGTGGCTTGCAGCGAATTCTTTTGGGTTGGCACATGCTGCGCGGCTAGCCAGCCGGTGACAGCTGCAGCATCGGAGGCCGTGAGGCGTTTGGCAATCTCGCCCATGCAGTCGGGGGCGACAGTCGAGCGCTCACCCAAAGACCAAGCCGAAAGCTGAGCGCCAAGGTAGGCCGATGGCAAGCCCAACAGGCTGGGGACATGGGCGGTGTTGCCCATGAGGTTTTCACCATGGCAGCTGTTGCATGCTGGAATTTGCAGGGCTGCATCACCTTGCAATGCCAATTGTTTGCCGCGTGCCATTTGTGTGCTGTTGAGGCTGACACCACGCGTGCTCGGTGGCAAATAGGGCACTTGCAGGGAGGCAAAGTAATGGGCCATGTCGCGCTGGTATTCAGCCGAGAGTGGGTCCATCATGCGTCGCATCATGGTGTAGTGGCGGCGACCTTGCGAGAAGTTTTGCATTTGGTTGAACAGATAGCCCGCAGGCTTACCAGCCAAGCGTGGGTAGTACCCATCTGGGCCAGCGCGGCCTTGATCGCCGTGACAAGCCTCACAGGGTTTGATGCGTTCGGTCATGTCCGATGCGTGTGCGCTTGCATGGGCCAGAAGCATCACGCAAGTCAACGAAAGGCTAATGAGATGTTTCATAGAGGCTCAGCTTGTGGCTCGCTGCAATTGCACGGTGGTGTAGACCGACACAGCCAGCAAGATAGCGGCGCCAGTGTTGTGCAACACAGCCAAGCCCAAAGGCCATTGCAGCCAGACGTTGCTGATGCCTAGCAGAACCTGTATCAACACCGCGGCTATCAGTAAATGGCCAAAGGGGCGCGTGTCATCTTGTTGTTTGAGGCGCATGCCAAACGCCACGCAGACGGCTAGAACAACCAGGGCAAAACTACGGTGTGTCCAGTGAATGGCGGTGAGCGTTTGCAGACTGAGCATTTGCCCATCGCTGGTTTGACCCAGTTCGCGGTTGAACACAAAAGCGTGTGACCAATCCATATCCGCAGGCATGAGTTGGCCTTGGCAGAGCGGGTAGTCCACGCAGGCCATGGCTGCGTAGTTGGCGCTGGTCCAGCCGCCTAAGGCGATTTGCGTCAGGATGATGGCTGTGACTGCCCATGCTGCTTTTTTCAGTGACGGTGTGGCGGTGTCAATGTGGAGCGTCGTGTGACCAGCGTGAATGCCCACCAAGGTGGCCAAGATGAGCATGCCACCTAATAAATGCAAAGTAACAATGACGGGCTTGAGCAACCATGTGACCGTGAGCATGCCCAGTGCCGCCTGAACCAAGACCAAGCCAACCAGAAAAATTTGAGGGCCAATCACTGGTTGGCGACGTGGCCAAATGGCCAAAATTGCCAGCGCTGCAATGACTAATCCCAAAATGCCAGCGAGGTAGCGATGGATCATTTCCTTCCAAGCTTTAGCCGCTTCAACAGGAGCGTGGGGAAATGCGGCCTCGGCGGCATTGACTTCATGGTGGGTGTCAGGCACCCCCAGCAACTTGCCATAACATCCGGGCCAATCTGGACAGCCGAGACCGGCATCAGAAAGACGTACATACGCCCCTAGACTGATGACACAAAATGCCAACAAGATGCCAAAAATTAATATTTTTTTGTGATTTTCTAGCAATTTTTATCTCTCTCAGTCTTTTTTCTAGTGGTAACTACTGCCCGTAGCTCTCATCGTAATTGCTAATAATACCTATTGATTTAGATCAAACCCTAAAGGCGAAATAGATGAAGAAGTTGATGGCGGGTCTCCTTGCAGCAGTGTGCTTTAGTCCACTTTATTCCGTTCATGCACAACAAGGTGATCCACAAGCAGGTAGCCAGAAGAATGCATTGTGCGTGGGCTGTCACGGTATTAAGGGTTATCACACGGGTTTTCCAGAGGTGTATCGCGTGCCTATGCTCTCAGGGCAAAGTGCAGGGTACATCGTTTCTGCGCTGAATGATTACAAAACAGGCGCTCGCAAGCATCCTTCCATGGGGACAACCGCGTTGTCGCTCACTGCGCAAGACGCTGCGGATTTGGCGGCTTATTACGAGTCAACCGGTTTAACCACCGAAACACCAGCCAAGCCCATCGATGGTGCTGCAGGTGCAGCGTTGGTTGAAAAAGGTGGTTGTATTGCCTGCCACGGTGCTGGTTTGGCCAAGCCGATTGCCCCTAACTATCCCAAGGTCGCGGGGCAGCATGCGGACTATGTGTATGCCGCGCTGCGTGCTTACAAAACAGAAAACAAGCCACAAATTGGCCGCAACAACCCGATCATGGGTGGTGTTGTGAAGCAGTTCTCGGACAAAGAGCTCAAAGAAATTGCGCGCTATGTGGAGAGTTTGCCAACCACCATGCAAACCATCCAACCCAATCGTTTTCGTTAAAAGGCAACGATCATGATTGATATGCAATTCACCTTGGCGGCACGTGAGTGGTTGCTGGGGGCTTCTTTTGTGCTGTTTGCCGTGGTGTTTGTTGCCATCTTGGCCTCGCACTGGCATCACCACAAACATGCAGATGAGCATTTTCACGCGTCTACGCTGACCGAGATGGCTTGGTCAGTGACGCCAATGGTGATGGTTTTTGTGACGGGCTTGGCAGGCGTTTCGTCTGTGTTTAGCTTTTAAGTCATTGACCAAATGAGCATTTCAAGAATTTATAAAAGGGTAGAAGATATGCGGGGCTTGAAAAAATGGATGGCAGGTGCGTTTGCGGCATTGATGGCGCAAAGCGTATTGGCAGGTTACACATGGAATTTCCCGGAGCCAGTGACGCCGATTGCGCGTGAGACGCTGCATGTGCACAACCTCTTCATGATCATTATCTTGATCATCTTCTGTGGCGTTTTGGCGCTGATGCTGTATTCGTTCTGGGCACATCGCAAGTCACAAGGTCACAAGGCTGCAACTTTTACTGCACCACGCTCCACCAAACAATGGTTGTTTGTGTTGGCACCTTTTGCGGTTTTGTTGGTCATTGACTATGGCGTGTTTGGCATTCCTGCTTACCACGCGGTCAAGATGTATGAAGACTCTAAGAGCGACGCGGAGTTGGTGGTGAAGGTCACAGGTAGCCAGTGGATGTGGCAGTACGAGTTTCCAGCGGAAGGTGTGAAGTTCACCAGCCGCTTGACCACACCTCGCGAGCAAATTGACAACAAGGAAGCCAAAGGTGAGAACTACTTGCTCGAAGTGGACAATCCCTTGGTCTTGCCTGTTGGTAAAAAAGTGCGTTTCATCACCACATCGAACGATGTGATCCACAGCTGGTGGGTGCCTGCATTTGGTGTCAAGCGTGATGCTGTGCCTGGTTTCTTGCGTGAGTTCTGGGCGACGGTCGAAAAAACCGGTACTTACCGTGGCCAGTGTTCAGAGCTTTGCGGCAAAGAACATGCTTACATGCCTGTGGTGGTGAATGTGGTGCCTGAAGAAGAATTCAAGGCATGGATTGCTAGCCGCCAAAAGTCTGGCACTTAAACCACTTAAAACAATAAATCAGTATCAAAGGAAAGTTCATGGCACACGATATGACGCACGATATGGCTCATGCAGGACATGATGCGCATCATCATCACGGTGGCATTCGCCATTGGTTGCAAACAACGAACCACAAAGACATTGGCATCATGTACCTGATTTTTGGTATCACGATGTTGCTGATGGGCGGCGCCATGATTTTGGGCGTACGTGCTGAGTTGTTCATGCCAGGCTTGCAACTCATGCAGCCTGAGTTCTTCAACCAACTCATCACCTTGCATGGCTTGATCATGGTGTTCGGTTTTGCCATGCCTGTGGCAACTGGTTTGGCCAACTACATGTTGCCCATGGTCATTGGTGCGCCCGATATGGCCTTGCCTCGTTTGAATAACTGGGGTTTTTGGATCTTGCCACCTGCTGCCGTCATGCTGACTTTGCCCTTCTTCTTGGGTATTGCCAATATCGGCCCTGGCGCAGCTGACACAGGCTGGACCATGTATGCACCTTTGTCGCTGCAAAGCGGCTGGGGTATGGACTTCGCGATTTTTGCGATTCACATGTTGGGTGTGTCATCCATCTTGGGTTCGATCAACGTGATCGTGACCATCGTCAACATGCGCGCCCCTGGCATGACCTTCATGAAGATGCCTTTGTTTGCGCACGGCTTCTTGGTGACTGCGATTTTGTTGATTTCCATCATGCCTGTGTTCGCTGGTGGCGTCACGATGGTGTTGATGGATCGTCACTTCGGTACGCACTTCTTCAATGCCGCCGGTGGTGGTGACCCTGTGTTGTGGCAACACATTTTCTGGTTCATGGGCCACCCTGAGGTGTACGTGTTGCTCTTGCCGATCACTGGTGCGATTCCTCATGTGTTGAGCGCTTTCACACGCAAAGAAACCTACGGCTATAAAGCACAGGTGTACAGCATGTGGACGATTGGTGCTTTGGCTTTTGTCGTGTGGGCACACCACATGTTCACCAGCGGTATGTCTGTGAATGCACAGATGTACTTCATGTACAGCACGATGTTGATCTCGTTGCCTTTGGCAGTCTTGTTCTTCTGCTGGATCGCCACGGTCTGGCGTGGTTCGCTGACTTTTGAAACCCCCATGCTGTTTGCATTGGGCTTCATCATCCTCTTCGGTTGGGGTGGTTTGACTGGTTTGGTGTTGGCCGATGCCGCTGCCGATCCTCAGTACCACAACGCCTACTTCATGGTGGCTCACTTCCACTACGCTTTGTATCCCACGACCGTGATGGGCTCCATGGCAGCGATCTATTACTGGTTGCCCAAGTGGACTGGCCACATGTTGGATGAAAAACTGGGTCGCTTGCATTTCTGGATCGTGATGCTCGGCGTGAACCTGACGTTCATCCCTCAGTTCTTGGTGGGTCTCTCAGGCATGCCACGTCGCATCCCTGACTATCCTTTGATGTTTGCCGAGTGGAACAAGCTCTCCACAGTGGGTGCGTTCATCTTGGGCTTGTCTCATTTGCTCTTCATCTACATCGTGCTCAAGTGCATTCGTGAAGGCAAAAAGTCAGAAGACCGCAGCTGGGAAGGTGCAACTGGTTTGGAGTGGACTGTGCCATCTCCTGCGCCTTATCACACCTTCGAAGTTCAGCCCAAGATTGATTGAGGCGTTTGAGCGATGAGTCACGAAACTTCAAACACCCAAAACCAAAACGCACGACTGGCATTGAAGCTGGTCGTGTTGGTGGTTGGTATTTTCTTGGTCACGCTCTGGAAATTTCGCCCCGTCTAACGATGTCCCACACGCCACGCCTTGATCAAAAGAATCTGCGCCTTGCCTATCGACTGGCAGGCGTGGCGCTGATGTTCTCGGCGTTGGGGTTTGCCATGGTTCCGTTGTATGACGTGATTTGCAAATGGACCGGCATCAACGGCAAAACCAATGCACAGGCGGTGGCGGCCATTGGCAACACGCAGGTCGATACCTCTCGGTTGGTGACTGTTCAGTTTTTGAGCCATGCCATGCCAGGGGCTGGTTTGGCGTTCAAGCCAGAGCACTTTTCGATGCAGGTTCATCCCGGTGAAATGGTCTACACCCACTATGTGGTCGAGAACGTCACGCGTGAGCCTTTTGTCGGACAAGCCATTCCGAGTGTGACGCCTGCCAACGGGGCGTCTTACCTTCAAAAAGTCGAGTGTTTTTGTTTCAATCAGCAAACTTTTGCTGCGAAAGAAGTCAGAACACTCCCGATTGTTTTTTACATCAGCAATGACATTGATCCCGGCCTGAATACTTTGACGCTTTCATACACTTTCTTTGAAGCAGTCAAAGCGCAGGCGGATGCATCACCGAATAACAGCCAATTGAAATTGTGAGGAAACCATGAGCCATACCACTGGAGCCGACGCTAAAGGGCATTACTTTGTACCTGCAGCCAGTAACTACTCGACGACACTGTCGATTGGCATTTTCTTGATGGCCTTGGGCCTGATTTTGAAAGTCAACGCCATGCCTGAGGGCGCGTGGGCCATGCCCCTTGGCGCAGCCATGATTGTGTATGTGCTGTTTGGCTGGTTTGGCGAAATCATTCACGAGAATCTCAATGGCAGCTACACCCAATGGGAAGACCGCTCGTATCGCACCGGCATGGTGTGGTTCATCTTCTCGGAGGTGATGTTCTTTGCCTGTTTCTTTGGCGTCTTGTACTACGCTCGCCGCATTGCATTGCCTGAGCTGGCCAGCTACGAAGAGGCATTGAATCCCTACATGGGCTTTACCGCAGCTTGGCCATCGAGCGGTCCTATGGGTGACCCATTCACACCGATGGGGCCATGGGGCATTCCAGCGATCAACACCTTGCTGTTGTTGACTTCAGGCGCCACGCTCACTTGGGCGCACTGGGGTTTGATCAAAGGCAACCGTTCACACCTGATTTGGGGCTTGGCCCTGACAGTGCTGTTGGGTGCGATCTTCTTGGGTTTTCAAGCTTATGAATATGCGCACGCCTACAGCGAATTGGGCCTGACTTTGGGGGCTGGTATTTACGGCGCGACGTTCTTTATCTTGACAGGCTTTCACGGCATGCACGTGACGCTCGGTACGATCATGTTGATCGTGATTTTGGGCCGTTGCATGAAAGGCCACTTCTCAGAACACAACCACTTTGCCTTTGAAGCTGTCGCTTGGTACTGGCACTTTGTGGACGTGGTCTGGTTGATCTTGTTCGTGTTCGTTTACTGGCTGTAATCAGCGCAAGTGACTGGCTTCATCCTCGCAAGGGGATGAGGCCAAAATAGTAATTTGCAAATAGTGCAATAAATAAGCCGATTGACAATCCGACGCGCAAAGTCAAAGCCTTGACGACTGTTGCGCTGTCTTCTTTTTTGTGGGTCAACCGGTATAGGGCAGTGAAGAGACTTCCCAAAATAATCAGCAGCAACAAGACTGCAAGCAATTTGCCGATCATGACCTATCTCCGCGATATGTGATGTGCAGAATTATCCGCACTTTTTCCTAAACCATGCGTCAATTTCAATTTCGTTGGATTCCCTTCATTGCCACGGTTTTGTTGATGGCGGTTTTTCTACGTTTAGGTTGGTGGCAGTGGACGAAAGGGCTAGAGGTCGAGCACCAGGTGGCCCTGCGCGATGAGCGCTCAGCAGTGAATCCTTTGTTGCTCGGCTCGCAGTTGGTCGATGCCAAAGAGGTAGATGGCATGGCGGTCATGGTGCGCGGGCATTACGATGTTGCGCAACAATTTTTTCTCGACAATCAGCAATACCAAGGTCGTCCCGGCGTGCATGTCATGATCCCTTTGCAAATTGATGGGACGCAAGTGCGCGTGCTGGTCAATCGTGGCTGGGTAGGATGGGGGGCGTCGCGTAGCGTGTTGCCACAAGTGCCTGCGCCTACAGGCTTGGTGGAGATTCAGGGCCGAGCTGTTGTGCCATCCCAAAAAGCACCTGCATTTGTGACGGAGTCTGTGGGCGATACGGGGGCGTTGCGCACGCGTATCCGTCTGGATGAAATCCAAGCAGCACAAAACTATCCGCTTCAACCCATTGTGATTTGGCAGGCTTCAACTGATGGCGCAGATGGGTTGGTTCGAGAGTGGCCTGAAGTGACCGACAAAGCGCCAATGCACAAAGGCTATGCGGCACAATGGTTCCTGATGGCGGCCTTGTTGTTGGCCTTTTTTGTGCGCAGTAGCTACCGCTCAGTCAACGTGTAATTTTTATGACTCACTCTAAATCCGTAACGCCCGATGAGCCTTTGAGTTTGTCGGTGCACTCAATGCCTGATCCGCATTTGACAGCTTTGCCTCCTTCGGGGCACGGCAAGTTGTTGGCTATGTTTTTGGCGTGTTCATTGCCAGTGCTGTTGGCCATGTTTGTGTTTTTTGTCATCAAGCCCACGGGGCAGGCCAACTTTGGTGAACTGATTCACCCAGCGCGCCCCATGCCTGATGTCATGCTCACAAATGCGCAGGCTCAGCCAATCGCGCTGACTGAGCTCAAGGGGCAATGGTTGTTGGTCAATGCGGGAAGCGGTGCGTGTGCAGCCGACTGTGCTCAGCACTTGTTCATTCAACGCCAATTGCGCGAAATGCTCAACAAAGACAAAGACCGTGTGGACCGTGTTTGGCTGGTCGCAGACGATGCGCCCATCAATCCGGAAGTCCAGCCTTTGCTGGCAGACACAACTGTGCTGCGTGCTTCCCCCGCCGTGCTAGACGCTTGGTTAGGTGCAAGCGACGACGCTACGATGCAATTGGTGGTGGTGGATCCACAAGGACATGCCATGCTGCGCATGCCTGCCGATATGACAGGCAAACAAGCCAATGCCGCAAAAAACATGCTGCAGAAGTTGCTCATGTCCAGCGCAGTGTGGGACAAGCCTGGGCGTTGATGACGAGAACATGCACATGATGACCACCAGCGTCTTTCGTCAGTACAACGCGCTCACCAAGCCGCGCGTGATTCAACTCATTGTTTTTTGCGCCCTGATTGGCATGGTGTTGGCCATTCCTGGCTGGCCCTCGCTCGATGCATGGATTCGCATTGTGTGGGCTTGTTTAGGCATTTGGTTGGTGGCTGGTGCAGCTGCGGCCTTTAACTGTTTGGTCGAGAAAACCTTGGATGCCAAAATGCGCCGCACCGCATGGCGACCCACGGCTCGGGGTGAATTGTCGGATGCACAAGCTTTGGGTTTTTCGCTGGTTTTGTGCGCATTGGGCTCATTCATTTTGTATGTCTGTGTGAACCCATTGACCATGTGGTTAACCTTTGCCACCTTCATTGGCTATGCCGTGGTTTACACCTTGGTGCTCAAGCCCATGACGCCACAAAACATTGTGATCGGTGGCGCTTCCGGGGCCATGCCTCCGCTCTTGGGGTGGGCTGCCATCACGGGCGAGGTGGGACCGCAAGCCTTGCTGTTGTTCTTGATTATTTTTTTGTGGACGCCGCCTCACTTTTGGGCGCTGGCTTTGTATCGTGTGGAGGACTATCGCAAGTCGGGTCTGCCAATGCTGCCTGTGACGCATGGCAATCGCTTCACGCGTTTGCAAATTTTGCTCTATACCGTGTTGTTGATGGCGGCTTGCTTGATGCCATTTGCCATAGGCATGAGTTCGTGGCTTTACTTGTCTGTGGCAATGGTTCTCAGTGTGGGGTTCATTGCCTATGCGGTTGCACTTATGCGCGAATACTCGGATGAGTTAGCACGTAAAACCTTTCGCTTTTCACTCATCCATTTGTCTGCGTTGTTTGCAGCGCTGTTGCTCGATCACTATCTTTTTTAAATCAGAGCGGTGCGTGCTTGCCATTGACGGGCTGAGCTAAAAAGAGTGTCAATGTGCAAGCAAAGCTGATGGCGGCCCAAAATGCAAAAAAGGCCATGGTGTAGACCCCTTGTGAAGTGACGCCCAGCGCGTGTTCCACACTGGGAATCTCCATGGGGTCCAGCACAGAAAAGACCAGCATTTCCATCAACGCTGCGCCAAGTGCCGATGGCCAAACAATCAAAAAGAAGCGATGCAACTTCATAAGTTCCCCAAAAGATCGGCCTCAGTTTAGGCGGATTGGGAACAAACGGAGCTAGGGTTTTCGCGTGTGTTGAATGGCGTGAGCGGGGAAGGTGACGGGCCCGACCCTCAGCACTGGCTCCACAGTTAGGGCTGCTTGGTTCCCCACCTGACCCGGTTGGCCGCTTCACCATGTGAGGAGGCCCGTCGAGGGCTATTGTAGGTCACATAGAATGCTTGGCTTATGTCGTACCTCGTGCTCGCTCGCAAATATCGCCCCAAAACCTTCAAGGAGATGGTGGGGCAAGAGCACGTCGTGCAGGCGCTGACCAATGCGTTGACCACGCAACGTTTGCATCATGCTTATTTGTTCACGGGCACACGCGGTGTGGGCAAAACCACCGTGTCGCGGGTGTTGGCCAAATCACTCAATTGCCAAGGTTTAGACGGCACGGGTGGCATCACTGCTGAGCCTTGTGGTGTGTGCCAAGCTTGCACCGACATTGATGCAGGTCGCTTTGTCGATTACACCGAGCTGGATGCCGCATCCAATCGTGGCGTGGATGAAGTGCAGAGCTTGCTAGAGCAAGCGGTTTACAAGCCTGTGCAAGGCCGCTTCAAAGTCTTCATGATCGATGAGGTGCACATGCTCACCAACACCGCGTTCAATGCGATGTTGAAGACGCTCGAAGAGCCGCCGGAATATTTGAAATTTGTGCTCGCCACGACCGATCCGCAAAAAGTGCCGGTTACCGTGCTGTCGCGCTGCTTGCAGTTCAACCTACGCCCCATGGCGCCTGAAACTGTACTGGAGCATTTGGGCCATGTGCTCGGCCAAGAAAACATTGAATCTGAGCCCCAAGCTTTGCGCTTGTTGGCCCGTGCCGCGCGTGGTTCCATGCGTGACGCGCTGAGCTTGACCGACCAAGCCATTGCCTACGGCGGTGGTCAGTTGCAAGAAGCTGCGGTGCGTCAAATGTTGGGCAGTGCAGATCGCTCGCATGTGTTCCGCTTGATCGAAGCTTTGGCACATGGCGATGGCAAATCGGTGGTCGAAACCTCTGAAGCGCTGCGACTCAATGGCCTTAGCGCCGCAGCCACATTAGAAGACATGTCAATGGTTTTGCAACGCATGGCCGTGTTGCAGGCTGTGCCCGACATGGCAGAAGCCGACGCCTCAGACCCTGAAGCTGCTGAGATGGCGCGTTTGGCAGGTGTGATGCCCCCCGACGAAACCCAGTTGCTCTACAGCTTGAGTCTGCACGGCCGTCAAGAGCTGGGGTTAGCCCCCGACGAATACGCAGCACTGACGATGGTGCTGCTGCGCTTGCTGGCGTTCAAACCGCAAGCTGCAAGTTCCGCTTCGGCCTCGGCTGAAAAAAAAACTCTAATTAATCCGCAACGTGCCCCTCTGGCGCCCGCGTTAGTTGCGGCAAAACCTGTTGCGCAGCCAGTGGCTCAAGCACCTGCAGCAGCACCTGTACAAACGACTGCAGTGCAAGCGCCGCCCGTAGTTACACAGCGCCAACCCGAGCCCCAGCCTTCAGCCCCCGTGCAAGCCTTGCCCGTGCGCGATATGCAGCCCCGTGAGGTGGCACCTTGGGAGGATGACCCCAGCTACGACCCTGAAGGTGCTGATAGCCCGCAATACGACCATGATTCGGATGCCGCTGTGGTTGCCATTCCTGTGCGTGAACAAGCCGAGCCCAGTGCAGCGATCGAGCTTCAAGTCCCCGCCACCGAAGTGCCCCTCATAGAGGCCACGCCAGAAGGTGAGTTTTGGCACAAGCTGGTGATGGAGATGTCGGCTGCTGAGACCATCAACGCCTTGGTGCGCGAGTTGGGCTTGCAGTCCCAGCTCGTCGCGCGTGACACCGATACATGGATGCTGCGCGTTGAGCGTGAATCGCTCAACAGTCCAAACAGCCGCGAGCGTTTGCAAAAAGCCCTTGAAACCGCAGGCTACCCCGTGCGCTTGAGCGTCGAGGTGGGCCGCGTGCAAGACAGCCCAGCCAAACGTAATGCCGCCGCCGCCGCGCAACGCCAAGCAGGGGCCGAGGCCATCATCCTCAACGACCCATTTGTGCAGAGTTTGATGCGCGACTACGGTGCCAAGATCGTGCCGGGCAGCATCAAGCCGCTTTAATTTTTAGTTTTGTAAAAAGGGAAGACACCATGTTCAACAAAGGACAACTTTCGGGCCTGATGAAGCAAGCCCAAGCCATGCAAGAAAACCTCAAGAAGGCACAAGATGAATTGGCCTTCATCGAAGTCACTGGCGAGTCAGGATCAGGCTTGGTTAAGGTGTTGATGACGTGTAAGCACGAGGTCAAACGCATCACCATTGACCCCAGCCTATTGGCAGACGACAAAGACATGCTCGAAGACTTGGTGGCTGCCGCCTTCAACGACGCCGTGCGCAAAGCCGCTGAAACCAGTGAAGCCAAGATGAGCAAGCTCACCGCTGGCTTGCCTCCTGGTTTGAAACTGCCGTTTTGATTGCCTAAGAGATGAGCGATACGTCTGTGCTCGAAGGCCTGATTCAGGCCCTGCGCCGTTTGCCCGGCGTTGGGGTGAAATCGGCCTCACGCATGGCGTATCACCTGCTGCAACACGACCGTGAGGGGGCCGAGATGATTTCTCAGGCCCTGCACCAAGCCGCAGCCCAAGTGCAGCATTGCGAGCGTTGCCACACCTTTACCACCCAGCCCGTGTGTGACACATGCCTAGACGAAGGGCGCGACACCACGCGTTTGTGTGTGGTGGAAACCCCAGCCGATCAATCCGCCGTGGAGCGCACTTCTGCCTACAAAGGTCTGTACTTTGTGTTGATGGGCCGCATCAGCCCATTGGATGGGTTGGGTCCTAAAGACATTGGGTTGCACAAGTTGATGGATCGAGCCAGCGATGGTGTTGTGAAAGAAGTCATCTTGGCCACCAACTTCACGGCCGAAGGCGAGGCCACGGCACATGTGCTGAATGAGGCGCTCAAGAAGCGCGGCGTGCAAGTCACACGCCTAGCCCGTGGTGTGCCTGTGGGCAGTGAGCTGGAGTATGTCGATTTGGGCACCATTGCCCATGCGTTGGTGGATCGGCGCGACGCATAAAGCTCGGGGCCGCAACTGGCCCCGCGATGGCGCTGCTTATTTTTTCGCGACCTTGGTGTCGCCTTTGCCTTTTTTGTCGCTCTTGGCAGCCGCTTGTTTTTTGCTTGCGCCTTTGCTGTCTTTGGCTGAGGCTGTTTTGGTGCCTTTGGCGTTCTTACCTTTGCTGGCAGCCTTGCGTTTGGCCACCGCTTCGGGGGAGAGGTCGAGTGTGCCATTGTCAGCCACTTGGGCGGCTACATCACCCAACATATTGGCGCTACGTGGCACTAGCAGCGCAGAACCAGCTTTGATGAGCATGCGCGGAGGGATGTTGTTGATGGCGCGAAAGTCTGCTTCGCTCATGCCCACGCGCTTGGCGGCGTCGGCCACTTTCATCGTAGTGGGAGCCACCCACGCTGTCCATGTAGCCATGCGACCCAGGGTGGAGGCCTCGTAGTTGCGTTGAAACACTTCGGCGTTGTCCCAGGGAAGCAGGATGTTGCCAGTCCCTGCCGCGAGCAAAACCGGACGGTGCGCTGAAGGGTTCAGTGCCTTGAAATCTGGCTCTGAAATTTCAGCCAGCTTGGCGGCCACACTCACGTCCATGTCGCGTGGCAAGGGCACGCTTTGGAAATAGGGGTGGTTAGGAATGCTGGGCAGCACCACACCGTATTGGGGTGGGTTGCCCACGATGTTTTTCATGGCCTGCAGCTTGGGCACATACATGCGTGTTTCCATCGGCATGTTCAGGTCGGTGTAGCCAGTGGGCAAACCAGCGCGTTTGTTGCGTGCAATGGCTTTGCCCACATTGCCTTCGCCCCAGTTGTAGGCAGCCAAGGCCAAGTGCCAGTCGCCAAACATTTTGTGTAGGCGCTCAAGGTAGTCGAGTGCGGCGCGAGTGGATGCTTGTACATCACGACGATCATCGCGAAATGCATTTTGTTTCAGGTCAAAGCTTTTGCCTGTTTTAGGCATGAACTGCCACATGCCACTGGCGCGTGCGCTCGATACGGCTTGTGGGTTGAAGGCGCTCTCAATGAAAGGCAGCAAGGCCAACTCGGTGGGCATATTGCGCGCTTCGAGTTCTTCAACGATGTGATAGAGGTATTTGTTGGAGCGCTCAGTCATGCGCTGCAAATAATCGGGCTTGGAGGCGTACCACTGGGTACGGTCATTGGCCAACTCGTTTTCCAGCTCAGGCATTTTGTAGCCCTTGCGAATGCGCTCCCACAGGTCGTTGGGTAAGTCGAGCTTGGCAACGCCATCACGTTTGACCGTGCCTTTGGTGATGGGGCTCAAGCCCCCTGTGCTTTGGGGGTCGGCCAAGTTGGCGCAGCCCGTGAGCAGGACAAGGCTAAGGCTAAAAACAGCGAGTAGAAATCTCATTTGAAATCGTTCTTCCATTCGCGAAGTGCTGCAAAGACAGCCACATCGTCGGTTTGTTCGAGCGCTGAGAGTCCAGCGTGCTGTGCAACAGCGTGTCGCACATCAGGGTGTCGAGCCCGTAAAAACGGGTTGATTTGCAATTCAGTGGCCAACTGGGCGGGTAGGGTGGGAACACCTTGAGCCCTGAGTTGTTGGCAGTGTGCTGCGTAGGTTTGCAAGTCGATGTTGCTGGGTTCTACGGCGAGCGCAAATCGCAAGTTGGATAGAGTGTACTCGTGGGCGCAGCACACCCGTGTGCGCGCAGGAAGTGAAGCCAAAAGATCTAATGAGGCCAGCATTTGAGCAGGCGTGCCTTCGAAAATACGACCGCATCCGCCAGAGAACAAGGTGTCGCCACAAAACAGCACAGGGCTGTGGGGCGCGTTGGGTAGCACATAGGCCACATGGCCAGCCGTGTGGCCTGGTACATCCAGAACTTGCACCGTTTGACCCAGCAGTTCAAATGCATCGCCTTGCATGACGGGAGTGAAGGGCGCTGGCACATCTTCGCGTGCAGGTCCAAAGACTTGGGCCCCGGTGGCCAGGTGCAGTTCACGCACGCCACCTACATGGTCGGCATGGTGGTGGGTCACTAGAATGGCTGCCAATGTCAGCCCGTCTTTGGCCAGTGCTTGCAATACAGGTGCAGCGTCACCAGGGTCGACGACCACGGCCAGTTGGTCTTGTTGCCACAACCAGAGATAGTTGTCAGAGAACGCGGGCAGTGCAATCAGTTTCATGTCATCCACACCTTTAAAAACCGATAGTTTGCCTGACTGGCTGGCTTCTCCTGCAGGCCAGTATTTGTGCGCGTGGGAGCAAACCTATTTAGACCGTGCGGTGGCGGATGTGTTTGGTTTTCATGCCTTGCAACTTGGGTTTCCCGCACTCGACGGTTTGCAGGCCAATCGCATGCCGCACCGCTGGCTGGCTTGTGATGCACAGCCTGAGCCGTGGCCCTTGGGGCGAGACCTGTTGTTGACCAACTATGAAGCCTTACCCTTTCCGAGTGCCAGTTTGGACTTGCTGGTTTTGCCACACACATTGGAGCTGAGCTACGACCCACACGCCACCTTGCGTGAGGTTGAGCGCGTGTTAGTGCCTGAAGGGCGTGTGGTGATTTGTGGATTCAATCCCAACAGCTTGTGGGGTTTGAGCAAGAGCTGTCAGCGTGGTTTTTCGCAGGTGGGGGATTTCATTGGGCAGCGCAGGCTGCGTGATTGGCTCCAACTACTGAGCTTTGAGGTGGAGTCCACCAGCTTTGGTTGCTATCGGCCAGCAGTGAAGACCGAGCGCTGGCTGAAGCGCTGGGATTGGATGGACGAGGCGGGCGTTCGCTGGTGGCCCATCTTGGGTTCAGTCTATGGAATGGTGGCAGTCAAACGTGTGCAAGGCTTGCGTCTGATGTCACCCGCCTGGAAAAAATCAGCGCCCAGAGCCGCAGCTGTCGTGACTTCGGCTTCTAGTGCAGCCAACAACACGGCGGTGCAGTCGGCGGCACACACTGCATCAAAAGGAATGGAATGAACACGGTTGAGATTTACACAGATGGTGCGTGCAAAGGTAACCCTGGTCCCGGCGGTTGGGGGGTGTTGCTGCGTTCACCTTCAGGTCAAGAGAAAGAGTTGTTTGGCGGTGAGCTAGAAACAACCAACAATCGCATGGAACTCTTGGCGGTGATCGAGGCCTTGCGTGCTTTGAAGCGTCCTTGCCAAGTGGCCTTGTACCTAGACAGCGAGTATGTCCGTAAAGGCATCACGGAGTGGATTCATGGATGGAAAGCGCGTGGCTGGCGCACGGCCGCAAAGCAGCCAGTCAAGAATGCCGATCTCTGGCAGCAACTCGATGAGCTAACCCATCAAGGCGACCACGACATCGTGTGGCACTGGGTCAAAGGGCATGCGGGGCATGTGGACAACGAGCGGGCTGATGGTTTGGCTAACAGAGGCGTGGCGTTGGCCCTGTCGGGTCGGTGACAGCTTGTGTGAAGCCTAGGTAAATCTCTTTCGTTGGCTTGGTTGGGCTGGTACATTGCAAGCCGCGTATTTGTATAACTTAAAAGAATCTGAGTCATGGCTTTCAAAAAAATGCATTCCATTGTGGCTGTCGTGGGCATTGTGGGTGCCTCAACTTTGGCTTGGTGGTTGCAGTCGCCAAAGACAGACGCGAATACGACAGCTGGCCCACGTCCGAGTGGGGTTGAGATCAGCCAAGTCAAGAAAATCACCCTGCGTGACGACGCTGAGGCGGTAGGGAGTCTGCGCTCGTCGCAAAACATCATGCTGCGCCCAGAAGTGGCTGGTCGTGTTCTGGCTTTAGGCTTTGCAGATGGTGCACGTGTCCGCGCTGGTCAAGTGTTGGTGCAAATGGACGACACCTTGCAGCGTGCAGAAGTTCAGCAGTCACTGGCGCAAATGTCGATCGCACGTGCCAACCACAAACGTAACCAAGAGCTAGTGGCTCAAAACTTCATCGCACAACGATCATTGGATGAAAGTGCTGCGGCCCTTCAAGTGGCTGAGGCTCAGTTGGGTTTGTCGTGTGCTCGTCTCGACCGCATGCGTTTGATCGCCCCTTTCAATGGTGTGGTGGGTATTCGCAGTGTCAACGTGGGTGATTACGTCAAAGATGGCACTGATCTCATCAACTTAGAGAATATTGCTAGCCTTTATGTGGATTACCGATTGCCCGAGCGCTATCAAACCAAAGTCACGCCAGGGCAAACCATCGAAGTCAAGTTGGATCCGTTTCCAGGGCGCATGTTCAAAGCCAAAGTTGAAGCGGTGGATCCGCTGATTGACGCCAATGGTCGATCCATTGGGGTGCGTGCTGTTTTGGCCAATACAGCTGGCGAGCCCGTGGTATCGGCTGCCAATAAAGGGGCTGTGTCAGCGCCTGCTGCCCCAGCGTCTGCTGCGACCAGCACCAAGGTGACGATTCCTGCGCCAGCGCAATCGCCTAGCCGGGGCTCGATTCAACCTTCACCTCAAAGTTTGGGCTGTCCGCCTAATCTTTTTGATCGCACACGAACAACGGCAGGTGGAGATCAAAACGGCCCCTTGCGTCCGGGTATGTTTGCCCGTGTGACGGCGGTATTTGCAGTCAAACCCAATGCCCTCGTGGTGCCTGAAGAAGCTATCGTGCCGCAGGGTGGCAAGCAGTTTGTCATCAAAGCCGTGGATCCTGCAGAGTTGCCTGCACTTGCTGCCAGCGCCGCAGCCAGTGCGCCTGCGTTACCCCCTGATACAAAGCTGGTGTCCCAGCGTGTGGAGGTCAAGCTGGGACTTCGTCGCGGCGGTCAAGTGGAAATTGTCGAGGGCTTGAAAGAAGGGGACACAGTAGTAGTTGCCGGTCAACAGCGCTTGCAAAAAGACGGTTCTGCCTTACGGGTGGTGGAGCTTGGACGTGGGGCCGCCAGCCCTGCATCTGCAGCTGCTTCGGGTAGTGCTGTGGGTGCATCAGCGTCGATTGCTGCCGGGGCAGCTAGCGACGCCTCGTCTGCGGCAAGCCGCTAAACCGAACCCAAAGAGCTCACATGCAGTTGCCTGAGATTTCTATTCGTCGTCCGGTGTTCGCCACCGTGCTCTCACTCCTCATTGTGCTGGTGGGAGTGGTGTCGTTCAGTCGGCTAAACGTGCGCGAATATCCCAAGATTGATAACCCCGTGGTGACGGTAGAGACCAAATACACCGGCGCTTCGAGTGCCGTGGTGGAGTCTCAAGTGACCAAGGTCTTAGAGGATTCACTGTCTGGCATTGAAGGTGTGGATGTCATCACCTCTTTGAGTCGTCAAGAGCAAAGTCAAATCACCGTGAACTTTGTGCTTTCACGGGATGCAGATTCCGCCGCAGCCGATGTGCGAGACAAAGTCAGCCGTGTGCGTCAGCGCTTACCGCAAGGGATTGACGAGCCAGTGATCGCCAAGGTGGAAGCTGATGCGTTTCCTGTGATTTGGTTGTCCTTCAGCGCAGACACCTTGAACGTGTTGCAGCTCACAGACTACGCCAATCGAATTGCCAAACCCATGTTGCAAACCGCTCCCGGTGCTTCAGATGTGCGTGTGTATGGCGAGCGCAAATACGCCATGCGCATTTGGCTCGATCCCGATCGACTGGCAGCCTACAAACTGACCACACAAGATGTAGAGGATGCATTGCGTCGCTCGAATGTCGAAGTGCCAGCTGGCCGTATTGAGAGCAAGTTACGTGAATTCAACGTCACCGCATCGACTGATTTACAAACCCCACAAGAATTCACCAATGTGGTGATCAAATCAGTCAATGGCATTCAGGTGCGCATTGGTGATGTCGCGCGTGTGGAGCAGGGGCCACAGCTCGAGCGTACGGCCACACGATTGAATGGCAAAGATGCCATTACCCTGGGCGTGATTCGCAATGCCACTGCAAATCCATTGGATTTGAGTGCAGCCGTGCGCAACATGATTCCTAAGATCAAAGAGAACTTGCCACCTGGAGTTGAGATTGAGGTTGCCAATGACAACTCGGTGTTCATTGATCGATCAATCAAGGCGGTCTATCAGACCATTTTGGAAGCCGCTGTCTTGGTGGCTCTGGTCATCTTTGTGTTCTTACGCACGCTGCGTGCATCCATCATTCCGTTGGTCACCATTCCCGTATGTTTGATCGGCACATTTGCGTTGATGGCCATGTTTGGCTTCACGGTCAATACGCTGACCATGCTGGCGCTTGTGTTAGCTATTGGTTTGGTGGTGGATGACGCGATCGTGGTTCTCGAAAACATCTATCGCCACATTGAAGAGGGCATGTCGCCGTTTCATGCGGCGATCAAAGGCGCCAAGGAAGTAGGCTTTGCCGTGGTAGCCATGACCATGACCTTGGCCGCTGTGTATGCGCCATTGGCCTTCACGCCAGGACGCACTGGTAAGTTGTTTACCGAATTTGCTTTGGCTTTAGCGGGCTCGGTGGTGGTGTCGGGTTTTGTGGCTTTGACCTTGTCACCCATGATGTGCTCGATCATGCTCAAGCACAGCCACAACCCGAGTTGGTTTGATCGCACCATGGAAGTACAACTCCAGCGTATTTCCAATGCTTATGGTCGTTTGTTGAAATGGACTTTGTCGCAGGGTGTTGTTTTTGGACGCGTGATGTCTCGTCGTTGGTTGGTGGTCGGTGTGATGGTGCTGGCTGGTATTGGTACGTGGACCTTGCTCAAAACCACCAAGAGTGAATTGGCGCCGATGGAGGACCGTGGTGTGATTTTGACGGTCATCAACGGACCTGATGGTGCCACGATGGACTACACCACGCGCTACACCTTGGCCCTAGAAAAAATGGCCGACAAATACACCGAGTTCGATCGAATTTTCACAGTGGTCGGTAACCCAACAGTGGCGCAAGGTAACGTGTTTTACCGAGCCAGGCCTTGGGAAGAGCGTAAGAAGACCACCTTGGAGATCGCGCGGGATATGACGCCGGCGGTCGCTGGGTTGCCAGGTGTGACAGCTTTCCCAATCACGCCTCCTTCGCTGGGACAGCCGTTTCGTGAGCGTCCATTGAACTTTGTGATCTTGACGTCGGACAGTTATCAAAACTTGGCGCAAGTGGTGCGTAGTTTTCAAGAGGAAATTGCGAAGAACCCAGGCATTGTGAGTGTGGACACTGATCTTCGCTTGAACAAGCCAGAAATCAGCATGGAGGTCGACCGCGAGCGCGCCGCTGATATGGGGGTGCCCGTGGAACAAATCGCCCGTGCGGTAGAAACCATGATGGGTGGACGCCAAGTGACCCGTTACAAGCGTGAGGGTGACCAATACGATGTGATTGTGCAAACTGCATCGACGGGTCGAGATACTCCCGACGACATCGAGCGTGTATTTGTTCGAGGCAAAGGCGATGCCATGATTCCGCTGTCAGCGTTGGTGAAGATCAAAGAGGTGGTGGTTCCCCGAGAGTTGAATCACTTTAGCCAGCGCCGTAGCGCATCCATCAGCGCCAACTTGTCGCCCACGTATTCGCTGGGTGAGGCCATCGCTTTCATGAATGCCACTGCGCAGAAAGTGCTCAAGCCGGGGTACTCGACAGACCTCAACGGCACTTCTCGCGAGTTCGTTAAATCATCGGGTTCGTTGGTGGTGGTGTTTGTGCTGGCGCTTTTGTTTATTTTCTTGGTGCTGGCGGCGCAGTTCGAAAGTTTTGTCGATCCGCTGGTCATCATGCTCTCGGTTCCGTTGTCGATGGTGGGGGCACTGCTGGCCCTGCAGTTCAGCGGCGGAACGCTCAACGTGTTCAGTCAGATTGGTCTCATCACCTTGGTGGGGTTGATCACCAAGCACGGCATTTTGATTGTGGAGTTTGCGAATCAGCTGCGGCATGAAGGCATGGAGCTGTTTGAAGCTGTCACGCAATCTGCCACATTGCGGTTACGTCCGATTTTGATGACTACGGGGGCGATGGTGCTCGGTGCTATTCCCTTGGCTTTGGCTTCCGGTGCGGGCGCTGAAAGCCGCAAACAAATTGGTTGGGTCATTGTGGGCGGCATGAGCTTGGGGACTTTGCTCACCATCTTTGTGGTGCCCACCATGTACACCTTGTTTGCACGCCAAAAAGTGCCAGGCGCGATTGATGTGCGCCATGAAGATGAGGACGTGGGTGCCTGACACCCACCTTCGAATTCACGCTTGACGCTTGGCGTGGATGAGGGCGCTTAAATAGAGCCTTCAAACATCATCACATCCACCTCATCGCCTATCGCGACATTGCCTTGGTTGTGATGCAGCACGATGAGACCATTGCCTTGCACCATCGAGCTCAGCACGCCTGAGCCTTGGTTGCCTGTGGTGCGCACTTGCAGCGTGCCGTCGATTGCGCTGCTGACAAAGCCACGTTGGTATTCGGTGCGGCCTGCTTTTTTTCGCAGGGGTTCTAAGCATTTGGCGCGCAACAGTGGCGCAGGTTGGGCGGTGCTGCCCATCATGCGCAGCAGAGCAGGGCGCACAAAGGCAAGGAAGGTGACCATCACCGCCACGGGGTTGCCGGGCAAACCAAACAGCACCGACTTGCCAATGCGCCCCACAGCCATGGGGCGGCCAGGACGCATGGCGATTTTCCAAAACGCCACATCGCCAAGCTTTTTCATCATGGCTTTGGTGAAGTCTGCTTCGCCCACGCTCACGCCGCCGCTGGTGATGATGGCATCGGCTTCTTGTGCGGCTTTCGCAAAGGCAGCCTCTAAGAGTGCAGGATCGTCACGCACCACACCCATGTCTATGACTTCGCAGCCTAGGCGTGTGAGTAGGCCAAACACGGTGTAGCGGTTGCTGTCGTACACAGCGCCTTCGCGGGGGGCGTCACCCAAGCTCAACACTTCATCACCGGTGGAGAAGTAGGCCACGCGCAAACGGCGGTGTACGCGCACATCGGGAAGGCCAAGGCTCGCGATCAGCCCCAAGGCTGCGGGCGTGAGGTGTTGACCCGCCTTTAAAGCAGGCTGGCCTTGCATCAGGTCTTCACCCAACAAGCGGCGGTTGTCACCGGCTTTCAAGATGTTGGGCGGTATGGTGACGGTGGTCACATCGTGTGCGTTCTCAATTTGGCAGAACTCTTGAGGCACGACAGTGTCTAAGCCATCGGGCATGATGGCGCCTGTCATGATCTTGAGGCATTCGCCGGCATTCACTTTGCCTTGCCACGCTTTGCCAGCCAATGCCGTGCCCACCACGCGCAGCGTGAGTGGCTGGTTCGCTTGCAGCTGCGCGGCGTCGAATGCAAAGCCATCCATGGCAGAGTTGTTGTGCGCGGGCACGCTGATGGGGGAGATGACATCCTTGGCAAGTACGCGACCGAGGGCGTCGAACAAAAACACGTCTTGCGATTCATCGACCGAAACCGGTTGCACCAGTTCGTGCAAGAACGCGTTGACTTGGTCGACGCTCAACGCTTGTGGGTCGTAGCCTTGCAGGGCTGCTGCAATGTCGTCAATACTTTTCATGGCGCGGCGTTTTCCAAAGCTTGCAGTTCAGTCAAGGTGTTGACGTTGGCAAAAGCCAGCGGGTCATCGCTCTTGCTATTAAATGGAACGACAACTGTTTTGTGTTGCGCGGTCCAAGCGTCAATCTTGCGGCCACCGCTGTGGGTGAACTTGACCAAGCTTTCAGACAACTCAATCTTCATCAAACAAAATACAGGTTGTGTGCGAACTTGTGTGTGGCCGTGTTCGTCGGTTTCAGGTGCTGCGGCCATGGCAATGTCTGCGTCTTCACGGACCAAGGCTTCGGCCAAGCGCTCAGCCAAATCAAGCGGCAGACGCGGGGTGTCACATGGGACGGTGAGTACATAGGGCGTTTCAGCCCGCTCTAGCCCCACCAAGAAGCCTGACAAGGGGCCTGCAAAGTCAGCCGATGCATCAGGCCAGACGGCAGCCCCAAAGGACTCGTAGGCTGAGAGGTTACGGTTGGCGTTGACCATCACGCTTTGCACTTGCGGGCCTAAGCGCATGAGTGTGTGCAGGGCCAGCGGGATGCCATTGAAGTTTTGCAAGCCTTTGTCCACGCCGCCCATGCGGCTGCCTCGTCCTCCGGCCAAGATCAGGCCAGTGATGTCTTGAGGGGAGATGGTGTGCGTCATGTGTACGTTCTATGGGGGTGTGGTTTAGCCGCCGATGTAGCTCATTTCAACCCGTCGCACGGCAGGTGCGTTCTCGGCAGGCATAGAGGCGCGTAGTTCTGAATAGCGGTCGTCGCGCTTGTGCCAAATGTGACCAATGGCAGAGGCTATGTCGGCATCGCTGGCTTGTTGATCACGCATGAGTGTGCGCAAATCGTAGCCTTGCGTGGCAAACAAACACAGGTAGAGCTTGCCTTCGGTCGAAAGGCGTGCGCGGTTGCAGTCGCGGCAAAACGCTTGGGTGACACTGCTGATGACGCCCACTTCACCCAAGGTTGGGTCAAACACGCCCGCTGCGTTGGCATAGCCCCAGCGCTGAGCTGTTTCGCCTAGGGCGCTGGCCTCTAGGGCTACCAGTGGAAATTCCTGCTGGATGTGTTGGATAACTTCGGCAGAGGGCATCACCTCGTCCATGCGCCAACCGTTGGTCGCGCCCACATCCATGTACTCAATAAATCGCAGGGTGATGCCGCTGCCGCGGAAGTGGCGAGCCATGGGCAAGATTTGGTCGACGTTGGTGGTGCGCTTGACCACCATATTGACTTTGAGGCCGGTCAGTTGACCATGGGCGTCTATTCCCAACCCCGCGTCTTTGGCGGCGGCAATGCCGTCGAGCACATCGGCCACGGGAAAGTCCACATCGTTCATGGCGCGGAACACGGCGTCGTCTAGGCCATCTAGGCTCACCGTCACGCGGTTCAAGCCCGCGTCTTTGAGTGACTTGGCTTTGCGCGCCAGGAGCGAACCGTTGGTGGTGAGGGTGAGGTCTAAGGGCGTGCCGTCAGGTGTTTGGATGTTGGCGAGTTGCTCGACCAGTATTTCAAGGTTCTTGCGCAGCAGCGGCTCACCGCCTGTGAGGCGAATTTTGCGCACGCCGTGGGCCACAAACACTTTGGCCAGACGCGTGATTTCTTCAAAGTTCAGCAAGTCGCCGTGGGGCAAGTAGGCGTAGTCTTTGTTGAACACCTCTTTGGGCATGCAGTAGTTGCAGCGAAAGTTGCAACGGTCGGTCACGCTGATGCGCAGATCGTGCAGTGGGCGGCCCAAGCTGTCGCTCAAGAGCCCAGTGGCCGCAATGGGAAGGGCTGGCACAGAGGCCGCGAGGGCTCGCAGGCGTTGGTCGACCAGGGGAATCACGCGTTCAGACATGGTTTGGATTGTGCCCGAGTCACGATTCCCCTAAGCCTTGATGTAGATCAGTGCGCCAGACCCCTAAACAAGGCAAAGTAAGCGCATTGCAATACAGACAGGAGAGCTTCATGAAAGCATTGATCGATCTTTTTTCCACCGACTACGGCCTGATGAGCGTGGGCGTGATTGCCTTTGTGCTGGTGATGGCGGTCTACTTTTTGCGCGTTTTCATGGGCTTGATGGACGAAACCGGCAAAAGTACCCACGAATAAGGGTTCCAAAGACAGCACAGAGACGCAAGCCCCGTGAAAGTAAAATCGGGGCTAATCTTCTGTGTTTCTTTTTTAACTTTTATAACTAGACACCATGTCCCTGAATCAAGTCACCCCCGGTAGCAAAGTTCCTGAAGCCTTCAACGTGATCATCGAAATCCCGATGAACTCAGACCCTGTGAAGTACGAAGTCGATAAAGAGTCTGGTGCTCTGTTCGTGGACCGCTTCATGGGTACGGCCATGCATTACCCCACCAACTACGGTTATGTGCCACAAACCATCGCTGGCGACGGCGATCCTGTGGACGTGTTGGTGATGACACCTTTCCCATTGCCTCCCGGCGTGGTGGTGCCTTGCCGTGCGTTGGGCATCTTGTTGATGGAAGACGAAGGCGGCGTGGACGGCAAAGTGTTGGCTGTGCCCACCGAGAAAATCTTGGCCCGTTACAGCAACATCAAGTCGTTGGCTGACATCCATGAGTTGCAATTGCAACAGATCGCCCACTTCTTTGAACACTACAAAGACCTCGAAAAAGGCAAGTGGGTCAAGGTCAAAGGCTGGGAAGGCATTGAGTCTGCCCACAAAGAAATCTTGGACGGTATTGCCAATTACAAGAAGTGATTCTTGGTTGAGTCCATCGAAAGCCCGCTGCCAGCGGGCTTTTTTACGCCTGCGTTTTATTGGGGTTCGTGACGCTTGAAGGGGCTGCGTTCGGCCAAATGGTTGAGGTAGTGGCTCACGCCTGCTGACTCGCGCTCAAGGTATCGCTCCACCGCATCTGCAAACGCGGGGTGGGCGAGCCAATGCGCGCTGTAGGTGGCCACGGGCATGAGGGCGCGGGCCATTTTGTGTTCACCTTGCGCCCCGCCTTCGAAGCGCTGTACGCCGTTGGCAATACACCAGTCCAGTGGCTGGTAGTAGCAAGCCTTGAAATGTAGGCAATCCACGCGCTCTAACGCGCCCCAGTAGCGGCCATAAGCGACAGCCTGTGGTGTGCCCAAGTCTTGTACGGCCACCAAGCTGCTGGCGATGGCGTGGCCTTCGCGTTCGGCCACAAACAATACCCAGTTGTGGTGCATGTGGTGTTGCATGTGCTCAAAGAATTCGCGGCTCAGGTAGGGCGCGTTGCCGTGTTCAAGGTAGGTGCGTTCGTAGCATTGGTAGAAAAAGTCCCAATCTTTTGTGCTGATGTCTGCACCTAGCGAGGTGCGAAACGTCACACCTGCATCGGCGACACGGCGACGCTCTTGCTTGATCTTTTTGCGTTTCTCTTGGGACAGGCTCGCTAAGAAGGCGTCGAAGCTTTCAAAGCGTTGGCCCTGCATATCGGCGTTGTGCCAATGGAACTGCACGGTTTGGCGTTGCATGAGACCAAGGGCATCGCAGGCTGCGCGGTCGTTGGGGCTGGTGAAGAGCAGATGCAATGACGAGAGCTCGTGCTGATGGGCCACCTCCAGCATGGCTTTGAGCAATGCTTGGCGAGCGTTTGCATCCACAGCCAATAAGCGTGACCCAGGTACAGGCGTGAAGGGGACAGCACAAGTGGCTTTTGGGAAGTAGTTCAGGCCGTGGTCGGCATAGGCGTTGGCCCATGCCCAGTCAAAGACGTATTCGCCGTAGGAGTGGTCTTTGATGTACAGCGCACTGGCGGCGGCCAAGGCGTCACCTTGCCAAAGAGTGACGAATTGTGGCGTCCAGCCTGTATCAGGCGTGGCACTGCCGCTGGTGTGCAAGGCCGCGAGGTAGGCGTGCTGCATGAAGGGCGAGGGCGCGTCTTGCTGTGCGAGCAGGGCATCCCATGCGGCGGCAGGGATATCGAGCGGACTCGCGTGGACGCGGATGACATAATCCATTTGCTTTTTTAGACCTGTTTTACTTTGGACACGTGCCTGCTGCCATGACTCTCAAAATTTGTGTTGCTCAATTGAATTTCGTGGTGGGCGACATGGCGGGTAACGCCCAGAAAATCATCGATTGCGCCACGACAGCCTATGCAAATGGTGCGCGGTTGGTGCTGACGCCCGAGTTGTCTTTGTGCGGCTACGCGGCGGAAGATTTATTCCTTCGCCCATCGTTCATTCAAGCCTGTGATGATGCCTTGAAAACGGTGTCCGCTGCTCTGAGCGGGTTAAAGGGCTTGCATGTGGTGGTGGGGCACCCATCGGGCGGTGACGAGCGCACGCGCTCGGTCTCGGTGCAGCGGCGTTTCAACATGGCGAGCGTGCTGTGCGAGGGCCAAGTGGTAGCGTCCTACGCCAAACGCGAGCTGCCCAACTACCAAGTGTTTGATGAGCGTCGTTATTTCGTGGCGGGTGACAAGCCTTGCGTGTTTGAGGTTGCTGGCACCAAAGTCGGTCTGCTGATTTGTGAAGACGCATGGTTTGATGCACCAGCGGTGGAGGCCAAAGCGGCAGGCGCTGAGCTGTTGGCCGTGATCAACGCGTCGCCTTTCCATGTGGGCAAAGGTGATGAACGCGAGCAGGCCATGCGTGGACGTGTGCAAGCCACGGGCTTGCCGTTGATTTATGCGCATTTGGTGGGTGGCCAAGACGAGGTGGTGTTTGAAGGCCGCTCGTTTGCGCTGAACGCCGATGGCACATTGGCTGCGCGTGCGCCTAGTTTTGAGGCGGCAGCATTCACTGTAGATGTGACGCATGAGCAATTAGCGCAGACCACATCTGGCCTCGGCTCGGTGAAGATTCATTTGTCGGGTGAAGTGGCTGAGGATGGTTCACTCGAAGCCGATTTATGGCACGCCCTTGTCTTGGGCGTGCGTGACTACATCGGTAAAAACGGTTTCCCCGGCGTATTGTTGGGATTGTCTGGCGGTATTGATTCAGCCTTGGTGTTGGCCATTGCTGTGGATGCTTTAGGTACAGACAAAGTACGCACGGTAATGATGCCATCGCCGTACACCGCCGAAATCAGCTGGGTCGATGCGCGGGACATGGCCAAGCGCTTGGGCGTTCGCTACGACGAGGTATCCATCGTGCCGGAGTTCGAGGCGTTTTTGGGTTCGCTCAAAGCTGACTTTGAAGGCACGCAGCTCGATACCACTGAAGAGAACATCCAAGCCCGTATTCGTGGCACGTTGCTGATGGCGTTGTCGAACAAATTTGGCTCTATTGTGCTGACCACGGGCAACAAGAGCGAAATGGCCACTGGTTATTGCACCTTGTATGGCGACATGGCCGGTGGTTTCGCCGTCATCAAAGACGTGGCCAAGACCTTGGTGTTCAAGCTGGCGCGTTGGCGCAATGCCCATGACCCTTATGGCACAGGTGTTGAGCCTATTCCGGAGCGCATCATCACGCGCCCACCTAGTGCTGAGTTACGCCCAGATCAAACTGATCAAGACAGCTTGCCCGCTTATGAGGTGTTGGACGAAATCGTTGCGCGCTTCATGGAGAACGACCAAAGCTCGGACGAGATCATCGCAGCAGGGTTCGAGCGGGCTGATGTGGAGAAAGTGACTCGATTGATTCGCATCAACGAATACAAACGCCGTCAATCCCCCGTGGGAATTCGGGTCACCCATCGCAGTTTTGGCAAGGATTGGCGTTATCCTATAACCAATAAGTTTCGTGCCTGATCTCAGGCCTTTTCATTGAACCCAAGGACTCGAACCATGAAGCAAATCACAGCCGTTATCAAACCATTCAAACTCGAAGAAGTGCGCGAAGCATTGGCTGAGTGTGGTGTGACGGGTTTGACGGTGACAGAGGTCAAAGGCTTTGGCCGTCAAAAGGGCCATACCGAGTTGTACCGTGGTGCAGAGTACGTGGTGGACTTTTTGCCAAAAGTGAAAATTGAAGTGACGGTGAAAGCTGCCGATGTGGACAACTGTGTCGACGCCATCGTGCGTGCAGCCCGCACTGGCAAGATTGGTGACGGCAAGATTTTCATCACGCCAGTCGAGCGCGTCGTGCGCATTCGCACAGGCGAGTTGGACGAAACTGCGATTTAATTTAGACGCGTCGTTCCCTATGACAAAAACCGCAGCCTGCGAAGGTCTGCGGTTTTTTTTGCGGGATTGTCGGTCTAGAGGTCTGCCAGTTTAGGCTCAGGGGAAAAGCCCGCAGCTTGCACCAGCTCTTCCAATAAGCTCACAGGCTCGTGCCCACTGCGAATCAAGTCCATTTGCCAATCGTTCAGAAAGCCTTGGTGGACGCTGTTTTGTGCAAAGGCCAGCAAGCCGTCGTAATAGCCTTGGGTGTTGAGCAGGCCGATAGGCTTGTCGTGGTAGCCCAACTGGCGCCAAGTCCACACCTCAAAGAACTCTTCAAAGGTGCCAATGCCACCGGGTAGGGCAAGGAACACATCGGCGCGTTCGGCCATCATGTGTTTGCGCTCGTGCATGGTGTCCACCACATGCAGCTCGGTGCAGGCGGTACGCGTGTTTTCTTTGGTTTGTAGCGCTTTAGGAATGATGCCTACCACACGGCCGCCCGCATCTGCGGTGGCTTGTGCCACGAGGCCCATCAAGCCGTTGTTGCCACCGCCGTAGACCAACTGCCCATTGTGTTGACCAATCCACGCGCCGACTTGGCGGGCGATATCTGCATATTCAGGTTGAGTGCCGTTGCGTGAGCCGCAGTAGACACAGACAGAGAAAGCAGGGGCGGTCATGTTGGCGTTTGGGGGTGAGGTTGGGGGCGTGCATCAATCAGTCGCGTACCTGCCAATGCATCGTGCCAAAACTGACGTTGTGGATGAAAACGGCTTAGTACAGCCCAGACGCTCACCCAGCCCAGGAACAAAACGGCTGTCTCACCGCCTGTGAGCGCATAGGGGGAGAGGATGGCTAGAGGTGGAAGAAACCATAGCCAGCTGAGTACATAGCGCATAAAAGCACGTTTTTGGGTTAATGCAGCACCATGCGCATCAACCACACGAATGTGCCAAGTTTTCATGGCTAAGGTTTGGCCCTTTTGTCCAAACCATGTGAAATAAATACCGATGACCAAAAACAGAAACGCTTGCAACCCGTGCCGGTTATTCAAGGCATGACGTGTTTGACTGAGTGTGCTGAATAAGTAACCAGAGATGAACAGGACGCCAAACAAAAGAAGTCCTTCGTATACCCAGCATGCCATCCTGCGGGGCAGGCTAGGTGCGGTGAACGATGCGCTCATTGGGCAACAGAGCTGCTATCTGAAGCACCATTGGCAGGCGCTGCATTTGTGATCGGTGTGGGCAGCAGTGTTGTCGGTGCGACTTGATCTGTGGCAATGCGTGGTAATGCTTTGTTTGCGCTAGCCGCAGGGGGAGTGGCCAATTTGGTTGCAGAAACAGGTTTGACCGCCGGTGCTGCTCCTAGCACGGGTTGAACCGATTGTTGTGAAGCGAGTTTTTGCTTAGCTTCTGGCGATAGGGCTTGGTAGGCCTCCCATTTGGCTTTTTTATCTTCTTGTAGAAGCTGTTTGGCGTCAGCGTAATTTAGGCGTGCAGCTGCGCGTTGTTGTGGGCTCAATGCTGCCCACTCGCGCATGCGCCCCTGCACGGTAGCTTGCTCGTCGCTTGAGAGCTGTGAAAAGTTTTGGGATACCGCTAGCCACTTGCGTTTATGTGGTTCGGTCATCGTTGGCCAGAGCTGGATCAAAGGAGCCAAGGCCTGCTGCTGTGATTCAGTTAAATCCATCCAAAGAGGTCGACCCGGCAGACTGGGGGCGGGTCTGGCTGCTGAGGTGGTTTGTGCGGTCGTTGGCTCGTGGCGCAAAAGCACCATGCCTCCCAGCAATAGCTGAACGGCTAAGGTGGCTGAAATTGCGCGGTAGTGCCACATGTGCGTCTTACTCTTTCGATTCACTCAAGGCGAGTGGGTTTTTCAAGAACTGAAGAAATCCGGGGTCTGCATAAGCTGAGGGAGGGAGATCATCAACCAGCAAGGCCGAGTCCACTTCGGCCAGTTCGTTGGCACGGTCATCGTCCATGATGTTTTGGATCAGCGCTAAGCCTGCAACCAGAGCGATAAGCGGCAACAAAGACGCCAAGCGACTCCAGATGTTCAAGCCTTCGTCGCTGCCAAAGTTCAGTAAGGCTGTACCGTTTTGCTGGACAAGGCCTGAGCTAGTTTGTAAGCGACTTTGTGGTTTTAGTCGTGCAGCAACAGCACGGGTGCGTGCAGCACGCAAACGCTCAGAAATGTCGTGGGGGAGTTCTAGACTTGCTGAATTCAAACGAGCAGCAATGCGCAAGCCAAACTCGTCTTGGGTATTTGCGGTATGTGTCATGGTTGAATTCCTTTGTTTTTGAGCGCTTTACTGAGTGCCAAAACGGCCCGTGAGCAGTGCGTTTTGACGCTTCCTTCGGAGCAGCCCATGGCTGCAGCTGTTTCGGAAACATCAAGATCTTCCCAGTAACGCAGCAAGAAGGCTTCTCGTTGACGTGCTGGCAAATTTTGTATTTCTTCTTCAATATCATGGACATTCGCGATACTGGCGAAGTTGTCCTCGGCGCTTTGGGTGGTTTGGCTGTCGTTGTCAACGGCCAAAGCCTCTAAAAGGTCGAATTCGCCTTCGTCTTTTTCGGAGTCGAAGTCGCTGAAATTGCTGAACAGTGCTTTGCGAGTTTTGTTCCGGCGGAACCAGTCCAGCGTTGTGTTTGACAAAATTCGGTGAAACAGCATGGGTAGCTCTTCAGCTGGCTTGTCGCCGTAGTGCTCAGCCAGCTTCATCATGCTGTCTTGAACGATGTCAAGGGCCGCTTCTTCGTCGCGAACATGGTAGACGGAGCGTTTGAAGGCTCGCTTCTCAACGCTCTTTAAAAAGTCTGACAGTTCTTGTTCGGTGGCCACTGACGATGGTTCTATGGTTTAAATCGGGCGCGATTATGGCACTTGCCAAGGGTTTTTGCGTGCTTAAGAATGAATTTGCCTCAGGAAAGTGCCATAATCAACGGTTGCAATTCGACACAAAAGGCAAACGGGTCTGGGTCCGACGCGAACCATGCGTCTATGGCTGAAGGTCCAAAGTTTCGATGCTGCCCCATAAGGGTTTGCAAAGAAGCACCCAAGGTTTTTCGTTGACGAAATTCACTCAGGTTAAAAGGTAAAAAAATGGAAACTACAAAGTCGGAATCGCATTCCGCATCCGCTACTGGCGGACACGTGCAAGAGCTGATGGGCGCCGAAATTTTGGTCAAAGCCCTCCAAGCTGAAAATGTCAAACACATTTGGGGCTACCCAGGTGGTTCGGTCCTCTACATTTACGACGCGCTTTACAAGCAAGACACCATGCAACATGTGCTCGTGCGTCACGAGCAGGCAGCTGTGCATGCCGCTGATGGGTATGCCCGTGCAACTGGCGATGTGGGCGTGGCATTGGTGACCTCGGGCCCTGGTGTCACCAATGCGGTGACCGGTATTGCCACGGCTTACATGGACAGCATTCCGATGGTCATCATCACCGGTCAAGTGCCCACGCATGCGATTGGTTTAGATGCTTTTCAAGAATGCGACACCGTGGGCATTACGCGACCCATTGTGAAACACAATTTTTTGGTCAAAGACGTTCGTGATTTGGCCATGACCATCAAGAAGGCATTCCATATTGCACGCAGTGGCCGTCCAGGTCCTGTGGTGGTCGATATTCCTAAGGACGTGTCATTCAAAAAAGCACCCTACGAAGGTTATCCGGCTGAAGTGCAAATGCGCTCATACAACCCTGTGCGCAAAGGCCACGGTGGTCAAATTCGCAAGGCCTTGCAGCTGTTGATGTCGGCCAAGCGTCCCTACATCTACACCGGCGGTGGCGTCTTGTTGAGCAATGCCTCGCAAGAGTTGCGCACTTTGGTGGATATGTTGGGGTACCCCGTTACCAACACCTTGATGGGCTTGGGGGCTTACCCTGCCAGTGCTCCCAAGTTTTTGGGGATGCTGGGCATGCACGGCACGATTGAAGCTAACAACGCTATGCAGCATTGCGATGTGTTGCTAGCAGTGGGTGCACGTTTTGACGATCGTGTGATTGGCAACCCTAAACACTTTGCCCAAAACGAGCGCAAGATCATTCACATTGATATCGATCCATCCAGCATTTCCAAACGTGTGAAGGTAGATATTCCAATCGTGGGTGACGTGAAGGACGTGTTGGTCGAGATGATCGACATGATCAAAGAGTCAGGCTTGAAGCCCGACGCCGGTGCATTGAGTGGTTGGTGGGAAACTATCGAAGGTTGGCGCAAGCGTGATTGTTTGAAGTATGACCGTGAGAACTCAGAAGTCATCAAACCTCAGTATGTGGTGGAGACTTTGCACAAGCTCACTAAAGGTACAGACACTTACATCACTTCCGATGTGGGGCAGCACCAAATGTGGGCGGCTCAATACTACGGCTTTGATGAGCCTCGTCGCTGGATCAATTCGGGCGGCTTGGGCACCATGGGCGTTGGCATTCCTTACGCGATGGGCATTAAGCTAGCCAAGCCTGACAGCGAAGTGTTCTGTATTACAGGTGAAGGTTCGGTACAGATGTGTATCCAAGAGCTGTCGACCTGCTTCCAGTACAACACGCCTATCAAGGTGATGGCATTGAACAACCGCTTCTTGGGTATGGTGCGTCAATGGCAAGAGATTGAATACTCGGGTCGCTATAGCAGCAGCTACATGGATGCGTTACCTGATTTCGTGAAATTGGCGGAAGCCTATGGTCATGTTGGTATGTTGATTGAGCGTCCTGAAGATGTCGAGCCAGCGATTCGCGAAGCTCGAAAACTCAAGGATCGTACGGTTTTTATGGATTTCCGTACAGATCCCACAGAGAACGTGTTCCCCATGGTGCAAGCCGGCAAGGGCATTACCGAAATGCTGCTCGGCAGCGAAGATCTCTGAACGGGAAGGATGACAACATGAAACACATCATTTCCCTGATGCTCGAAAACGAACCCGGTGCTTTGTCGCGTGTGGTGGGTTTATTCTCAGCCCGCGGTTACAACATTGAGTCTCTGACCGTGGCTCCTACCGAAGACCCCAGCTTGTCACGCATGACCATTCAAACACATGGCTCAGACGAGGTGATTGAACAAATCACCAAGCATTTGAACCGCTTGATTGAAGTAGTCAAAGTCGTTGACTTGACGGAAGGTGCTTACACCGAACGTGAGTTGATGCTTGTGAAAGTACGTGCTGTTGGCAAAGAGCGTGAAGAGATGAAACGCATGGCCGACATCTTCCGTGGCCGCATCATTGATGTGACCGAGAAGAGCTACACCATTGAGTTGACGGGTGACCTGTCTAAGAACGATGCGTTCTTAGAAGCAATTGACCGCAGCGCAATTCTCGAAACCGTTCGCACGGGCGCATGTGGCATTGGCCGCGGTGAACGTATCTTGCGCGTTTAAATTCAAACCTGTTCAAAGTATTTTTTAGGAGAACCCCGTGAAAGTTTTTTACGACAAAGATTGTGATCTGTCACTCATCAAAGGCAAAACAGTGGCCATCATTGGCTACGGCTCACAAGGCCATGCACACGCCCAAAACTTGAACGATTCAGGCGTCAAAGTGGTGGTGGGTTTGCGCAAAGGTGGCGCATCATGGGACAAAGTAGCCAAGGCCGGTTTGACCGTGATGGAAGTCAACGACGCTGTGAAAGCTGCTGACTTGGTCATGATCTTGTTGCCCGACGAAAATATCCCCGAGGTGTACAACAACAACGTTGCGCCCAACATGAAGCAAGGCGCTACTTTGGCTTTTGCTCACGGCTTTAACGTGCATTACAACCAAGTGGTGCCCCGCGCTGACTTGGACGTGATCATGGTCGCCCCCAAAGGCCCAGGTCACACCGTGCGTTCTGAATACCTCAAAGGCGGTGGTGTGCCTTCTTTGATCGCTGTGTACCAAGACAAGTCTGGCAAAGCCCGTGACTTGGCTTTGAGCTATGCCATGGCCAACGGTGGTGGCAAAGGCGGCATCATCGAAACCAACTTCAAAGAAGAAACCGAAACCGACTTGTTCGGCGAGCAAGCCGTGTTGTGCGGTGGCGCTGTTGAATTGGTGAAAATGGGCTTCGAGACTTTGACCGAAGCTGGCTACGCCCCTGAAATGGCTTACTTCGAGTGCTTGCACGAGTTGAAGTTGATCGTGGACTTGATGTACGAAGGAGGCATCGCCAACATGAACTACTCCATCTCTAACAACGCAGAGTATGGCGAGTACGTGACAGGCACCGAGGTGATCAACGAGAAATCTCGTGAAGCCATGCGCAACGCCTTGAAGCGCATCCAAACCGGTGAATACGCCAAGATGTTCATCTTGGAAGGGCGTACCAACTACCCAAGCATGACTGCACGTCGTCGCTTGAATGCTGAGCACGCCATTGAAACAGTGGGTGCCAAACTGCGCGCCATGATGCCTTGGATTTCCAAGAACAAACTGGTTGACCAAACCCGCAACTAAGCGGTCGCTTGTTGCACTGACAAAGGCCACTTCGGTGGCCTTTGTCTTTTTTGTGTGCAGTTGACGCAGCGCTTACACTGTAGGTCTAATTTTCGGAGCGATACGCATGTCAGAACCACAAGATCAAACAGAAGAATTTGTGCCACGCAAGCCCAGTAAGGGGGTGTATGTGTTGCCGAATCTGTTTACTTTGGCTGCTTTGTTTGGTGGTTTTTATGCCATTGTGATGGCGATGAATGGCCGCTACGAGCTGGCAGCGATTGGTGTGTTTTGCGCCATGGTGCTCGATAGTTTGGATGGTCGTGTCGCACGCATGACCAACACGCAGAGTGCATTTGGCGAGCAAATGGACTCGCTGGCTGATATGGTGTCATTCGGAGCGGCGCCTGCATTGATTTCATACGAGTGGGCTCTCAAAGGCTTGGGGCGTTGGGGCTGGGTGGCTGCGTTTGTGTACATCTCTTGTGCTGCTTTGCGTTTGGCTCGTTTCAATGTCAATACCGCAGTGGTCGACAAGCGCTTCTTTCAAGGTTTACCTTCTCCTGCCGCCGCTGCACTGGTGATGGGGTTCATGTGGCTGATGACTGAGATGGGCATCTCTGGTCCAGAGGTGGCTTGGCCGATGTTCGCTTGGTGTTTGTACTCAGGTTTGACCATGGTCACCAATGTGCCGTTTTACAGCTTCAAAGATGTGCAAATGAAGCAAAGCGTGCCGTTTGTGGTGATTGTCTTGATGGCGTTGATCATCGCTGTCATTACCATTCATCCTCCCATCGTCTTGTTTGCGTTGTTCATGTTTTACGGCTTGAGTGGCTACGGTTTATATGCATGGCGTCGTGCCAAAGGCATGCAAACCAGTGTGATTAGCACGTCGACTGACGAGCCTGATGAGGCAGGCTTGCACAAATAAGACACTTCTTCGCGCAAAGTGTTTTTCTTTGTGCTAAATTCGACCCATGACAAATTTTTCGCTGGCTCTACTGCTTCTATCCCCCAACGGGCGGAGTTGGTAGCGCACGCGCAAACCCCACAAGGCCCGTATGCACTCGCAGCGGGCCTTTTGCTTTGGGGCTAAACCAAACGTTGCAAGTTTTTTAGGAATCTAGGAGTCCTGACCATGACCGACAAGCTCATCATTTTTGACACCACTTTGCGTGACGGCGAACAATCGCCTGGCGCTTCCATGACGCGCGACGAAAAGCTGCGCATTGCCCGTCAATTGGAGCGATTAAAGGTTGACGTCATTGAAGCTGGTTTTGCGGCAAGTTCCAACGGCGATTTCGAAGCCGTGCAAACCATTGCCAACGCGATCAAGGATTCCACAGTCTGCTCTTTGTCACGCGCCAATGACCGCGATATTAGCCGTGCCGCAGAGGCGCTCAAAGGTGCAAATCGTGCACGCATTCACACCTTCATTGCGACATCGCCGTTGCATATGGAAAAGAAGTTGCGCATGTCACCTGAGCAAGTGCTTGAGCAGGCCAAGCAATCGGTGCGTTTTGCACGTAACTTGGTGGGTGATATCGAATTCAGTGCAGAAGACGGCTACCGCAGCGAGATGGACTTTTTGTGTCGCGTGGTGGAGGCTGTGATCGCCGAAGGTGCCACCACCATCAACATCCCAGACACGGTTGGGTATGCCATTCCCGAGTTGTATGGCAACTTCATCAAAACCTTGCGCGAACGTGTGCCTAACTCGGACAAAGCGATTTGGTCGGTTCACTGTCACAACGATTTGGGGATGGCTGTGGCCAACTCGTTGGCTGGCGTGAAGATTGGTGGCGCTCGCCAAGTGGAATGCACGATCAACGGTTTAGGCGAGCGCGCAGGTAACTGCTCCTTGGAAGAAGTGGTCATGGCCATCAAAACCCGTCGCGATTACTTCAATCTCGACCTGAACATCGATGCCAAGCAAATCGTGGCAGCGAGCCGGATGGTGAGCCAAACCACTGGTTTTGTGGTCCAGCCTAACAAGGCAGTGGTGGGTGCGAATGCGTTTGCGCACGCCTCGGGTATCCACCAAGACGGCGTGCTCAAAGCGCGTGATACTTACGAAATCATGCGTGCTGAAGACGTGGGTTGGAGTGCCAACAAAATTGTGTTGGGCAAATTGAGTGGCCGTAATGCCTTTAAGCAACGTTTGGAAGACTTGGGTGTGCAGATGGAGAGCGAAGCTGACATCAACACCGCATTTGCCAAATTCAAAGAGTTAGCCGATCGTAAGAGCGAGATTTTTGATGAAGACATCTTGGCTTTGGTGAGTGATGAAGCTTCTAGTCATGCGAGCGAACAGTTTGCGTTTGTGTCCTTGTCGCAACACAGCGAAACAGGTGAACGTCCTCATGCCACTGTGGTCTTCACGGTCGCCGGTAAAGAGGTGAAGGGTGATTCAGATGGCAACGGCCCTGTTGATGCTTCTCTCAAGGCCATTGAGTCACACGTCAAGAGTGGTGCTGAAATGGTGCTTTACTCGGTCAACGCCATCAGCGGCTCGACAGAGAGCCAAGGCGAGGTGACAGTTCGCTTGCAAAACAGCGGTCGCGTGGTCAATGGCGTGGGTTCAGACCCAGATATCGTGGTGGCTTCTGCCAAGGCATACCTGAGTGCGTTGAACAAGCTTCAGAGCAAATCAGACCGAGTCGCTGCACAAGGATAAATTACAAAAAACAATACACCGTATCAATTTTGTTAAATAAGTGACGCAAGTCCTTGATCTTGCGTCACTTTTCTTGGTAGACTAACCTCAATGTGTTTTTCAAGCTTAAGGAACGCCACTTGAAACGACTGCTGATTGCAACTTCGCTCGGTTTGCTGACTTCACTGTGTGTCACGCACGTACAGGCCGCTGTTCAACAGAAAAAACCAACCGTACAAAAGACCAAGCCTTCTGTGGTTAAGACGCATGTTCGACATGCCAAAGCGTTCAAAACTGCAGTGCCTGTGCCTTCGTTTGGCCAAAAAGCTGGTTTGCACGCCACCAGTGACATGCTGGATCTGAAGTCGAGTGTGGCCTATGTGATCGACCAAGATACACATGAAGTACTGCTCAGCAAGAACGACCAAGCAGTTTTGCCCATCGCTTCCATTACGAAGTTGATGACGGGGTTGATCATCAGCGAAGCTAAATTGCCGATGGATGAATCCATCACAATTACGCAAGATGATGTGGATACTGAAAAGGGCAGTAGCTCGCGTTTGCGGGTTGGCGCGACATTAACGCGTGGTGAGTTGTTGCACCTGGCTTTGATGGCAAGCGAAAATCGTGCAGCTCATGCTTTGGGCCGCACCTATCCAGGCGGCATGCACACATTTGTAGGGCTCATGAATGCCAAAGCGGCTCAATTGGGTATGCGCGACACACGTTACGTAGAGCCCACAGGGCTGTCAAGCCAAAATCAATCCAGTGCCAAGGATCTTGCGACTTTGGTCGGCAATGCCTATCACGATGCTACCTTGCGCGAGCTTTCTACTTCCCCAAGTCACAGTGTCGAAGTTGGTAACCGCACATTGCAATACAACACAACCAATCGCCTGGTGAAAAACCCCAATTGGGACATCGGTTTGCAAAAGACGGGCTACATTTCTGAAGCAGGTCAATGTTTGGTGATGCAAGCCAAAGTTTCTGGGCGCAAGTTGATCATGGTGTTCTTGGATTCGGCCGGCAAACTCAGTCGAATTGCCGATGCGGAGCGTGTGCGCAAGTGGGTAGAAACAAACCACTCAAACCAAGGACGTCCACAAACATAATTTCGATCCGACTAAAAAAAAGCCAGCACATGTGCTGGCTTTTTTTATTTGTGATTCTCTTGGTAACCCAAGGCATGCGAAATGGCGTGCGTCGTGGCTTGCAGTTTGGGTAACCACTCATCATCCAGACGTTCCGTTGGCGCAGAGATTGATAAGCCAGCCACTAACTTTCCCTGATCGTCATAAATGCCTGAGGCCATGCACCGTACACCGAGCTCTAGCTCTTCGTTGTCGCGCGCGACACCGTATTGACGAACTTTTGCTAATTCTCTCTCTAGTGCTGGAAGTTGAGTCAAGCTGTTTCGTGTTTGTCCGCTTAGACCTGTACGCGTTGCATAGGCTCGCACCCGCTGCGGATCGTCCAGTGCTAAAAACAATTTTCCGACAGAGGTCAGATGCAGGGGGGCTCGTCCCCCAATAGCTCGAACCACTTGCATGCCTGAGCGTTCGCTAAAAGCGCGTTCGACATAGACGATCTCGTCACCTTGACGAACGCTTAAATTCACCGGTTGTTGAATCAGTTTATGAAGTTCACGCATGGGTTGAAACGCCACATCTCGAACATTTAAACGACCTTTCACCAAGTTACCCAATTCGAGCAAGCGCATACCTAATCGATAGCTACCAGCTTCGGGACGGTCAACAAATCGACCAACCGTCAGATCATTCAAAATCCGATGCGTGGTAGACGGATGAAGGCCAGCTCGTTCACTGATTTCTTTCAATGAAATTGCTTCCTCACGCGAAGCCAACACATCAATGAGCGTGAACATACGCTCAATGACTTGGATATTCGGTGTGGTTGGCAAAGTGGTTTTTCGCATGGTAAATATTTTATCATGTGAAATTATGAGATTCCCAATTGCCATCTTTAAGCCTTTCAAATGGCTTAAAGTTTGACTTGTATCGCATCTTCGGGCTGTCTTCAATCCAATAGCCCAAATAAGCGTGCGACAGGTCTAACTTCTTGACTTGCTCAATCTGCCATAGCACGCCGTAGGTGCCGTATTGGCTGAGTGGTTCTGGTTCGTAAAAGGTATAGACCGCCGATAAGCCGTCTGCGAGGACGTCCACAATCGAGACCATTTTCAGTGTGCCTGTGTCGTTGTGGCTTTTTGCGGGCTCTCGAAATTCGATGAGTCGCGTGTTGACACGACTTTGTAATAAAAATTGCGTGTACTGCTCTGTACTGTCTTCGTCCATACCTCCGCCTGCATGACGCTGGGTTTGATAACGCAAGTACAGCTCGTAGTGTTCAGCATCAAACCCCAGTTTTAAAACCCGTGCTTCTAAATGTTGGTGTTGAGCCCACGCTCGCCGCTGGCTTCTATTGGGTTTGAACTCTTTTGCGTTGACTCGTAATGCAACGCAGGCCTGACAACGGTCGCAGTAGGGGCGGTACGTAAATAACCCACTCCGGCGAAAGCCCTGACCGATCAAATGATCATAGACATCAGCTGTGATGGCATGGCTCGGTGTGGCCACCTGTGAACGCGCTGTTTGGTCTATGAGATAACTGCATGGATAGGGTGCTGTTGCATAAAACTGAAGCGCATGAAAGGGAAGTTCAGAGGGGGTTGTCATGTCTATAAGTCACGATGCATTACATGGTGCCAAAGTTCTGGGGCGAAATGCCATAGGCGGGTTGTTGTTTTATCGGCTAGTTCAACTTGGGTCAGAAAATCAGATCTTGGAATTTCTTTCGCGCCCAAAGATGCAAGATGCCTAGTGTTTTGTTGGCAGTCAATCCATGTCAGCCCTTGCGATCGGGCAAACGCAACTAAGCCAGCGAGGGCAATTTTGGAGGCATCTGTTTGTAGAGCAAACATGGATTCACCAAACAGCGTATCGCCGATTGAGACGCAATACAGGCCTCCAACCAGTTGTCCTTGCACCCAAGTTTCTATGCTGTGTGCGAAGCCTGAACGGTGGAGTTCGAGATAGGCTTGGATCATTTCTGGGGTAATCCATGTCCCGGATTGTCCTGATCGGCGGTGTTCCGCGCAGTGTCGAATGACTTGTTCAAACGCAGTATCAAACCGCAATTCGTGGTCGGAGCTCCTTTGAAATTTCAACAGAGTTTTACGTAGTGAGCGATGTAACTTGAATTCTTCGACACGAAGCACCATCCTCGGGTCTGGTGACCACCAAAGCACGGGCTGTCCGTCACTGAACCATGGAAATATGCCTTGAGAGTAGGCTTCATGTAGACGAGAAGCCGACAAATCCCCCCCAGCTGCTACCAAACCGGCTAGTGGGGTGCCTATTTTTTGGGCGTTTTGAGGTGGGGGTAGTGGGGTATTTACCTCAATCCAAGGAATGTTCATTCGGGCATTTTTTCATTTTTTGGATGGATCAGTCGGGCTTTTTGTAAAGTTTTAGCGCAATCGAATTAACTTTTTTAAAACAAGCATTCTTTGTAATTGCTGATACAAGATCTGAAAAATTTAAGTGACTTTTAGGGGTGGAACTCCCTACAATTCTTGTCTACCAATAAAAATCTACCGGAAATTCGCGGAGCTTATTTATGCAGTTAATGTGGGTATCAGGCCCCACCGCTTCAGTGCGGACCGTTTCAATTACAGCCAAAAAGGTGCTGGTGGCTGTGTGCGCCTCAGCATTTGTCTTGGTGTCTTTGGGGGTATTGCTGCATTTCATTGGTTTTCGTATCGCCATCGAAATGAGCCCAAGCTTGGCCAGAAGCATGGGCGGGGTTACGACTGAAGCAGAACAACAAAAAGTTGAAGCGGTTTATCGCGAACGGCTGGACAACTTGCGTCAGACAATGAACGCCACGGTTCAAGAGATTCGACAACTCGAAACCCTGAAAAATAAATTCATGGAAGTTGCCACGCCAGTTAACTTGCGCGACAAATACAGCAAAAAAGACGATGCACGCGGTGGTCCGTGGGTTGCACCGCGTGTGCAGGGCGGGCCTTCACATGACTTGCATGATGATTTTGCATCTGCCTTGGATGAGTTCAAACAAACTCAGGTGGCTGTGAAAATGTTGACCCAAAACTGGTCCTCTCAACTCAGCTGGCTGCATGCATTGCCGACGGGTGTTCCTATGGGGAAAGATTACCGAGTGACCAGTGGTTTCGGCATTCGTAACGATCCCTTCACAGGGCAATTGGCGATGCACGAGGGTTTGGATTTTGTAGCAGAAATTGGCTCCCCCATAGTGGCCACTGCCGCTGGCACGGTCACTCGCTCAGGGTGGGATGCATCCTATGGCAACGTGGTGGAAGTCAGTCATATCGAAGGGTTCACGACACGTTATGCCCACTTGAGCAAACGTTTGGTTGATGTAGGGCAAAAAGTTCAACGTGGTGAGACCATTGCGCAATTGGGGAATACAGGACGGTCGACTGGTCCTCATCTCCATTACGAAGTCATGCGACATGACCGTGTACTTAATCCCACTCAAATGTTGACGCAAACCACTGCCAGTGTGCAGTGAGTGATTCGTTTTTTCTGAAAGCCTGTCATGTTTGAAAAACTCAGAGACAAATCACTGTCACCCTCGCAAGAGCGTTTTGACACCATCATTGGCCGCACGACTCAAATTTACGGGCGATTGGTGCTCCTAGATAGCGTTCGCATCGATGGCAAAGTGGTGGGCAACATCGAAACCACCAAGGACAACAAGGTCACTGTGGCAATTGGTAAAACAGGTGAAGTGTCTGGTGACATCACGGCACACCGAGTGATGGTGGCTGGCAAAGTTGAAGGCAATATTTATGCAGCTGAGCGCGTGGAGTTCCATAAGGATTCCATTGTTCAGGGCGATATTTCCTATGGCTCCATCGCCGTGGAGCATGGTGCTCGCCTACTTGGCTTGGTGATTCAAAATCCCATCAGCTCTGCCGCGGCGGCCAATAGTACGACCGATGCCAAAAATGTGATTAAGAAAGCCCAGGAGAGCAGTAGCTGAGCTGGCTGCAACGTACTACAGACGTAAAAAAAGCGCCTCATGAGGCGCTTTTTTGTTTTAAGGTGGCGGAGCAAGCGGGATTCGAACCCGCGGTGGGCTATTAACCCACACACGCTTTCCAGGCGTGCGACTTAAACCACTCATCCATCGCTCCGAAGCCCAATATTGTAACAGTGGGCGAGTACACTTCGGCGCTGTTGTTTTTTTCAAGCTTGAAACGCTCGGAGTCCCGCATGAAATTTCGCTTCCCCATCGTCATCATTGACGAGGATTTTCGTTCTGAGAACACCTCAGGTCTGGGCATTCGTGCGTTAGCCGAGGCCATCGAGGGTGAAGGCTATGAGGTCATGGGCGTCACGAGCTACGGTGACTTGAGCCAGTTTGCGCAACAACAGTCACGCGCCAGTGCGTTTATCTTGTCGATTGACGATGAGGAGTTCACACCAGGCCCTGACCTTGACCCCGCTGTATTGAACCTGCGCAACTTCATCGAAGAAGTGCGCCGCAAAAACGCCGACGTGCCGATTTATGTGTACGGCGAAACCAAAACTTCACGTCACTTGCCCAACGACATCTTGCGCGAGTTGCACGGCTTCATTCACATGTTTGAAGACACACCTGAGTTCGTGGCGCGTCACATCATCCGTGAAGCCAAGAGCTATTTGGAAAGCGTGCAACCCCCATTCTTCAAGGCCTTGCTCGACTACGCCGAAGATGGTTCGTACTCATGGCATTGCCCCGGTCACTCGGGCGGCGTGGCGTTTTTGAAGAGCCCTGTGGGACAGATGTATCACCAGTTTTATGGTGAAAACATGCTGCGTGCCGACGTGTGCAACGCGGTGGAAGAGTTGGGTCAGCTGTTGGACCACAACGGCGCGATTGGCGAGAGCGAGCGCAATGCGGCTCGTATTTTTAATGCCGACCATTGCTTCTTTGTGACCAACGGCACGAGCACATCTAACAAAATTGTGTGGCATCACACAGTTGCTCCTGACGACGTGGTGGTGGTGGACCGCAACTGCCACAAGTCGGTGTTGCACTCCATCATCATGACCGGCGCTGTACCTGTGTTCTTGAAGCCCACGCGCAACCACTACGGCATCATCGGCCCGATCCCGCAAAGCGAGTTTGAGCCTGCAACGATTCAAGCCAAGATCAAGGCCAACCCCTTGCTCAAAGGTGTGGATGCCAAGAAGGTCAAGCCTCGCGTGCTGACTCTGACGCAGTCCACCTATGACGGCGTGTTGTACAACACCGAAACCATCAAAAACATGCTTGACGGCTATGTGGCCAACCTGCACTTTGACGAGGCTTGGCTACCTCATGCAGCGTTCAATCCGTTTTACGGCACCTACCACGCCATGGGTAAAAAGCGCGAGCGCCCCATGCACTCGGTGGTGTATGCCACGCAGTCCATTCACAAGTTGTTGGCCGGCATCAGCCAAGCCAGTCATGTGTTGGTACAAGACTCACAAAAAACCAAGTTGGACCGTCACTTGTTCAACGAGGCGTATTTGATGCACACCAGCACCAGCCCGCAGTACAGCATCATTGCCAGTTGCGACGTGGCTGCTGCCATGATGGAGCCGCCCGGTGGTACCGCCTTGGTGGAAGAAAGCATTGCTGAAGCGCTGGACTTCCGCCGCGCCATGCGCAAGGTGGATGACGAGTACGGCAAAGACTGGTGGTTCAAGGTCTGGGGTCCAGATGAACTGGTGGAAGACGGCATTGGCCGCGCAGACAGCTGGATCATCAAAGGCAAGGGCAAGTCATCCAAGTGGCATGGCTTTGGCAACTTGGCCGATGGCTTCAACATGTTGGACCCGATCAAGGCCACCATCGTCACACCCGGTTTAGATTTGAACGGCAAGTTCGACAAGACAGGTATTCCTGCCAGCATCGTGACCAAGTTCTTGGCCGAGCACGGTGTGATTGTGGAGAAGACAGGCTTGTACAGCTTCTTCATCATGTTCACCATCGGCATCACCAAGGGCCGTTGGAACTCGTTGCTCACCGCGTTGCAGCAATTCAAAGACGACTACGACCGCAACCAACCCATGTGGCGCATCCTGCCCGAGTTCTGCCAAAAGCACCGTGCTTACGAGCGCATGGGCTTGCGCGATTTGTGCCAGCACGTTCACACGCTCTATGCCAAGTACGACATCGCACGTCTGACCACCGAGATGTACCTGAGCGACTTGACACCCGCCATGAAGCCCAGCGATGCCTACGCACAAATCGCACACCGCAACACCGAGCGTGTGCCTGTGGACGATTTACTGGGCCGCATCACCACCAGCTTGGTCACGCCATACCCACCGGGTATTCCGTTGCTCATCCCAGGTGAAGTGTTCAACAAGAAGATCGTGGACTACCTCAAGTTCGCCCGCGAATTCAACTTGCAATGTCCCGGTTTTGAAACCGATATCCACGGTTTGGTGGAAGAGGTGGGGGCGGATGGCGTGAAGCGTTATTACGCCGACTGCGTCAAAACCTAGTGCGGGCTGCTGGTCTCAGCGCTCAACCGCAGGCCTAATCCGCACAAAGCTGGCAAAACGCGGCACGCCTTTGTCAGTCAGTCCGCGATAGGTATAAGTGACCCACTGGCCCACGGCTGGTGGGTTTTCTCTTTGAAAGTCTGAAAAACCTGTGCCGAGTTTGAAGCGTAGGCCTTGTGGTGTTTCGACCCACAAGGCGCCCAGGCGTTTCGCATGTTTGCCTTGGCCACCTTCATGGCCGACTACTTTGGCTTCTGCATCCTCTTGGCGTTTGAGCTTGAAGACATCAGAATTACGCCCGCTTTGGTACAGACTGCTGCCACGGTGCAGTACCAAGCCTTCGCCACCCGCTTTCACGGTTGTGTTCAGTAGAGCTTTCAATGCCGCATGAGATGGCACTTGGCTTTGAGTCACGGCCTGAACCCAAGGCTTACCGATCTCTTTGACGATGTTTTGATACCTCACAATTCGCTCGGTGAACGCTTGGTTCGGCGTTTGCATGTCAAACACCATGAAGCGCATGGCGTGCCAGTCGCTGTCAGGGGCTTGTCTTTGTTGGATGACAGAAGCAGCTTGCTCAAACTGCCCCAGTCCAGCCCAAAGCTCGCCCTCAAATGGCTGTGTTGGCCAATCTTTTACGAACCAATTGGGTGGGGTGAGTACTTTGCCACTTCGGCTCAAAAGTTGGCGACCATCCCAATAGCCGCGTATCCCATCGTATTTTTCACTCACCCAGTACTCCGTGAGTTTTTCATCGCCTTGATACGGGTTGGCCAGCCAAAGCGCAGGCGGCTGTGTGGCCCTTGCGGGTAAAGCTACGAGGCTGCCGAGGCAGCCCAAGGAGAGGTGAGTGAGCAAATCGCGGCGTTGCATGGCCATCTCCTTGGGGCGCACAGCCCACACATGTGGCCACCCCGCGTGGCCAGGAGCGCCAGCTTACTCGGCTACAGGCTCGGCAATGCCACCTACAACTTGGCTAAATCCGCCGTCGACATAACTAATTTCAGCGGTCATACCTGCAGCCAGATCGCTCATCAGGAATGCTGCGACGTTGCCCACGTCTTCGATGGTCACGTTACGACGGATGGGCGAAGCTTCAGCCACCACGCTCAAAATCTTGCCAAAGCCTTTGATGCCGCTGGCTGCCAGTGTTTTGATGGGGCCGGCGCTGATGCCGTTGGCGCGCAAGCCGCGACCCTTGGCGCCCAAAGATTCGGCCAAGTAGCGCACAGACGCTTCGAGAGAGGCTTTGGCGAGGCCCATGGTGTTGTAGTTGGGCACAGTACGAATGGCTCCCAAGTACGACAGGGTCAGAACAGCGGAGTTGTCGTTGAGATAGGGCAGGGCCGCCTTGGCCATTGCGGGGAAGCTGTAGGCGCTGATGTCGTGGGCGATGGCAAAACCTTCGCGCGACAAACCATCCAAGAAATCGCCTGCAATGGCTTCGCGGGGCGCATAGCCAATGGAGTGCACAAAACCGTCAAATGTGGGCCAATGAGCCGACAGATCTTTGAACATTTGAGTGATTTGCTCATCGCTGCTCACGTCACAGTCGAAAATGAGCTTAGAGTCAAAATCGGCAGCGAATTCGGTGATACGGTCTTTGAATCGCTCACCCACGTAGCTGAAAGCCAACTCGGCGCCCTGGTCGTGGCATGCTTTGGCAATGCCATAAGCGATGGAGCGGTTGGACAACACGCCTGTGATCAGAAGTTTTTTGCCAGACAGGAAACCTGTTTTTTTACTCATGAAATCTCTCCAAAAAAATCTTGCAGAATTGTCGCATGCGTAGCTTCTTCATTTTGTTGGCGTTTTTGTGCTCTGGTCCATCGTGGGCTGGCCACGCCTATGCCCAATTTGGAGACATTAAATACCCTGCTAACTTCAAAAACTTCGACTATGCCAACCCCTTGGCGCCCAAGGGGGGCGAGCTGGTGTTGGTGCCGCCGTCACGTTTGTCGAGCTTTGATAAATACAACCCATTCACCCTCAAAGGCAATGCAGCACCTGGGCTGACGGGCTTGGTGTTTGAGTCTTTGCTGACGGGCACGATGGATGAACCTACCACAGCCTATGGCTTGTTAGCCGAAGATGTGAGCGTAGCGTCGGATCGTCGTTCAGTGACATTCAAGTTGCGTGCACAAGCCCGCTTTCACAATGGTGATCCTGTCATGGCGGAGGATGTCAAGCACTCGTTTGAGCAACTGATCAGCAAGCAAGCTGCGCCACAGTTTCGAACGCTATACGCCGAAGTGGCCGGTGTCGCAGTGCTGGATTCACGTACCGTGCGGTTTGATTTCAAACGCGTCAACCCAGAGCTACCTTTGATCGTGGGTGCCATGCCTGTGTTCAGCCGCCAATGGGGCGGCGAAAATGGCTATCCAAAACCTCTCGACAAAATTGTGACGGACACGCCTATTGGCAGCGGTCCCTACAAAATGGGCCGTGTCGTCTTTGGTCGGGACGTGAGCTATGAGCGAGACAACAACTATTGGGCTCGCGACTTGAATGTGCGTAAAGGCATGTTCAACTTTGATCGCATCACTTACCGTCTTTACAAAGACAACACGGCGCAGCTAGAAGGCTTCAAAGCAGGCGAGTTTGATTTGGTGCAATCGTTCATCGCTCGTGAGTGGGCGAGGGGGTACACAGGCAAGCAATTTGTCAGTCGTGAATTGATGAAAAGCGAGTTCAAGCACAACAACGCAGGCGATTTCCAGGGGTTCATGTTCAACACCCGTTTGCCCAAATTCAAAGATGTGCGTGTGCGGGAGGCCATTGAGCTTGCGATGGATTTCGAGTGGATGAACCGTCAGTTGTTTTACGGTGCCTACCAACGTGTGCGTGGATACTTTGTCGCCAGTGAGTTTGAAGCCACAGGCATGCCCGATGCTTCTGAATTGGCATTACTCACACCGTTGCGCGACAAGCTCACTCCCAAGGTATTCAGCGAAGCTGTACCGCTGCCGCCACGCACTTCGTTAGATCCCAAATCAGGTGAAACTTTGCGCGACCATTTGCGTCGTGCCAAAACCTTGCTTGCCGAAGCTGGGTGGACCTACCGTGATGGTGCTTTGCGCAACGCCAAGGGTGAGCCTTTCACTTTGGAGTTTTTAGACAACTCGGGCACGATGGGCCGTGTCATCACGCCCTATAGCAAGAACCTTGAAAAACTTGGCATTCAAGTGAACTACAAAATCATTGATTTCGCTGTGTTGCAAAAACGTTTGGATGTGTTTGATTTTGAAATCATCAGCAATCGCATCGTGGGCAGCGAGTCGCCAGGCACCGAATTGATGGAGCGATTTGGCTCCAAGGCTGCCACCACAGAGGGCTCTGGTAACTTCATTGGCATTCAAGACCCAGCTGTTGATGCCTTGCTGGACCACGTGACCTCAGCCAAAACACGGCCTCAGCTCATCACTGCACTGAGGGCCTTAGACCGCGTGCTGCGACACGGCCACTACACCGTGCCGCATTGGTATGGTGGGGTACATCGTGTTGCTTGGCGCAATGGACGCTTCGAGTTGCCAGCCGTGATGCCGCGCTATTACCAGCCTGAAACCTGGGCGTCTGCCACATGGTGGGCCACGATTGATAACCGTGCCACTTTGGCGGCGGCTAAAAGAGCGGAGCGTGCGCCATGAGTTCGTACATTCTCAGACGTTTGTTGTTGATGATTCCTACGTTGTTGGGCGTTTTGCTGATGACGTTTGTGGTCATCCAGTTTGTGCCGGGCGGTCCTGTTGAACAAATGGTGTCGCAGCTGCAGGGGCGTGATACGGGCGGAGAGGGTGCTGCGGTTGGCGGCGCTGGCTATCGCGGCCGTCAAGGTGTCGATGCTGCACGTATCGAGGAAATTCGACAGCAATATGGCTTTGACAAACCACCCGCTGAACGCTTTTGGCAAATGCTCAAACAGTTTGCTGTGTTCGATTTGGGTAAAAGCTTTTTCTATCCCAAAACAGTGTGGGAGTTGGTCAAAGAAAAAATGCCCGTCTCCATCAGTTTGGGGTTGTGGACATTCCTTTTGAGTTACCTCATCTCGGTGCCTTTGGGCGTGGCCAAAGCGGTGCGTGCAGGTTCGACGTTTGACTGGGTGACCAGTTTGTTTGTGCTGATCGGTTTTGCCATTCCCGGCTTTGTGCTGGGTGTGGCTTTGTTGGTGGTATTTGGTGGACAGTTGCAGTGGTTCCCTTTGCGAGGTTTAACTTCAGCCAACTGGGAGCAACTCACATGGGGCGCCAAAATCACGGATTACCTCTGGCACATTGTTTTGCCTGTGACGTCGAGCGTGTTGGGCGCTTTTGCTGTGACCACGCTGTTGACCAAAAACGCCATGCTAGAAGAAATTCGCAAGCAATACGTGCTGACCGCTCGGGCCAAAGGTCTGTCAGAACGGCGCGTGATCTGGAACCATGTGTTTCGCAACGCACTCATTCCGCTGGTCACAGGTTTCCCTGCAGCGTTCATTGGTGCATTCTTTACGGGTTCATTGTTGATTGAAACCTTGTTTTCGCTGGATGGCTTGGGCTTGTTGAGTTATGAAAGTGTGATGCGTCGAGATTACCCCGTGGTGTTGGGGACGTTGTATCTGTTCACGTTGATTGGGTTGGTTACCAAGCTCATCAGCGATCTTTGTTATGTATGGGTGGACCCGCGTGTCAAATTCGACTGAAGCATCTTTGTCGCCCACCCAGCGTGCTTGGCTGAGGTTTAGGCATAACCGTCTTGGCTTTTACAGCATGGCGCTGTTTGTCTTTTTCTTTGGTCTGAGCTTGTTGGCTGAAGTGCTGTGTAATGACAAGCCTTTGTTGGCGCGCTATGACGGCAGCTTTTACATGCCCATCCTGCACAACCAGCCTGAAACCACGTTTGGCGGTGACTTTGATACGCCCACTGACTTTTTAGATCCGTTCATTCAAGCTCAGTTTGACAAGCCTGGTAACTGGGCTTTGTATCCGCCTGTGCCTTATCACCACAGCACTTTGAACTACTTCGCTAAAGCGCCCAATCCCGCGCCGCCGTCAGCCGATAACTGGTTGGGGACGGATGACCGAGGGCGTGATGTGTTGGCACGTTTGCTGTACGGCTTTCGTATTTCAGTGTTGTTTGCTCTGGCACTGACGTTATTCGGCACTGTGATTGGCATTTTGACGGGGGCTTTGCAAGGTTTCTTCGGTGGGAAAACCGACTTGGCCATGCAACGATTCATTGAAATTTGGAGTGCCATGCCTGAGCTGTACTTGCTCATCATCTTCTCTGCGGTGTTTGACCCCAGCGTCAGTTTGCTGTTGATTTTGTTGGGCTTGTTTGGTTGGATGGGTTTGTCAGACTACGTTCGCGCCGAGTTTTTGCGTAACCGTCAACTTGATTACGTGCGTTCTGCGCGTGCGCTGGGTTTGTCCAACCTGCAAATCATGTGGCGACATGTGTTGCCCAATAGTCTTACGCCTGTGGTGACCTTCTTGCCGTTTCGCATGAGCGCAGCTATTTTGTCGCTCACCTCACTGGACTTTTTGGGGTTGGGTGTACCGCCTGGCACGCCGAGCTTGGGTGAGTTGCTGGCGCAGGGCAAAAACAACATCGATGCTTGGTGGATTTCATTGTTTACTTTCGTGGTGTTGGTGGTGACCTTGATGCTGTTGACTTTCATGGGCGATGCTTTGCGTGATGCGCTCGATCCCAGAAAGGCGCGCACATGAGACTACCTTTACTTCAAGTGCGTGATTTACGCATTGGTTTCCAAGCCGAAGATGTCGTCAAAGGCATTAGCTTTAACTTAGACCTTGGCGAAAAGCTTGCGCTTGTGGGGGAGTCAGGGTCCGGCAAAAGCGTGACAGCACTGAGTTTTGTGAAGTTGCTCGAAGGTGCTCGTGTCTCAGGGCGTGTGTTGTGGATTGCGCAAGATGAAGACACCTTGCGCCCAGATGCCACAGAAGCGCCGCAGACCCATGACCTCGTCAAACTCAGCGAAAAAGAGCTGTTCAATATCCGTGGGCAAGACATCGCTTTTGTCTTCCAAGAGCCGATGACGGCTCTGAATCCTTTACTCATGGTGGGGAACCAAATCGCTGAAGTGTTAGAGCTCAAGCGTGGCATGACGCGTGCAGAAGCTTGGCACGAAGCGATTGAGCTACTGAGCCTGACAGGCATTCCAGAGCCTGTGCGCCGTGCCAGCGCTTATCCACATCAACTTTCGGGTGGGCAGCGCCAACGTGTCATGATTGCCATGGCTTTGGCGTGTCGTCCGCGCTTGTTGGTGGCCGATGAGCCCACCACTGCACTGGATGTGTCGCTGCGCGCTCAAATATTGGATTTGCTCAACGACTTGCAAAAACGTTTTGGCATGGCTGTGTTGCTCATCACGCACGATCTCAACACCGTGCGTTATTTTGCAGACCAAGTGTTGGTGATGGAAAAGGGCGTTGTGGTCGAGTCTGGGCAAGTCGATGTGGTGTTGACATACCCCAATCATCCATACACCCAGAAATTGATCAATAGCCAACCCCCGCGGGAGGTGGTTGAGGCGCAGAGCAATGCGCCGGCTGTCATACAAGCCCGCGCGCTGCGCGTGTGCTACCCCGTTCGCCGAGTCGGTTGGAAAGGGTGGTTCAAGGACGACCAGTTTGTTGCTGTGCAGGGAGCCAGCTTCGATCTGCGTGCAGGCCAAACCCTGGGCGTGATTGGTGAGTCTGGCTCAGGCAAAACCACCTTGGCTTTGGCGACCTTGGGGCTGATTCCGCACGAAGGCACACTGACCGTGGATGGGCAGGCTTGGCAAGGTAAAGCTGCGCCTGACTTGCCCTTGCGTCGCAAGGTGCAAGTGGTATTCCAAGATCCGTTTTCCTCGCTATCCCCGCGTATGAACGTGCAAGAACTGGTATCCGAAGGTCTGACTTTGCATGCGCCAGACTTGGATGAATTAGGGCGCTTACGACGCATTTTGGTGACTTTGGCTGCGGTGGGTTTGACCGAAACCGAGTTTCCGGGGCTGTTGCAGCGCTACCCGCACGAGTTTTCGGGTGGGCAACGCCAGCGCTTAGCCATTGCGCGAGCCTTGGTCATTGAGCCGCAGGTTTTGGTCTTGGATGAGCCCACCAGCGCCTTGGACGCCACAACGCAGCTGCAAGTTATTCAACTGCTGCAAAAGCTCCAGCGCGAGCGGGGTTTGAGCTACTTGCTCATCACCCACGATGTGTCGGTCATCCGCGCTATGGCGCACCATGTGATGGTCATGCAAGGCGGCAAGGTGGTCGAGGCGGGGACGTTTGAACAGGTCATGAACAATCCGCAAGCCCCTTACACGAAGATTTTGCTAGGGGGCGAGGCCTAAAAATCCCATTTATCCTTTGATAATCAAGCATTTAGGCGCTACAATAAGCGCTTCACGACCAAACGGGCGGGTAACTACCGCTCGTTTTTTTTGGTCGTTTGTTTTTTGAACATTGGATTTCAAGGCGATTTGACGACGTGAGTTTGCAGCAAACAGTAGAACAAACAGTGACCGGTTTAGGTTACGACTTGGTAGAGGTTGAGCGCTCTGCAGGGGGTCTCTTGCGCATCACGATTGACATGCCTTGGACCGCAGGTGAGCCTATGCAGTTGGTCAATGTCGAAGACTGCGAGCGCGTCACCCGACAGTTGCAGTTTGCCCTTGAAGTGGATGGCGCTGATTACGCCCGCTTGGAAGTGTCTTCGCCTGGCATTGATCGCCCCTTGCGCCACCAGGCTGATTTCGAGCGCTTTGTGGGAGAAGAGGTCGATCTGACGCTCAAAGCGCCGATCGGCGAAGCCGGTGGCGGTCAAGTGGCTGCCAACCGCAAAAAATTCCGTGGCACCTTAGAACGTACCGACGATGGCGCGGGCTGGCAAATCACCTGGCGTGATGAAGTCAAGGCCAAGCCAGGGCAAAAAGTAAGCCCCAAAAGATTAGCCGAAATGCCAGTGCATGCACTGGGTTTCACGCTGGACGAATTGCGCGACGCGCGTCTGGCCCCGATTGTGGATTTCAAGGGCAAAAAGCCCCGTTGAACATAGGTAAGAGAAGGAGTAACCGATCATGAACCGCGAAATGTTGATGCTGGTCGAGGCAATCTCGCGCGAGAAAAACGTCGAACGCGATGTGGTGTTTGGCGCCGTTGAGTTGGCGTTGGCCCAAGCCACCAAAAAGCTGTACGAAGGCGACGTGGACATCCGCGTGGCGATGGACCGCGACACAGGCGAGTACGAAACATTCCGCCGCTGGTTGGTGGTGCCTGATGAAGCTGGCTTGCAAAACCCAGATGCTGAAGAAATGCTGATGGACGCTCGCGAGCGCGTGGCCGACGTCGAAGAAGGCGAATACATCGAAGAAGCTGTCGAGTCTTTGCCCATCGGTCGCATTGGCGCGATGGCTGCGAAGCAAGTGATCTTGCAAAAAATTCGCGATGCTGAGCGCGAAATGTTGCTGAACGAATTCATGTCACGCGGCGATAAGATTTTTGTCGGTACTGTCAAGCGCATGGACAAAGGCGACATCATTGTCGAATCCGGTCGCGTCGAAGGTCGTCTGCGTCGCAGCGAAATGATTCCCAAGGAAAACTTCCGCAGTGGTGACCGTGTGCGCGCCATGATCATGGACGTAGACCTCACCTTGCGTGGCGCGCCGATCATCTTGTCGCGTTCAGCCCCAGAATTCATGGTCGAGTTGTTCCGCCATGAAGTGCCAGAAATCGAACAAGGCATGCTCGAGATCAAATCTTGCGCCCGTGACGCTGGTTCACGCGCCAAGATCGCTGTGATTTCTCACGACAAGCGCGTGGACCCCATCGGTACTTGCGTTGGCGTGCGTGGCACTCGCGTGAACGCGGTGACCACCGAGCTCGCAGGCGAGCGCGTGGACATCGTGTTGTGGAGTGAAGACCCAGCTCAGTTTGTGATTGGCGCTTTGGCACCTGCCAACGTGAGCTCCATCGTGGTGGACGAAGAGCGTCACGCCATGGATGTGGTGGTGGACGAAGAAAACCTCGCCATCGCCATCGGTCGCGGCGGCCAAAACGTGCGTTTGGCAGCTGAATTGACCGGCTGGAAAATCAACATCATGGATGCCGCTGAGTCTGCTCAGAAACAAGCTGACGAAACACACAGCATCCGCGAATTGTTCATGGCCAAGTTGGACGTGGACCAAGAAGTGGCGGATATCCTGATCGAAGAAGGTTTCACCAGCTTGGAAGAAGTGGCCTATGTGCCCTTGCAAGAGATGCTGGAAATCGAAAGCTTCGACGAAGACACCATCAACGAGTTGCGCACCCGCGCCAAAGACGCGTTGTTGACGATGGAAATTGCACGCGAAGAGAGCGTCGAAGAGGTGTCGCAAGATTTGCGCGACCTCGAAGGATTGAATGCGGAGTTCTTGCCTAAGTTGGCCGAGAGCGGCGTACACACCCGTGACGATTTGGCCGATTTGGCCGTGGACGAGCTCACAGCCATCACAGGCCAAAGCGAAGAAGATGCCAAAGCCCTGATCTTGAAGGCACGTGAACATTGGTTCACGGGTCAAGAGTAATGGTCATGGAGAGGAATACCAGAAATGACCAGTACGACCGTAGCCGAGTTTGCCAGCGAACTCAAAAAACCCACCGACACCCTGCTTGACCAGCTCAAGGCAGCGGGCGTCGCCAAATCTTCGGCCAGCGATGTGCTGACCGAAGGTGACAAACAGAAGCTCTTGAGCCATTTGCAAGCCAGCCATGGCACAGCATCGCCTGAGCGCAAAAAAATCACCTTGGTCAAGAAATCGACCACCGAGATCAAACAAGCCGACGCCACAGGCAAAGCGCGCACCATTCAAGTGGAAGTGCGTAAAAAACGCACCTTCGTGAAACGTGACGAAGATGCGGCCGCAGAGGCACCCGTAGCGCCGGCTCAAGCGGTCGTGCAAGAGCCGGCTGCACCGCTGATTGACCATGCCGAATTGGCACGTCGTGAAGAAGAAGCCCGTCGCCAGGCCGAGTTGATTCGTCGTCAAGAGGAAGAGTTGGCTGAAAAGCGCCGCCAGCGCGAAGAACAAGAAGCAAAAGAGCGCGCCAAGCAAGATGCGGCGAAAGCACAAGCACAGGCTCAAGTTGCGGAGGCTGCTGCGCCTGCGGTTGAATCCGCTGCTGAAACCTCTGATGCGGATGCCAAGGCGCAAGCTGCTGAGACGGCACGTGCCGAAGCTGCGGCTGCTTCTAAGGCTCGCGCAGAGGAAGATTCTGCGCGTGCTGCCGACTTGGACGCGCGTCGCCGCAAAGCCTTGGCCGAAGCTGAGGCGATTCGTCAGATGATGAGCTCACCTGCCAAAACATTGGTGGCTAAGAAGCCTGAGCCAGCACCTGATGCCAAAGCGATCAAAGGCACCTTGCACAAGCCTGCAGGCGCTGCTGGTGCACGCGCTGGTGCGGCTGCACCAAGCACTTCCGGTGCAGCAGGTGCAGGTAACAAAGAAGTCAAGAGTGCCAAGCTTTCCTCTAGCTGGGCCGATGATCAAGCGAAAAAGAAAACCATCAAAACCCGTGGTGATGCCACAGGTGGTGTGGGACGTAACAACTGGCGTGGTGGCCCCAAAGGCCGCCGTGACCGCGATCGTGATGACGACCGCGCACCACAAGCACCTGTCGAGGCGCGCGTGCTCGAAGTGCACGTGCCCGAGACCATCACCGTGGGCGAGTTGGCCCACAAGATGGCCATCAAGGCCTCTGAAGTCATCAAGCAGTTGATGAAGCTCGGCCAAATGGCCACCATCAACCAGCCGTTAGACCAAGACACCGCCATGATTGTGGTGGAAGAAATGGGCCATAAAGCGGTGGTCGCTGCGTTGGATGACCCAGAAGCGTTCACCGAAGAAGAAGCATCTGCTCACCACGCCGAAGCTGTGACACGCGCACCTGTGGTGACGGTCATGGGTCACGTGGACCACGGTAAAACGTCGTTGCTCGACTACATCCGTCGCGCCAAAGTCGCCTCTGGCGAAGCTGGTGGCATTACCCAACACATTGGCGCTTACCACGTGGAAACACCACGCGGCATGATTTCTTTCTTGGACACGCCCGGTCACGAGGCCTTCACGGCCATGCGTGCACGTGGTGCCAAAGCCACCGACATCGTCATCTTGGTGGTGGCGGCGGACGACGGCGTGATGCCGCAAACCAAAGAAGCCATCAAACACGCGAAAGCGGCGGGTGTGCCGATCGTGGTGGCCGTCAACAAGATTGATAAGCCCGGTGCCAATCCTGAACGCGTCAAAGGCGAACTGGTGGCCGAAGAAGTGGTACCCGAAGAATTCGGTGGCGATTCGCCTTTCTGTGAAGTGTCGGCCAAGGTCGGTACTGGCATTGATGAGTTGCTGGAGCAAGTGCTCTTGCAGGCTGAAGTGCTCGAGCTCAAAGCGCCCGTCGATGCCATGGCCAAAGGCTTGGTGATCGAAGCCCGTTTGGACAAAGGTCGCGGCCCAGTAGCCACGGTCTTGGTTCAGTCCGGTACGCTCAACGTGGGTGATGTGGTGTTGGCCGGCCAAACCTATGGTCGCGTGCGAGCCATGTTGGACGAAAACGGCAAGCCCATCAAGTCGGCCGGTCCATCCATTCCTGTGGAAATCCAAGGTCTTACCGAAGTGCCACAAGCGGGCGATGAATTCATGGTCATGTCTGACGAACGACGCGCCCGTGAAATCGCCACCTACCGTGCAGGCAAGGTGCGCAACACCAAGCTGGCCAAGCAACAAGCCGCCAAGCTGGAGAACATGTTCTCCGAAATGGCTGCAGGCGAAGTCAAAACTCTGCCCATCATCGTCAAAGCCGACGTGCAAGGTTCACAAGAAGCCTTGGCTGCATCGTTGCTCAAGTTGTCGACCGACGAAGTCAAGGTGCAACTCGTGTACGCCGCGGTCGGTGGCATCAGCGAGAGCGATGTGAACTTGGCGATTGCTTCGAAGGCCGTCATCATTGGCTTTAACACCCGAGCTGACGCTGGTGCGCGCAAGCTGGCTGAGACCAGCGAAGTTGACATCCGTTACTACAACATCATTTATGACGCTGTGGACGACCTCAAAGCGGCGATGTCCGGCATGCTCACGCCTGACAAGAAGGAAGAAATCATCGGTAACGCCGAGATCCGCCAAGTGCTGCGCGTCAGCAAGATTGGTGCGATCGCGGGCTGTATGGTCACCAACGGTGTGGTGCGTCGCAACGCGAAGTTGCGCTTGTTGCGCAACAACGTGGTGGTCTTCACTGGCGAGCTCGACAGCTTGAAGCGTTTCAAAGACGATGCCAAAGAAGTGAAAGAAAACTTCGAGTGCGGTTTGACCATCAAGAACTACAACGACATCGTCGAAGGCGACGTGTTGGAATTCTTCGAGATCAAAGAGGTGGCACGTACGCTGTAAAGCGTTTGTGCGATGAGGCATGGCACGTAAACCGAGCAGCACCCCTAACCGCAGCTACCAAGTGGCCGACCAGATCCAGCGCGACCTGGCCGAGTTGATCTCGCGTGAGTTGAAAGACCCACGCGTGGGTATGGTCACGCTGCAAGGCGTGGAAGTGACGCCCGATTACGCCCATGCCAAAGTGCATTTCAGCGTGTTAAACGGCGACCCCGTGAAGACCGGGGAGGGCTTGAACCAAGCTGCAGGTTTCTTGCGTAATGGCTTGTTCAAACGCTTGCACATCCACACCGTGCCTACGTTGCACTTTGTGTATGACCGCACGCCTGAACGCGCATCAGACATGAACGCCTTGATTGCCAAGGCCGTCGCTTCCAAAGCGAAGGACGACTGACATGAGCGCCGTGGGGCAGTCACAAGGAAGCGCGAAGCCTTCCAACACACGTATGCCGCGCGTTCGCGTGCAACGACGCCCTGTGCATGGCGTGTTGTTATTGGACAAGCCGATGGGTTTGTCCAGCAACGATGCGCTGCAAAAAGCTAAATGGTTGTTACGTGCTGAAAAAGCTGGCCACACCGGTACGCTTGATCCGTTGGCTACTGGCGTGTTGCCTCTGTGTTTTGGCGCTGCCACCAAATTCAGTCAGCTCCATTTGGATGCTGACAAAACCTACGAAACCACTGTGCGCTTGGGTGTCAAAACCAGCACGGCGGATGCCGAAGGTGAAGTGACTTCAGCGCGTCCTGTCACTTGCACCGTGGGTCAAGTGGTGGAGGTGCTAGACCGTTTCATGGGGCCGATCACGCAAGTGCCGCCCATGTACAGTGCCTTGAAAAAGGACGGTAAAGCTTTGTACGAATATGCGCGCGCGGGTGAAACCGTTGAGCGCGAACCACGTCATGTGGTGATTCACGATTTAGAGCTGCTAGACATGCAGCTCAATGGCGATGCGCCGTTTTTGCGTTTGCGCGTGGTGTGCAGCAAAGGCACGTACATCCGTACTTTGGGCGAAGACATTGCCGAGGCTTTGGGGTGTGGTGGTCATTTGAGCGCCTTGCGCCGTGTGGCGACAGGCCCGTTTGTGGCGGCGGATTGCGTGACGTTGGAAGACCTCACGGCGATGGCAGAGCCCGCGCGCGAAGCGCGCTTGATGCCTGTCGAGTGTTTGTTGTCAGACCACACCGCTGTCACATTGGATGCGGAAAATGCAGGTCGCTTTTTGAGCGGTGTGCGTCGTCGTGGCGCTTGGACTGACCAAGACCGCGTGTGTGTGTTTGGAGAAAAACCACGTGCTTTGCTGGGCAGCGCCCACGTCAAAGCGGGGGAGTTGATTCCGGGGCGATTGTTGAGTCCCCTTGAAATTCAACAAATTTTGGAAAGATCGTCTGCCAACCAGCCCTCGCTGGCCGAGCAGGCATAAAGGAAGAGAAAAAGCATGAGTAAGCAAATTCGCAACATCGCCATCATCGCCCACGTTGACCATGGCAAAACCACCATGGTTGACCAGTTGCTGCGTCAATCGGGTACCTTTGCTGACCACGAAAAAGTGGTTGACACCGTGATGGACAACAACGCCATCGAGCGCGAGCGCGGCATCACCATCTTGGCGAAGAACTGCGCCGTGAGCTGGGAAGGCACACACATCAACATCGTTGACACCCCTGGTCACGCGGACTTCGGTGGTGAAGTGGAACGTGCGTTGTCGATGGTTGACGGCGTGGTGTTGTTGATCGACGCGCAAGAAGGCCCCATGCCTCAAACCCGCTTCGTGACCAAAAAGGCCTTGGCTTTGGGCTTGAAGCCCATCGTTGTGGTGAACAAGGTGGACAAGCCTGGCGCGAATTGCGACAAGGTGGTCAACGCCGCTTTCGACTTGTTTGACAAACTCGGCGCAAACGACGAACAACTCGACTTCCCCGTGGTGTACGCCTCCGGCATCAACGGCTGGACGTCGTTGGAAGAGGGTGCTGCTGGCGAGCAGTGGGGCCCCGACATGTCAGCTTTGTTCAACACCATCTTGAAGCATGTGCCGCCGAACAGCGGTGACCCTGAAGCACCTTTGCAGTTGCAAATCTCTGCGCTTGACTTCTCTACCTTCGTTGGCCGTATCGGCGTGGGCCGTGTGAGCCAAGGTAAGGTCAAGCCCGGCATGGACGTGTTGGTCATGGAAGGGCCTGATGGCTCATCTGTGAAAGGTCGTGTCAACCAAGTGTTGACCTTCCAAGGTTTGGATCGCGTGCAAGTGACTGAAGCTGGCCCTGGCGACATCGTGTTGATCAACGGTATTGCCGACATCGGCATTGGCGTGACAGTGACTGATCCCAATAATCCTGCACCGATGCCCATGCTCAAGGTGGATGAACCCACCCTGACCATGAACTTCTGCGTGAACACCTCGCCTTTGGCAGGCCGTGATGGCAAGTTTGTGACCAGCCGCCAAATCTGGGACCGCCTGCAGAAAGAGCTGCAGCACAACGTGGCCCTGCGCGTGAAGGAAACCGACGAAGACGGCATTTTTGAAGTCGCTGGTCGCGGCGAATTGCACTTGACCATTCTGTTGGAAAACATGCGCCGTGAAGGCTACGAGTTGGCGGTGTCTAAGCCACGCGTGTTGTTCAAAGATGTGAATGGCGAGCGACATGAGCCCATCGAGTTGGTGACAGCCGACATCGAAGAAGAGCACCAAGGCGGCGTCATGCAAGCCTTGGGTGAGCGTAAAGGTGAATTGGTCAATATGGAACCCGATGGCCGTGGCCGTGTGCGTTTGGAATATCGCATTCCTGCCCGTGGCTTGATTGGTTTCACCAACGAATTCTTGAACTTGACCCGTGGCTCAGGTTTGATCTCCAACATCTTTGACAGCTACGAGCCACACAAAGGCGACATCGCTGGTCGTAAAAACGGTGTGTTGATCTCCATGGACGACGGTGAAATCTTCACCTACGCCTTGGGCAAGTTGGACGACCGTGGCCGCATGTTTGTGAAGGCCGGCGACCCTGTGTACGAAGGCATGATTGTGGGTATCCACAGCCGTGACAACGACTTGGTGGTGAACGCCACACGTACCAAACAGCTCACCAACTTCCGCGTGTCTGGTAAAGAAGACGCCGTGAAGATCACGCCTCCGATCGACCTCACACTCGAATACGGTGTGGAATTCATCGAGGACGATGAGTTGGTCGAAATCACGCCTAAGAGCGTGCGTCTGCGCAAGCGCTTCTTGAAAGAGCACGAGCGCAAGCGCAACAAGTGATCCACTTGTTTTGAAAAAAGCCGAGGTTCGCCTCGGCTTTTTTACGTCTCGACTTTTGATGTGTCGCGCGGGTGCATCTCAGTTGTTTGATGGGATATTGAATTGAAGAAAATACACATCAGTATTTGAAAAAGGAGTCACCATGTCCACCTACACCACCGACGTGCACGCCGAGCGCGTGGGCCATTTGGGTTTGATCACCCTCAATCGCCCCAAAGCTTTGAATGCGCTTTCGTTGGCCATGGTGCGCGAGCTCAACCATGTGTTGCAGCAGTGGCAAGACGATGCGCTGATCAAGGCAGTCGTGGTGCGCGGTAGCAACAAAGAGGGACCCTTCGGTGCCTTCTGTGCAGGTGGTGACATTCGTTACTTTCACCAAGCCGCGCTGAGCGGTGACGTCACGCTGGAAGACTTCTTTACCGAGGAATACAGCCTCAACCACTTAATTCAAAACTACAGCAAGCCCTACATCGCGTTCATGGATGGCATCGTCATGGGCGGCGGTATGGGCATCAGCCAAGGTGCAGCGCTGCGCGTGGTGACTGAGCGCACCAAGATGGCGATGCCCGAGACGCACATTGGCTTGTTCCCAGATGTCGGCGGTGGTTATTTCTTGGGGCGTTGCGCTGGTCCTGCATGTCCCGCCTACATGGGTGAATATTTGGCACTCACGGGCTATGTGCTGCGCGGCGGTGAATCGTTGCATGTGGGCTTGGCCGATGTGTGTGTCGATTCAATGGCCTTGCCTGCGCTGTGGGATGCGTTGCAGCAGCATGAGTGGGCCACTGGCGATGCTGTGGTGAAGTGGCTACGCGAACAGGCGGAGGCCTCCACTGCGCAAGCATTGACTCAAACGCCAGCATGGCAAGCTGCCCGCATTGATCAGGTGTTCGGCTTAGCCACAGTGGCAGACATGGAGCAAGCCCTGCAAGGCGATGATGAATGGTCGATGCAAACCTTGAAGGCTTTGCACCATCAATCGCCGTTGATGCTGTGTGTCACGCTAGAGCAAGTCCGCAGAGGTAAGAACATGACGCTTGCCGATGACTTGCGCATGGAGCGAGATTTGGTGCGTCATTGTTTTCAGACCGACCATTTATCTCGTCGCGGCGTCAGCAGTGAAACGGTGGAAGGCATCCGCGCTTTGGCGGTTGACAAAGATCACACACCGAAGTGGCAGCCCTCGCGCATTACGGATGTCACGTCAGAGATGGTGTTGCCATTTTTTGAAAGCCCCTGGCCTGCATCAGCGCATCCATTGCGCCATTTGCGCTGAAGCACATAGAAATACGCCCCTATGCAAGGGGCGTTTTCTTTTGGGTCACAAGCGTATTCAGCGCGGAAGCGTGTGCAAGGGAATGTCTTTGCTGCTGGCCAGCTTGTCGAGTTGTGCGCGAGTTTGCGAGGTCAAGAACTTGGCAATCGCTTCATGCGTGCTGCGTTTGTGCATTTGCATGGCCGCTTGTTGGGGCAAGCCTGCGGCTTCACACAGACGTGCTGCAAAGTGCGGTTCTAAGGCGGCCACTGCCACGCGTCCATTTTTGCAGGGGTAAATCTTGTAGCCCGCATGTGCGCCACCTACATCGCCGCTGGGCAGCGTCAGGCCCCAAGTGCGGGGGAGCGCTAAGTAGGCGGATGCCTCGCACAACGCAACTTCGTGGAACACGCCTTTACCTTGTGTACGGCCTGGGCGTTGACGCAAGAGCAAGGCTTGCAGCACCGCTTCTGTGGCAAACAAAGAGCCACCCATATCGGCATACAAGCTCGCGGGCATTTCCAGCCCATTCACCAAGCCGCTGTCTGCTTGGTAGGTCAAGTCGTGTCCTGCTTCTTCTGCACGTTCACCAGGTGCACCCACGATGCTCACCACGCAGAGCGCAGGGTAGCGCTTGTGCAGTTCTTTCCAGGCTAAGCCCAGCTTGGTCAACGCCGATGGGCGAAACGAAGTGATGAGCACATCGGTCTGTGCCAGCTGTTTGTGCAGAGCGGCTTGGCCACGTTCAGACTTCAAATCGGCTTGCAAAACCTTTAAGCCTTGGTGCATCACCTCATACGCAGCGGGTTTGTAAATACCCATGGGGTCCGCCGTGGACATGCCTTTGGGCGCCAGCGGTTCAAGCTTGGTGCACTTAGCGCCCATGGCCTGCAGCCGCATCACTGCGGCTGGGCCGGGTAGATTCAAAGCGAGGGTGAGAACACGAATACCTTTGAGTGGTTTTGTGACTGCGGCCATGAGATTACTTGTCATTACTTAATTATCTATGTTTCATACCAAATGAAAAAGCCTGCTAATTGAGCAGGCTTTTAATGCGCTTAAAACTACAAGTCGATTAGAAGAAGCGATAGGTGTAATCTACATAGATACGATGATCTTCGCGGAATGCTTTACTTCCTCCTTCTGTAATTGCTTTTATCGTACCTGTGACATGTGCTTCGTATTTCAAATAGTTATAGCGAAAGGTAAGGCCTTTGATCGATGGTGTTGCATAGATGATGTCGTACTCTCGCTCACTTTCACGCCCAGAGCCCAGTGAGGCTTGGTAGTTGTTTGTAGCGCCAGTGCCAAGTTTGTATTTGACAGCGGTTTTTAAGCCGTTGACATACTTGTTCCAATCGTAAGTGGCACGAACCATACGGGCCAATTCGCCGTTGTTGGTCATGTCATTGCCTGACGTGGAAGCAGTTGGGAAGAAGTTACTTCCATGATCTTGTATGAGCGAACCTTTGCGTGAAACGTTGCTTGCTGCAAAGTTGTCTTCTATCCACAAGCCATTGAATTTCGCGATAGCACCTCCAATTGTCCAGCTACCAGTTTTCCACTCCAAGTCTAAAAATTTTCCTTTGCCGTCATTTTTGCAATTGGTCGTACCAGTTGGGTAATCGAGCTCTTTTTCTGCCGCACATGTAAACAGAGATCCGTCATCAGCAGTTGTTGATATGCCCGCCGTTAGCTTGAGTGTTTCTTTGTTTGCCAGGGTAAATGTGTAGGACCCCATCAAGCCGTACTTTTGCAAATAGTTTTTTGAATTCAAAGATTCAAAATCAATTTGAATGGGGCCATTTATGTATTGAGTACCGTAAATCGTTACTGTGTCGATGATGTTTTTTGTCACCCCTTTGTTGTTAGTTGAATCGACAGGCACTTCAGTGCCGAATTTTTGAAACTTATCGCCGCTCCGTGGCAACCATGAGTCGTAAACAGAACCATAGACTTTAATTTCAGACGTTGGTCTGACACTAAACGAATAGCCCGAAAACGTATCTGGAACTGCGCGGCTATTTGTGCTTTTCAGAAGCAAACTGTTGTGCAACTGTCTACCGATTTTTGCCTCTACCAAATCACCGTGCTTGAGCTTCATGTAGGCTTGCCCCATTTGCGACCAAGAGTTCACAACTTTGGTGCTGTCAGCTGTATCGTTTGGGAGCATTTCGTTTTTCTGAACGGATGACTCACCAAGCTTGTTCACTTGAAACAAGCTGGCATCGATCCCAATGAAGTCTGAAAAATATGGTGATTTATATTCGAGTTGATTACCCAGAGCAAGTTGTCGGAAGTCTCCAGTTGTTGTGGTTTTGTCAACGTCGACGTCGAACTGAACTAGACGTGTTTTTAGCTCGAGCGAGTGACCAGTCGTATCAATTGCAAATGCTGTTGACGATGTAAAGACCATGCCAATGGCTGTAGCAATGAGAGTTTTGTTTGATCGATTTTTCATGGGTGTTTCTGATTGTTTATTGAAAGATGAGTCGTTACTTGGCTGATACGGGATCAAGACCTGTGCTGCGGATCACGTCAGCGACTTCTGGAGATTGAAAGAATTTGATCAGTTGCTTGGCTGTGTCTTGCTCGGTCGAGCCTTCCACCAAACCCGCAGAGAAGAAGATGGTTTGCTGCACAGACTCGGGCAAAGTGCCAATGAAGTCGAGCTCTTTGAAATAAATCAACTCGCTCACCTGCTGAAAGCCAAGCTCAGCATCGCCGCGTGCCACCACAGCACCCACGCGTTCGCTCATGATTTTCTTGGCCGTGTCTTTGAGTTGCTCGGCCACACCAAGTTTAGGAAACAACTCAGTCGATAAATAGGTACCACTGGCACTGGCTGAGTAGGCGATGGATTTGGCATTCAGCAAAGTTTGCTTCAAGGCTTCGACGGTGCTGATGTCGGGCTTTGGGGTGCCTTTGCGCACCGCTGCGCCGATTTGTGAACGCACCAAGTCCACACGGCTACCTGGAATGACATTGCCTTTTTTCACCATGGCTTCTAAGCCGCCGTCCGACAAAATGATCAAGTCAAACTTTTCACCACGAGCGAAGCGTGAGGGAATCGAGTCGGGAGCATTGCCCACCGATGCCCCAAACGAACTGATCACTTTGTGACCCGTTTGTTTTTCAAACTCTGGCACGAGTTTTTTGTAGGCCTCGGTGAATGCGCCAGATGTGATGACCCGAATTTCTGCCGCTTGTGCAATGTGGGATGCGGCAAGGAATAAGCCAAGGCCAGCGAGCAGCAGGCGGCGGGTGAGGATGTACGAAGTGTTCATGTGTTGTCTCCTAGATTTTTTATTTATTCGCCTGTGATTTTTCGTTCACGAATCACGCGGCCCCATGTGGCTGACTCTTTGGCGATGTACTTGGCCAATTCATCGCGTGTGCCGGGTTGTGGGGTAAGGCCATGGCTGTTGAGTTGCTCCACCACATCAGGTGACTTGAGCACTTTGACCAGCTCGGTGTTCCAGCGGTCCAAGATGGGTGCGGGCACTTTGGACGAAGCCACAAACGCATACCAGTTGGTGGCACTGAAGCCGGGGTAGCCAGACTCTGCAATGGTTGGAATTTTGGGCAGCTGCTTCAAGCGTTGTGCGCCGGTGCTGGCCAAAGGAATCAGTTTGCCGTTGTCGATGTAGGCTTGTGACGTGGAATAGGTTGAGAAGTAAGCGGCAACGCGGCCACCTAGCAAATCTTGCAAGGCAGGTGCACCACCTTTGTAGGGGACGTGCACGGTGTCAATGCCGGCCATGTCGTCGAGCAACTCACCAGCGAGGTGGGACGCCGACCCTGGGCCTGTCGAAGCGTAGTCGAGTTTCTTGGGGTTCTTTTTGGCGTAGGCAATGTATTCGGCAAAAGTTTTGATGCCTGTGCCCGCATGGACCACCAAGACATTGGGAAAGTTCACGCCCATGGTGATGGGGGAGAGATCTTTGACGGGGTCGTACGCGATCTTCATCATGTGTGGCGCAATCGTGAGCGGGCCCACAGAACCAAACAAAATTGTGCTGCCATCGGTTGGGCCATTGGCCGCAAATTGATGCGCGATGTTGCCGCCCGCACCACCACGGTTGTCCACCACCACAGAAGCACCAATGTTGTCGCCCAATTTCTTGGCGATGATGCGTGCTGCTGTGTCTGCTGCACCGCCCGCTGCAAAGCCCACCACCATGGTGATGCTTTTCTTCGGTGGAAATTCTTGTGCTTGGGCTGTAAAGCTGCTGAGGCCAAGCGCCAGCAAGGCGCAGGTGTTGATGAAATTACGTTTGTTCATGGTTATCCTTTCAAATTAATCGCTGCCCAAACCGATGGTGTTGGGTTGTCTCTTTTCTACTGAATACCGCAGCAAGGCGGCTGTTCTAAAAATGCCGTGTGCAAACTTGCCGTACGGCAGGGTGGCAAACAAGGCCATCACCACGCCCAAATGAATGGCCAGCAAAGCGGGCATCGCTGTGCTGCCACGACCTAGCCACAATACCAAGCCGCTCAAGCTGATGAAAAACAGCAAGGCGATGAAGCCCAAGTCCATGGGTTTTTGCGCGACATCGCCATGCGATGGGTGGCGTTGCAAGTTGAGTTTGAATAAGCCTGCGGTGCCTAGCAACAAGCTCACGCCACCGATGACACCCAACACTTTCGGAAGGCTTGGTAAGTCATAAGGGGCCGCCCAGCCGAGGGCGTAGTGGTAGACCGTGGCCAAGCTGGTCGCTGCAAAACACAGCACGAAGCCGTAGAAGGTGAGGTGATGTGCGCGGCGACGCGAGAGGGTGAAGGCATCGTCTTTGTTGTTGCACCCTTCGCCGTGACCGCCATCCAAATACTTCAAGCGCAACACGTCGTGTGTGGCTTCACCAGCGGCAGGCGGTGTGAGTGCTGCACCGCTGGTGGCAGGTGTGATGTCACGCCAAAAGCGGCGCACACCCAATGCCAGCGCAAGTACAGCAAACAAGAACACGGGGGCAAACATGCCTACCAGCAAGTTGTGCGGAAACAGGTTGTAAAAGTTGCCCGCCAGCTGGTTAGAAAGCAATGTGCCGTTCATTTGCAGCGTGAGCAACAAAAAGATCGACAAGCCTGCGGCCAAGGCCAAAGACAAGGTGAGGCCGTTGCGTTTGTAGAGCGCACCGAGTGCCGGTGGCCATGCATAGTCTGCATAGGTTTGCCCACGAACTTGGGCCATGGCTTGTGGCACGTTGACGGCAAACTCGTGGGGCGGTGCATATTGGCATGCATGCAAGCAAGCACCGCAGTTGTGACACAGGTTGGCTAAGTAATGAATGTCTGCTTTGTCAAACGCCAAGCGCCGTGTCATGGCTGGGAACATGGCGCAAAAGCCTTCGCAGTAACGACAAGCATTGCAAATTTGGAGCTGTCGCGCCACTTCAGTTTCGGGGGCTGACAACACGACTTCGCCATTGGCCAAGGCGCGTGCATCGCGTGTGAGGGCATCAAGCGTTTGCATGTGCTGCCTCCTTCAAAGCCAAAGCCGCTTTAGCGGCTTGTGTGCCTGCAATGCGACCAAAGGCCGTGCCAATTGACATGCCCACACCGGCGGTATAGCCCTTGCCTAGTACGTTGCCAGACATCATTTCGCCCGCGACAAACAGATTGCTGCTTGGCACATCGTTGAAGCGAACTGCAGCAGTCTCGTCTGTTTTCAATCCAAGGTACGTGAAGGTCACGCCTGGGCGCAGTGCATAGCCATAGAAAGGCCCTGTGTCGATGGGGCGAGCCCAATGCGTTTTAGCAGGCGTCACGCCTTCGGTATGGCAATCGTCCAATTTGGTGTGATCAAACGTGCCGATGCGGCAGGCATGGTTGTAGTCGTTGAGGGTGTGCATGAACGTGTCCACGGGCAAGCCAAGTTTTTGTGCAAGCTCTGGTAACGTGTCGGCCTGCACGCCAGGGAAGACGGGCGGCATGAAGCGACCAATGGCCTTGGCATCAATGATGGAGTAGCCAATTTGCTCCGGTTGTTGGGCGACCAAACGTCCCCAAATGGCGTAACGCTTGGGCCAAAAATCTTCACCTTCGTCGTAGAAGCGTTGACCATCGCGGTTGACCACCACGCCAAGTGACACACAGTCAATGCGCGTACAAATACCACCGTCGTACAGCGGTGCGCGTGCATCAATCGCCACCATATGGGCTTGGGTGGGGTCTCCAATTCGGTCAGCGCCGTGCGCCAACATGTGCTTGAGCAGCACGCCTTGGTTGAATTGCGTGCCTCGAATCAGGAAGTTGTCGGCAGGCCATTCGCCGCGCTCGTTTTGTCCCCATGCCTCGCGCAGCCATTCGCGGTTGGACTCAAAACCACCAGCGGCCAAAACGCAGGTTTTCGCGGTGATGCGCTCGTTGCCCACATACGCGGCCACAAAACGTCCGTTCTCAATGTCGAGTTTGTCGACGGGGGCGTTGTAGCGAATTTGCACGCCCAATTTTTCTGCGCTGCGGAAATACGCATTGACCAACGCTTTGCCACCGCCCATGAAAAATGCATTGGTTCGGGCCACATGCAAAGCGCCTGAGAGTGGGGGCTGGAAATGCACGCCATGCTTACGCATCCAATCGCGGCAAGTGGATGAAGCTCGGATGACCAAGCGTGCCAGCTTTTCGTTGGTGATGCCGCCAGTGACTTTGAGCAAGTCTTGCCAATATTCTTCTTCGGGATAGGCGTCAACCAGCACGTCTTGCGGTGCATCATGCATGCATCGCAGATTGCGGGTGTGGCCTGAATTGCCGCCGCGCCATTCGCGTGGTGCGGCTTCGAGCAGCAGCACCGAGGCACCGGCCTCGGCTGCCATCAGGGCTGCGCATAGGGCCGCATTACCGCCACCAATGACCAAAACGTCGGGTTCGTTTGTACGTGCTTGGGTTGTCATGCCCCAGAGTGTCGGGCGAAACAGTTATGTTGAGAAGTGAAATATCTGTGATGATTATTTCGTTTTGCGCATTAATTGAGTTTTCGATGTTTTGGGCTTGAGGTGCGCTTTTTGAATCAACTCATAAAAAGCCTGGGCAGCTGGCGAGAGGCTGGTGTTTTTGTGCCTCAGCAAAGCCACTTTCCGTTTGACCACTGGGCCGGTTAAGGTGATCTTGCGTACGTGCGCACGGTCGCCTTCCAGTAAAGTGGATGAGGGCAGGATGGCACAGCCTACGCCCGCCGCAACCAAGTTGATGGCTGTTGCGTGATGCTGAACTTCATAGTTGCCGCTCAGTCGAATGCCGTGCTTGGCCAACTGGTAGTCCATGAAGACCCGTGTAGCCATGAAGTTGCTCACCACGATCAAGTCTGCTTCACGCATATCCGCCCATGTGACCGAGTCTCTGCCATGGAGTGGGTGGGTGTCACGGCAGATGAACACCAAGGGGTCGTCGAATAGCGGGGTTTCAACTAAATCAGGGTGGGTTTCACCATTGACCGCAATCCCGATTTCAGCTTGGTGGTTGAGTACAGCTTGACGCACTTCATAAGAGGCGGCATCTAACAAGCGGATGCGGTTGCCAGGGCACACATCGGCATATTGGCGAATCAGCTGAGGCAGCATGTGCGCTGCCATGCTGGGCACACAGGCAAGGGTGAAGTTGCCTTTGGCGTGTTGAGACATGTCTTTGAGACGTCCGACGGCGGTTGTCATCTCATTCACGATGGCGCGTGCTTGGGGCAAAAAGTCTCGGCCAACCGCCGTCATTTCAACTCGCCGCGTGGTGCGGTCGAGCAGTTTCAGGCCTAAATAGGCTTCAAGTTTTTGCACGCGGCGTGTCAGTGCAGTTTGCGTGATGTGCAGCTGTTCTGCGGCTTTGTTGAAGCCGCCGAGCTCGGCTGTGACCACGAACGCTTGGATGCCATCAAAATCTATTTTCACGGCTCAATTGTGGATGAAGATCGGTTGGCTGATTTTCGTATCAGCAGATTTAGAAAACAGGTGATTTGCGGGTTACAATGGCGAGATCGGGGCGTAGCGCAGCCTGGTAGCGCATCTGGTTTGGGACCAGAGGGTCGTAGGTTCGAATCCTATCGCCCCGACCACAAAAGCAAAAAAGGCCTCGTTTTCGAGGCCTTTTTTCATTTCTGTCCGTAGCTCAGTTGGATAGAGCAACAACCTTCTAAGTTGTGGGTCACAGGTTCGATTCCTGTCGGACAGGCCATTTTTCTTGAGTCGCTGTCAGTTAAACAGCCAATCAGGGTGCAGTGCCACATAGCAGTGCTTTTCGCCCAGGAAATGTCCATCGGGACTCACGCAAAAGTTGGCGCGACGGAACTTTTTTTCGTCCGTCAACACATATGAGCGGTATAGCTCTTTGCTGTGTAAGCCGGTCTTGTCTTTGGGAAACAACATCATGAGGCGTGTTGAGCCACATTCGCCCATCTTGATGCATTCTTTTTCCGCTTTGACATCGGTATAGAACTCAATGTAGACGGCCCCCGGAAATTTGGTGTTGGCCTTGGCAATCTTGATCATGCATGGCATGTCTTGCGCGCGTGGCAATCCCATACGATCTGCGAAGGTGTTCATCTCTGCCAAGACGGTTTCTTTGAACTTGGTCTTGATGGTTTTGTGGCATACAAAGTAGTCGGCGTATTTGTTGGTGAACATCACCGGCGTGAGAGGGCGGTTGTTGCCATCGAGTTTGATCACCGCAGGGTCATACACCGCGCTGACTGCAGGCACAGCAGGCTTTTTGGCATCCTTGCCATGCCCACCACCGTGACCACCGTCCTTTTTAGGTGCGCCGTGACCGTCATCTTTTTTCTTTTCCTCTTTTTTAGTCGGGGCCCCGTGACCATCGTCCTTCTTCTCCTCTTTCTTTGGAGGAGCGCCATGGCCATCATCTTTTTTGCCATGGTCGTCTTTGGCTGCCGGTTTGTGCTCCTTCGGTTCAGCCTTGGGCACCTCTTGCGGTTCTTCAAACTTGGGCTTAGCTACACGCTTGTAGACGTAGCCACTTCGTCCCTTTTCGCCTTCTTCTTCGACATAGTCAAACTTGGGCTTGGGCGGCTCTTCTTTGGCTGCAGGTTTCTTGGGCGGGTCATTGGCTAAAGCTGGCGAGTTGATGAAACTCGTCAGAACCAATGCTGCAGCGATGAAGGAAGAGGAAAGAAAACGCATATCCCTAGAAGATCGACTGTTCAAGGGGAGGCTTTAGCCCCTGCGGCAAAAAAGCCTCAGGGCACGGTGTAGCAGGTTGTATCGGGGTAGTGCTTACCTTTGTCTGTCACGCATTGCTGAGAAATCAGCTTGCGGGACATGTCGGACAAAAAGTAGGAGCGGTACAGCACTTTGTCTTTAGGAATCAAGCTGACACTGCGAAAGATGGGACATTGTTCGTTACGTACGCAGGCTATGAGGCGCTGTTCATTGACGTAGAGATGGATGTTCACGCGCCCAGGGGTTAGGCTTTTTTCGGTGCCAATGCTGACCACACAAGCATCACCTTTGACGAATGGCAACTCCACCAGTTCGGCAAAGTAGTTCATTTCAGCCACTAACAGCTCGCGAAACCAGGGGGCCACGATGCCTTTGCAGTCGTAGTAGTCCAGTTTTGTGGTGTGCACCAAAATATCAGTGAACGGTTTGTTCTTGGGTCCCAACAGCAGCATGGGTTCAGGGCCCGATTGCGGTGGGCGTGCGAGCAAAGCACGTGATGCTGAAGGTTTATCTTGCGCAAGCACGCCCGTCCACACAGACAGGAGCAGGCAGGTCAACAGGAAAAACTTTTTGAACATGACGTCTTTTGAATCGGTTGGAACAGAGCTAACTTTATCAGTTTGTCAGTTTGTTTTTCATCGATCAAGTAAAGTGAGAATGGGTCGATTCAAATCTACAGATGAATTACAAGCTGTTATCACTGCTATGGTTGTGTGCTCTCGCTCTCATTGGGTGCGGAGGGGGAGGGGGCGGATCTACGTCATCTTCGCCGTCAGCGAGCCAAAATGTTGATTCATGGCCAATTTATGCCGCGCTGGCAAGTGCGACCAGCTCGTATGCCAATAAAAACGATACCCGTTTGCTGCGCTCCCAAATTGACGATGTGAAGTCTTTGCCTGGAATTAGTAGCTTTGATGCGAATGAACTCGCTACTAGTCCTGTTTCTTTGACGTTTGGCGATTTTTTTCAAGATGGGCAACTGTCTGCTTTTGTGGTCGTGAAACGCAGTGGCGGGCAGGCGGGTAAGGTTTATTTCTTGCGATGGAAAGATGATTCGAAATGGGTCGATGACACAGCCCGCATTCTTTCAAATCGCGCGGCCTGTGTGAACAATCAATATGCGATTACCTCAGACTTCAACAACGACGGAAAACCTGATGTGTTTTTGTCATGTGGGGGTACCGTTGAAGAGGAGCAGTTGGTGTTTTTAAGCTCAAGCAACGGCGCTTACACACGTGTTGGGACGGGCCTGATTTTGAAAGGCAATCGTGCATCGGCTGGAAAAATTGACGGAGATAACTATCCTGATTTGGTGCTTTCCAATAAGGACGGTACAACGCATCTTGAGTCGCTGATGGTGTTCAGAGGCACAGGCGGATCAGTGGCCCCTTTTGAAGATAAAACGTCTGCATGGCTGACCAATTGCCTTGTGAACCAAGGTCAATATTCGCCCCCTACGATGCCCGTACGTGTGGAGCAAGTATTTCTCATCCCAACGCTAAACAATCGTCTTGATCTGGTGGTGAGTGGCGAGTTGAGCTCAGGCGTAAAGAGTCAGATGTGGATGAAAAATCAATCCACGCCGCCATTTTTTACCAATTGCACATCGGGGACTTCGAATCTATTTCCTACCGTGTCATTCAGCGGTGATACGGCGATCATGATGGATTTGTTTTATGTTTCTAGCACTGATAGTTTTTATGGGTATATGCAAACGGCAGCAGGGAATGCCGCGGGCATGAAAAAGTTTCCTGTCAACAGCCACACATCACTGAACCTCGGCAATGGCACGTTGGCCACGCCGGGTTCTAATCCAGCTGGTGGATTCCCTGGCATGTTTCGTTTGAACGGCTCTAATCAGTTCATCGCTTACGACGCGGGATGCTCTGGTACGGCTTCGGGTACGCGATGCGGATTGGTATTTAGCGCCAATTGAGCCTCATTTGGACGCGTACTGAGTTTTCCCAAACAAAACCTCTTTGGCTTTGTCATCCTGCAAGGGCTTGCGCAAATCAGCCAACACCTGCACACCACGTTGGACAGCCGGGCGTGCAGCAATCAAATCAAACCAAGCTTTGAGGTGAGGGTAGTCAGCCCAGTCAATGCCCTGGTTTTGCCAGCTGCGTAGCCACGGAAAGATGGCGATGTCAGCAATGCTGTAGCTGTTGCCGCCAATGAACTTGCTGGTCTGTAAACGCTTGTCCATCACGCCATACAAGCGCTTGGCTTCGTTGGTGTAGCGGTTGTAGGCGTAGTCAATCTTCTCAGGCGCATAGATGCGAAAGTGGTGGGCTTGCCCGAGCATTGGCCCCACGCCCCCCATTTGAAACATCAGCCACTGCAACACTTCAAACTTGGCGCGGTCGCTCTTGGGTAAAAACTTGCCTGTCTTCGAGGCGAGGTACAACAAAATCGCACCCGATTCAAAGACGCTGATAGGTTTGCCATCAGGTCCATGGGGATCAACCAAGGCTGGAATTTTGTTGTTGGGGCTGATCTTCAAGAATTCAGGCTTGAACTGATCACCTTGGCCAATGTTGACAGGGTGTGCTACCCAATCGCGGCCCAGTTTCAAGCCACACTCTTCAAGCATGATGTGGACTTTGTGTCCGTTGGGCGTGGCCCATGAGTAAACGTCAATCATGTGTCCTCCTTAGCTGCCGCGCGTGATCGGCATGTCAATGTCTTGTGGTGCGCTGGCGATGTGCCGCGCGAGCTCGAGTTTGGCGATGGACTGACGGTGCACTTCATCAGGGCCATCGGCCAAGCGCAGCCAACGCTGGGTGGCGTAGGCATAAGCCAATGGGAAGTCATCCGACACACCTGCTGCGCCATGAGCCTGCATGGCCCAGTCAATTACTTGGCTGGCCATGTTAGGGGCAATCACCTTGATCATGGCAATTTCAGAGCGTGCTTCTTTGTTACCCACGGTGTCCATCATGTAGGCCGCTTTGAGTGTGAGCAAGCGCGCTTGCTCAATCATGATGCGCGACTCGGCAATGCGTTCGTGCCATACGCCTTGGGCCGACAAAGGCTTGCCAAATGCCACACGGCTGTTGAGGCGTTTGCACATCAATTCCAGCGCGCGTTCGGCTGAGCCAATGGTTCGCATGCAATGGTGAATACGTCCAGGGCCCAAACGACCTTGTGCAATTTCAAAGCCACGGCCTTCACCCAGCAATAGGTTTTCAACGGGCACGCGCACATTCGTGAGACTCACCTCCATGTGCCCGTGCGGTGCATCGTCGTAGCCAAAGACGCTCAAGGGGCGAATGACTTTCACGCCAGGGGTGTTGGCAGGCACGACGACCATGCTTTGCTGAGCGTGCTTCGGCGCAGTGGGGTCTGTCTTACCCATCACGATGTACACCGCACAGCGTGGGTCACCTGCGCCTGAGCTCCACCACTTGGTTCCATTGATGACGTAGTCATTGCCATCGCGCACGATGCTGCATTGGATGTTGGTGGCGTCAGACGATGCAACGGCTGGCTCCGTCATCAAAAACGCTGAGCGGATCTCGCCGCGCAGCAAGGGCTCTAGCCATTGGTCTTTGAGAGCTTCACTGGCGTAGCGTTCCAATGTTTCCATATTGCCCGTGTCGGGGGCAGAAGAGTTGAACACTTCAGCTGCAAAAGGGACGCGACCCATGATTTCGCACAAAGGGGCGTACTCCAAGTTGCTCAGACCTGTTGGGGCGCGCGGGCTGTGGGGCAAAAACAAATTCCACAAGCCCGCTTTTTGCGCGAGTGGTTTAAGCTCTTCCACCAGTTGGGTGGGTACCCAAGCATTGCCCTTGGCTCGGTTGGCGGCAATTTCTTCGAAGAAGCGTTGTTCATTCGGGTAGATGTGCGCATCCATAAAAGCCAGTAACCGAGCTTGTAGGTCTTTGACTTTGTCGCTGTAATCGAAGTTCATGGGGTTTCCTTGTCTCGTTGTATTTTTTTAGGCGCGTTGTGCAAACTTCCATGCCAGCTCTGCCATGGGGCGTGCACCTGCACCGTTGGCTTTGGCTTGATCGCTTGAGGCTGTGCCGGCTTCCACACGTTTGGCAATGCCTTGCAAGATGGCTGCAATGCGGAACATGTTGTACGCGAGGTAAAAATTCCAATCAGATTTCAAGTCGGCAGGTGTGGCTAACCCAGTGCGGTCGCAATAACGGCGAATGTTCTCGTCTTCGCTGGGAATGCCCAAGGCCGCGATGTCGACGCCACCAATGCCTCTGAAAGTGCCAGGTGGAATGTGCCATCCCATGCATAAGTAGCTGAAGTCGGCGAGTGGGTGTCCTAGCGTAGACAGCTCCCAATCCAGCAATGCCACCACGCGTGGCTCGGTGGGGTGGAACATCAAGTTATCAAGGCGATAGTCGCCGTGCACGATGCTCACCTTGCTCTCGTCTTTGGCACTGGCGGGCATATGGGCGGGTAGCCATGCCATGAGCTTGTCCATGGCATCGATCGGTTGCGTGATGGATGCGATGTATTGCTTACTCCAGCGACCAATTTGGCGCTCGAAGTAATTACCGGGGCGGCCATAGGTTTCAAGACCACGCTCTGCAAATTTGACCGTGTGCAAGGCGGCAATCACACGGTTCATCTCATCGTAAATGGAAGCCCGCTCGGCGTTTGATTGGCCCGGTAGGGTTTGGTCCCACAGGACACGGCCTTCGATGTGTTCCATCACATAAAACGCGCGTCCGATGATCGATTCGTCTTCGCACAGCACATGCATTTGAGGTACAGGCACGTCGGTGCCGTACAAGCCCTGCATTACCTTGAACTCGCGTTCAATAGCGTGGGCTGAAGGCAGTAGCTTGGCCACTGGGCCAGGCTTGGTGCGCATCACGTAGTTTTTGCGCGGCGTGACGAGTTTGTAGGTGGGGTTGGATTGCCCGCCCTTGAACATCTCCAGCGAGATGGGGCCTTCAAAACCCGTGAGGTTGGCGCTGAGCCACGCGTTCAGCGCAGCTGTGTTGACGCTGTGTGCGCTGGGCATGGGCTGGGCGCTGGTTGTGTCGTCCCGGCTCATGCGTGGGCTCCTGTCAGTGGTCGGCTTCGCTGATGTGTAGCAAAGCGTCGCGGTTGCGAATCACCAAGCCGCCTGGTTCGATGCGAATGGCATCCTCGCGCTCCATGGCTTTGAGCTCTTGATTCACGCGTTGGCGTGAGGCACCCAAGAGCTGCGCCAGTTCTTCTTGAGCGAGTTGCAACCCAATGCGAATTTCTTGGCCATTTGTGAGGCAAGGCACGCCATAGCTTCGCGCCAAGTGCAAGAGTTGCTTGGCCAAACGCGAGCGCAGTGGCAGGGTATTGAGGTCTTCCACAAGACCAAACAGCTGACGAATGCGACGCGCTTGCAGGCGCAGCATGGCGTCGTAAAACTCCACATGCTGGGCGAGAATTTTTTGAAAGTCCGCTTTGGCCACACAAAGAATAGATGTGTCGCCATGCGCGTACACATCGTGTGTGCGTCGGTCTCCGTCCAAGATCGCCACGTCGCCAAACCAAATGCCGGGCTCCACATAGGTGAATGTGATTTGCTTGCCCGACAGCGAGGTCGAGCTCACGCGTACGGCGCCCTTGGCGCACGCCATCCACTCGTCGGCTGAGTCGCCGCGAGCTGCAATCAAGTCGCCGTCTTTGCATCGTTTGACGTAAGCGCATCGAAGAATGTCGTGCCTGAGTGAAGGTGAAAGAGATGAGAACCAACGTCCTGCGTTGATGGCCTCGCGTTCTTCGATGTTAAGAATAGGATCGTCCATAGCCTGTCTTTTGTGTGACCTGAAAGTAAGAATTTGTCACTCAGGAGACCCGCGGCGGTGGCGGGTGTGAGTGCAGCGGTTATTTGTAGTTGGGTGTTTCTTGGTTGAGAAAGGCTTGTATGCCAATGCCTGCGTTGGGGTGATGCAAGTTTTTTACAAACTGATTGCGCTCTTGCGCCAATTGGGCGGTGAGGCTGTTCATGCTGGCATCGTTCACCAGTTCTTTGATGCTGTTCATCACATTGGGGGCGCGTGCATTGATGCGTTCAGCCAAGGCCAAGGCTTCAGACAATGCATGCCCCGAATCGACCACACGGTTGACCACGCCAAGCTCATGCAAGCGTTGCGCGCTGATGCGATCACCCAAGAGCAGCAACTCAGTTGCCAACTGTCGCGGCAGCATCTTTGTCAGATGCCAACTCGCACCTGCATCGGGTGACAAGGCCAAGTTGCTGTACGCCGTGGCAAACACGCTGTTTTGCGCAGCCACCACCAAGTCGCACATCAGCGCGAGTGAAAAGCCAGAACCGACCGCCGCACCTTCAACCGCAGCGATGATGGGCTTAGGAAAGGTGCGAACGGCCTCCATCCAGCTGTGCAAGCTTTCAATGATTTGCGCTTGAACCTCGGCGGGTTGTTCACGGTTGGCTTTGAGGCGCTGTACATCGCTGCCGGCGCAAAAGTGTGCGCCTTCGCCGGTGATGACCACACTGCGAATGTCAGGGTTGGTCTCGGCCACATTGAGCGCTTCAATGCCAGCGGCGTACATGGCTGGGCCCATGGCGTTGCGCAGCGCAGGGTCTGACAAGGTCAAGATGAGGGTTTGACCTTGGTTGGTGCTTTTGAGTTCCGCGCTCATGAGGGGTTAGCTTTCGATGTGCATGAGGCTCAAGCCCAAGGCGCCGCGACGGCGTAGCCAAGGGCTAGGGCGGTAGCGTGTGTCGCCGTACACGGTTTGCACATTGAACAGCACTTCTAAGATTTCCGTCGGGCCGTATTTGTTGCCCATGGTGAGCGGGCCCATGCTGTGGCCCAAATCCGCTGCGCCTGTGGCTTCGATCTCTTCGGGTGTACACAAACCCTGTTGGCACATGTCGCAAGCGATGTTGATGATGTTGGCCACCACGCGTTGCGTGACAAAACCACCGCTGTCACGAATCACCGAGACTGCTTTGTCATCGCGGGCAAACAAGGCGTGTGCTGCATCGCGCATGTCCGCGCGTGTGGCGGGGCTGGTGGCCAGCACGCGGCGTTGGGTGAGCTTGTCGTCAATCAGCATGTCGATGCCAATGGTGCGGGCGGGGTCGAGGCGCTCGACGATGGCGACGGTTGTCACGTCAAAACCCAAGGGCGCAACGATAGACAGCGCTTGTGCCGATGGCGACGCACCCGTTTCAATTTTGGCGCCCAAGTCCTTGAGCAATTGCAACAGCTCGGGACGGCGCATGGCGCGTGTAGACACCCACACAGGGGGCATTTCTGCCACGCTGGGTATGGGTTGCTCGGCGGGCATTTGCGCTTCGCCATTCGCGTAGGTGTAAAAACCTGCACCAGTTTTCTGACCCAGCTTGCCTTCGTTGATACGTTGCGCTGCGATGTCGCTTGGGCGGTAACGGGGCTCGTTCAAGTACTGTTGGTAGACAGAGGTGATCGCCTCGTGTGCCACATCAATGCCAGTCATGTCGAGCAGTTGGAACGGGCCGAGCTTGAAACCTGCTTGGTCGCGCAAGATACGGTCAATGGTGGCGAAATCGGCCACGCCCTCCGATGCGATTTGCAGCGCTTCTGTGGCGCCTCCCAAAATGCCAATGGTTTTGTAGATGGAATTCATGGCGAAGATTATGGCCGAGGCTGTCTGGCCTTTTGAGTTGCACTTGGGTGACACCGATACCGCGTTTCTCGCGCTCAGCCGCATGGGCCTGTGACAGAATGAATTCGGTCCTTATTGACTGGAGTACTTTTCATGACCCTCAAGCTTTGCGGTTTCGCTGTCAGCAACTACTACAACAAGCTCAAAATTCAGCTGCTTGAAAAAGCCGTGCCGTTTGAGGAAGAACTCGTCTGGGTCATGCCAGCTTCGCCCGAGACCTTGCTGCGCTCGCCCATGGGCAAGGTGCCTTTTTTAGAAACACCACAGGGCTGTATCAGCGAATCTGCGGTATGCGCTGAATACATTGAGCAGGCTTACCCACATCACCCCTTGTTGCCTGCAGATCCGTTCAAGGCGGCCAAAGTGCGTGAAATCATCACCTACATTGATTTGCATGTGGAGCTCGTGGCCCGAGAACTTTACCCAGAAGCTTTCTTTGGCGGCAAGGTTGATGATGCGGTCAAGACGCGTGTGCGCAAGCAACTCACCAAAGGTGTGGCGGGTTTGACCAAACTGCTGAAGTTCTCACCCTATGTGGCAGGAGACACCTTCACGCTGGCTGATTGCTCGGCCATCGTGAGCTTGCCCTTGGCTTCTCTTGCTTCCAAGTCCGTGCTTGGTGAAGATTTGTTAGCGCATTTGCCGATCAAAGCATATAGCCAGCAAATGGCCGAGCGTGCCTCGGTGCAAAAAGTCAACGAAGACAAAAAGGCTTGCATGGCCTTGATGGCCGAGCGCATGGCCAACAAGGGGCGCTAGATCCGCAGGGGCTGATCAGCGGCGTACTTGCAGTGCGCCAGGGTTGACGATGTTGGTGGGCGTACCCTTGATGAAGTTCACCACATTGTCAAACGCCGTGCCGAAATACAGCTCGTAGCTGTCTTGTTCCACGTAGCCAATGTGGGGCGTGCAAATGCAGTTTTCCAAACGCAGCAGCGCCTGGCCTTGCATGATGGGCTCACTCTCAAACACATCAATGGCGGCCATGCCTGGACGTCCACGGTTGAGCGCGGTGATGAGCGCGTCGGGTTCAATCAACTCAGCACGAGAAGTGTTCACCAGCAATGCGGTGGGTTTCATGCGGGTTAAATCTGCAAGTTTCACGATGCCCCGTGTTTCGTCGACCAAACGCAAATTCAGCGACAACACATCACACTCTTCAAAAAACACCTCGCGTGAGGGGGCGACATTCAAGCCATCTTTGGCTGCACGTTCTCGCGAGGCTTCACTGCCCCACATCACCACGCGCATACCAAATGCTTTGCCGTAGCCGGCCAGCAGTTGACCAATCTTGCCGTAGCCCCAAATGCCGAGGGTTTTGCCGCGCAGCACTTGCCCCAAACCAAAGTTGGGGGGCATGGAGCCAGCTTTGAGCCCCGACTGCTGCCAAGCGCCGTGTTTGAGGTTGCTGATGTATTGAGGCAGGCGACGCATGGCTGCCATGATGAGTGCCCATGTCAATTCAGCGGGAGCGATAGGAGAGCCAGAACCTTCGGCCACAGCAATGCCGCGTTCGGTACAGGCTGCAATGTCGATGTGAGAGCCGGCCTTGCCGGTTTGGGAGATGAGTTTAAGCTTGGGGAGTTTGTCCAGCAGCTGACGGGTGATGTGGGTGCGTTCACGGATCAACACCAGCACTTCGGCATCACGCAGCCTGACAGACAACTGGCCAACGCCCTTGATGGTGTTGGTATAAACCTTAGCGGGATACGCTTCTAACTTGGACGCGCAATTGAGCTTGCGCACGACATCTTGGTAGTCGTCGAGGATGACAATATTCATCCCTCAATTGTGCCTTGTGACACAGGCCCCACACGTGGCGTGAGGCCATAGATGTGCATCAATGACGGTTTTCGAGTTCGGCCAAACGGTCTAGCTCAGCGCAGACATCGGCCATGCGTCCAGAGATGACCATGCGCCCTGCTTGACTGCGGTGGTGTTGGGCTTCCATCACGCGTGCCACGCGCAATGGCAAAGGGCGAGGTGTGCTTTGCAAGGCTTGTGCTGGCATGAAGCCGCGAACAACGTTTTGCAGAGGGTTGAGGAGGCGATAAGCGCCGAAAAGTGCGAGGCTCATGGTCGTTCTTTCTTTACATCATCATGGTGTTACGGATGAGGCCAACGGCCAAACCCTCAATTTCAAAAGGCTCACCAGGCTCGACCACAATCGTTTTGAAGTCGGGGTTCTCGGCAAGCAGCTCAATGTGGCTGGCGGTTTTGCGAAAGCGCTTGACGGTCACGTCTTCGCCCAAACGTGCCACCACGATTTGGCCGTTCTTGGCGTCGCGGGTGGATTGCACGGCCAACAAGTCGCCATCCATGATGCCTGCGTCGCGCATGGACATGCCGCGCACACGCAGCAAGTAGTCAGGCTTGCGGGCAAACAGGCTGCTTTCGACAAAGTAGGTTTGATCGACATGCTCTTGTGCCAAGATGGGGGAGCCAGCCGCGACGCGACCCACCAAGGGCAATGAAAAACCAGAAGGCGAGGCGCTGAAAGTGTTGTCTTGGTAGCTGCGTGTGTTGCCACCTTTGAGGCGAATGCCACGAGAAGTGCCACTGACTAGCTCGATGGCACCTTTGCGGGCCAAGGCTTGTAAGTGTTCTTCGGCCGCGTTAGCCGACTTGAAACCCAGCTCGGCGGCAATTTCAGCACGGGTGGGGGGCGAACCGGTGTTGGCAATGGCAGACTGGATGAGTTCCAGAATCTGTTGCTGACGGGCGGTGAGTTTGGGCATTTCAATCATCGGTTCGACTCCTGCACAATGTGTGTCTTGAGGGATGTACCTGTTTGCACATCCAGTAACTGTATTTTTAACCAGCTTTTTGAGTTTTGCAAGCCATGAATGCAAAAAAAACTAAAAAAATCGTTGTTTTAGCCACAGGCGGCACCATTGCGGGCTTGGCCAGCGATGCGCAACAGCCCCAAAACTACACGGCGGGCCAAGTGGCCGTGGAGGATTTGTTGCATGGTGTACAACCCAGCGGCTTTGAGGTACTGAGCGAGCAGGTGGCCCAAATCGACAGCAAAGACATGTCGTTTGCAGTGTGGCAAAGCTTGCTTAGCCGCTTGGCGCACTGGTTGGCGCAAGACGATGTGCAGGGCGTTGTCATTACCCACGGCACCGATACGCTGGAAGAAACTGCGTATTTTTTGCAAACGGTGTTGCACCCCGCTAAGCCAGTGGCACTGACCTGCGCCATGCTGCCCGCCAATGCCCCCGACAGCGATGGCCCTGCCAACTTGCAAGACGCATTGGCGTGGGTGCAAAAGCCAGCAGCCAAAGGTGTGACCGTGGTGTGTGCAGGCCAAGTGCATGCGGGCGATGCAGTGCAAAAAAGCCATAGCCATCAGCGCAACCCATTCACCTCACAAGCGTTGGGTGCCCATCCGCAATCTTTGCAAGTGCCAACCGTGGCTCAGGTGTTAGCCTGCAAAGCTTGGCCGCGCGTGGAGTTGGTGCTCAACCATGCAGGTGCCGATGGTCGTACGGTGCGTGCCTTGATGGCCCACGATGCACCTCAAGGTTGGGTCGTGGCTGGCACTGGCAATGGCACTTTGCACCAAGATCTGCAAGCCGCATTGCTAGAGGCGCAAAAGCAGGGCGCACAAGTGCTGCGTGTCTCGCGCTGCGCCTGGGGTGGCGTGCAAACGCGTGATGCCGATGTATTTCCCCATGCAGGGGTGCTGACCGCTGTGCAAGCGCGTGTGGCGTTGCTGTTGAACCTCATTGCTCAGCAAGCTTAAGTAAAGCAAGCCACGGCACACAGATGGCTCAACAAACGCCACGAGCCTGAGCCATTCATCAAGTCAGCCATAAAAAAAGCCGCTCTACAGAGCGGCTTTTCTTTGCAAGCGTGATGCTTGACGCGAATTAAGCGGCGAGGGCTTGGAACGCGCGTTCTTTGATTTCTTCCACAGTGCCTGTGCCGCTGATGGCGCGGTACTTGGGGGCTGCAGCGGCGTCGGCCTTGGCCCAGCCAGAGTAGTAGTCCACCAAGGGGCGGGTTTGGGCGCTGTACACATCCAGACGCTTCTTGACGGTTTCTTCTTTGTCGTCGTCGCGCTGAATCAGAGGCTCACCGGTCACGTCGTCTTTGCCTTCCACCTTGGGTGGGTTGAACTTGACGTGGTAAGTGCGACCGCTGGCCACGTGGGCGCGGCGGCCGCTCATGCGTTCGATGATCGCGTCAAAAGGCACGTCGATTTCGAGCACGTAGTCCAGCTTCACGCCAGCCGCTTTCATGGCGTCGGCTTGAGGGATGGTGCGAGGGAAACCGTCAAACAAGAAACCGTTGGCGCAATCGGCTTGGGCGATGCGTTCTTTGACCAAGTTGATGATGAGGTCATCGCTCACCAAACCACCGGCATCCATCACTTTTTTGGCTTCGATGCCCAGCGGCGTACCGGCCTTCACAGCGGCGCGCAACATGTCGCCGGTGGAGATTTGAGGGATGCCGTATTTTTGGCAAATGAAGGTGGCCTGTGTGCCTTTACCGGCACCGGGGGCGCCCAACAAAATGAGTCTCATGTGTGGTCCTAAAGAACGATACGTTTTAATACTTAGGCGAGGATAGCACGCGCATCCCTTCCAAAGCCTTACGCGGCGGCGCTCAGCAGCGCACGAACGCGCGCCAAGTCTTCGGGCGTGTCCACGCCGGGGCCTGGCGAATGGTCGGTGATGTGCACAGCAATGCGGTGGCCGTGCCACATGGCACGCAGTTGTTCAAGCGACTCAGTCACCTCAATCGGTGCTTGCGCCAGTTTTGGGAACTCGCGCAAAAAGCCGACACGGTAACCGTACAAACCCACATGGCGCAACGGCGCGGGGTTGGGCAGGGCAGTGATGCCGCCGTTCAAGCCACCGTTTGCAAAGCCATCGCGCCACCAAGCAATGGGGGCGCGGCTGAAGTACAGCGCGGTGTTGCGGGCATCGAGCACCACCTTCACCACATTAGGGTTGGCAAAGTCTTGCACGTTGTCAATCGCATGGGCGAGGGTGCTCATGCTGCAATCGGTGCGTGCTTGCAGCAGTTGGGCGGCAGCGTCAATCGAAGCGGGGTCAATCAGGGGTTCGTCGCCTTGCACATTCACCACCACATCGGTGTCTTGCAGCTTCAACGCATCGCAGGCTTCGGCCAAACGGTCGCTGCCAGAAGGGTGGTCGGTGCGGGTGAGCACGGCATCAATGCCATGGGCTTGGCAAGCAGCCACGATGCGTGCATCGTCAGCAGCCACCACCACACGCGAGGCGGCAGAGAGTTTGGAGCGCTGCGCTACGCGTACGACCATGGGCAAGCCTGCGATGTCGGCCAAGGGCTTATCAGGCAGGCGGCTTGACGCCATACGCGCCGGAATGAGAACGGTGAACGCCATCTCAGGCGGCTTCCAACTCTGCGTCGGTCAGGGGGCGCGCTTCGTTTTCAAGCAACACAGGAATGCCATCGCGAATGGGGTAAGCCAAGCGGGCACTGCGCGAGACGAGTTCTTGCGTGTCGCGTTTGAATTCCAAGGGGCCTTTGGTCACGGGGCAGACCAAGAGTTCAAGCAGTTTGTTGTCCATGGGGTGATGATAACTTTGCGCGTTGTGCGTCAGCGAGGTGCTGGTCAATCGCAGCCAAGAGCGCATTGGGTAAGGTGGTTTGCAGTGGGACAGCCCATGCCTTGGGGTGACGCGCCCAGAGCTTGACCGCGTCTTTTTCGGTGCACAGCACGTCGCCTTGTGTTGCGTCAATGTGTAGGTCTTGTAGATTGGCGTGATCGGCAAGCGCCTGGGTATGCACCACATTCAACCCTTGTTCGCGCAGCATGGCAAAAAACACCTCAGGTTTGGCAATGCCGGCCAAGGCTTGCACGGGGGTATCCCACCAGCTGCTGAGCGATCGCTGGCTGCCATCGGCTTGCAGTGCATGGTCAGCCAAGTGCCGTTCAATGGCAAACTCGTTCGGTCCAGCCTCGCCTGAGCGCTTGACCACCAAACAGGGCACTTCTTGGCCTGATGAAGCCGAACGCAAAGGCTTGCGTGGCCAAGCCTCGCGCAACGGGCCTGCGGGCAGCAAGTGGCCGTTACCAACGCCGCGTTCGTCAAACACACACAGCTCCAAGTCGCGATCCAGCGCCAAGTGCTGCAAGCCATCGTCACACACCAACACTTGCACATCAGGGTGCAATGACAACAGAGCTTGACCTGCATCCACGCGGCTGACGCCCACAAACACAGGCACTTGGCAACGACGGGCCATCAGCAAAGGTTCATCGCCCACGTTGTCTGGGTTACTGCTCGGCGTGACGGCTAAGGTGCTCGATGTTTTGCGGCCGTAGCCACGCGAGAGCACACCCACGCGCCAGCCTTGTGCTTTCAAGTGCTGAACCACCGCGATGGTGATGGGCGTTTTGCCCACACCGCCGACCATCACATTGCCCACCACGATGACGGGCACAGGCAAGGTGTGTGTGCTGTAAAAACCGTGTTGGTAGAGTGCGCGGCGAACGCTCACCAAGCCCGCAAACACCCAACTGACAGGGCGCAGCAGAAGGGACAAAAACTGACCCAAGGGCTGATTTTTCCAGCTAGATGGCGCGTTCCAAGCTTGGAAGAGTGCGTGTGTCAGCTTGTGCTTCAGACCCTGTGTCTGAGTGTCGCCCAAGTTGCTTGCGTGGCTCATGGGCGCGAGCCTCAATCGGCCTTGCCGCCAGACGACTGCGCTGCGAAGGTGAGTTGGTTCAAACCGTTGCGGCGGGCGGCTTCCATCACCATCATCACCGATTGGTGGCTGGCTTGTGCATCCGCACTGATGATGATCATGGGACTTTCAATGCTTTGGGTGGCTTGTGCCAACGCTTGGATTAAGCCTTGCACATCACGCGTGTTCACCAAGTTGCGGTTCACGCTGAATGCACCTTCGCTGCTGATGGACACAATCACCTCATGCGGGTATTCTTTAGGCGCTGCTGCATCCGCCACGGGCAAGTTCAGCTGCATTTCTGTGAACTTGCTGTAGGTGGTGGAGAGCATCAAAAATATCACAACCACCAACAAAATGTCGATGAACGGGATCAGGTTGATCTCGGGTTCTGGGCTCTTGTCGCGATGAAATTTCATGGCTTATTTGGCCGCCTGTTATTTCAAACGTGCGCGCATAGCGAGCAAGTGACGTGCAAAACGCTCGGCATCGAGCTCTAAGCCCAGCACATATGCATCCACGCGACCGCGCAGGTAGCGCCAAAACATCAAGGCTGGAATGGCGATGATCAAACCAAATGCCGTGTTGTACAGCGCTATTGAAATACCTTGCGCCAGTTGCACCGGGTTGCTGGTGCCAGGGGCTTGCGAGCCAAAAATGTCAATCATGCCAATCACCGTGCCCAGCAAACCTAGCAACGGGGCGGCTGAAGCGATGGTGGCCAAGGCCACCAAGTACTTTTCTAATTCGTGCGCCGCTTTACGGCCAGCAGACTCCATGCTTGAACGCAGGTCTTCAGCGCTGATGAGCGGCTCATCCTTCATGGCATGCAGGCCTGACGCCAGTACACGGCCCAACACCGAGTTGTGGTGGAGTTGCTGCATGGCCTCCTCAGAGGGGAGATTGTTCTGCGAGGCTTTGAGTGCTTGGTCCAACAAGCCCTCGGGTGCCACCAAGTGTGGACGCAGGCTCATCAACCGCTCGATGACCAACGCCAAAGCCAAAATCGAGCAAATCAACAAAGGCCAAATCGGCCAACCTGCCGCTTGTATGATGGTGAACAAAGCCAACACTCCCGAGAATTTTTGTGAAGCCAATTATGGCTCAGCCACCCATCCACATCATCTGTGGATAACTTTGGGGATAAGCTTTGTTCCCACCCTCCAGATCCCGCATGAATCGGGCGATTGAACAAATTGACCGAAAATTGAGCGCAAAAAAACTTATATAAATCAATAACTTGCTACGTGGATTCGTGATTTTGTTGATTTGTTGTTTAATTTAATAGAGAAATATTTTTTGTGGATGAGTCGTCAATGACAAGCCCTGAATCGCTAGGTTTGACGCCCCGTATATGGGCAGTTGGTGCGCTATGCCGCGCCATTGCTGATAGTTTGGATGCGCGTTTTAACCCTGTCGCCGTTCGGGGGGAGATTTCTGGCTTCACGCGGGCGGCCAGCGGTCATTGCTACTTCACCCTCAAGGACGCAAGCGGGCAGTTGCGTTGTGCCATGTTCAAGCGCGCTGCGCAAATGCTTGACTTTCGCCCTGTGGACGGCGAACTCGTCGAAATCAAGGGCCGTTTAGGTGTATATGAGCCGCGTGGCGAACTGCAAATGGTGGTCGAACACATGCGCCGTGCAGGGCAGGGTGCGTGGTTTGAGCAGTTCCTCCAACTCAAAGCCAAGCTCGAAGCCGAAGGCCTGTTTGATGCCGAGCGCAAGCGCCCCATCAAAACCATGCCGCGTGGCATTGGCGTGGTCACCTCACTCGGTGCTGCTGCCTTGCACGACGTAGCCACAGCCTTGCAGCGCCGTGTGCCGCACATTCCCGTGGTACTCGCGCCGTCCCTGGTGCAAGGGCCAGATGCGCCCCCCACCTTGGTTCAAGCCTTACAGCAACTCAGCCAGCAGTCCGACATTGACGTGATCTTGTTGGTCCGTGGCGGCGGTTCGATGGAAGACCTGTGGGCTTTCAACGACGAAAACCTCGCCCGCGCCATCGTCCACAGTCCCGTGCCCATCATCAGTGGCGTGGGCCATGAAACCGACTTCACCATTGCCGATTTCTGCGCCGATCTGCGCGCCCCCACGCCCACCGCCGCCGCCGAAATGTGCGCCGTGCCGCAAGCTGAACTGTTGTCCAACCTTCAGTTGTGGGGCAGCGCCTTGCAAACCATCGCACACCGCCAGCTCGACACCCAAGAGCAACGCCTAGACCGAGCCCAAGCTCGCTTGGGGCGCCCATCTGAAGGGCTTAATACCGAAAAAATGCAGCTCTTGCGCCTGCAGCAGCGCTTGGGCCAAGCCATGCAAAATCGCACCCAGCGCTGTCACAACGAGTTGGCCAACTTGGCCAGTGGCTTGGCCCGTGGTGTGCAACAAACCCCAGCCACGGCCCGCGAACGGTTGCACCGTGCTGAACTGCGCTTACAGCTGCTCGACCCTCAACTTGTGCTGCAGCGCGGCTTCGCGTGGCTCAGCAATGCCGATGGGCAAGCGGTCACATCAGTGGCGCAAACGCAGGCAGGCCAAGACCTGCAAGCAACCCTTGCCGATGGTGTGGTTGATTTGCGGGTTAAGCCAAGCCATCACATTTAGTTTCTACAATCACGCCACTTTTTCAAAAACCACCACAGAGGACCACATGGAACACACCTTGCCCGCATTGCCTTATGCCATCGACGCTTTGGCCCCTCACTACTCCAAAGAAACCTTGGAGTTCCACCACGGCAAGCACCACAACGCCTACGTTGTGAACCTCAACAACCTGCAAAAAGGCACTGAGTTCGAAGGCATGGCCCTCGAAGAAATCGTCAAGAAGTCCAGCGGTGGCATCTACAACAACGCCGCCCAAATCTGGAACCACACCTTCTTCTGGAACTGCATGAAGCCCCAAGGCGGCGGCGAGCCCACAGGCGCTTTGGCTGCAGCCATCAACGCCAAATTCGGCAGCTACGCTTCGTTCAAAGAAGCCTTCGTCAAAAGCGCCGTGGGCAACTTTGGTTCGGGCTGGACATGGTTGGTTAAAAAGGCCGACGGCTCGGTCGACATCGTCAACATGGGCGCCGCTGGCACACCTTTGACCACTGGCGACAAAGCCTTGTTGACTGTGGACGTGTGGGAACACGCTTACTACATCGACTACCGCAACCTGCGCCCCAAGTTTGTTGAGACTTTCCTCGATCACTTGGTGAACTGGTCTTTTGCTGAAAGCAACTTCGCTTAATTCACCGTAAGACTTCGGGCTGTGTGGCTCGTTGAAACGCAAAAAGCCGCCCATCTGGGCGGCTTTTTCGTAGGTGAGTGCAGTGGCTCTCGGCTTTGGCGCTGGGGCCACCCTTAGGGTTTAAACGCTACGCCACTCAATCGGCTACCTGCCTTCAGTCCTTTTTTGGCAAACCAGCCTTGATGCATTTCCAGCACAAAACGCACAGGCTTTTCGGAGCAGTGTGAGTCCGTCGTTTGGGGCTTCATGTCTGCCAAGTTGACGATGGTCCCGTCATCGGCCACAAAAGCGGCGGTGAGAGGCAAGATGGTGTTCTTCATCCAAAAGCATTGCGTGGCCGGTTGCTCAAACACAAACAACATGCCTTCGTGCTGAGGCATTTCTTTGCGAAACATCAAGCCTATATTGCGTTGCTCGGGCGTTTGCGCCACTTGCGTGTCGATTTGGTACATGCCCGCTTGCAGCTTGATGCGGGGAAGATTGGTTTGCGGCGTGTCTTGGGCCCAAGCTGAGAAAGCCAAAGACGATAAGAGGAGGGTAAGCAGTGCACGTTTCATGTAGACGACTGTAGCGCAAGGTCAGAATAGGCCTGCAAGCGCTGGCTAGAATCGAAAGAGAAACGCTCACCACCACAGGAATCTTCATTCATGTCTCACTCGCACATCCAAGTGCCAGCCGCCGGTCAAAAAATCACTGCCAATGCAGATGCCTCGTTGAATGTGCCCGACCAGCTCATCATTCCCTTCATTGAAGGCGATGGCGTGGGACGTGATGTCACGCCCGTGATGCGCAAAGTGGTGGATGCCGCAGTGGCCAAGGCCTATGGTGGCAAGCGTCAAATTCACTGGATGGAAGTTTTTGCAGGCGACAAAGCCGCTGGCCTCTACGGTGCAGATGTGCGTTTGCCCGAAGAAACTGTGCAAACCTTGCGTGACTACAAAGTCTCCATCAAAGGCCCCTTGAGCACCCCTGTGGGGGGCGGCATTCGTTCACTCAATGTGGCACTGCGCCAAGCCCTCGATTTGTTTGTGTGCCTGCGTCCTGTGCAATATTTCAAAGGTGTACCTTCGCCTTTGAAAGAGCCAGAAAAAACGAATATGGTCATCTTCCGCGAGAACTCGGAAGACATCTACGCTGGCATTGAATACGCTGCCGAAAGTGTTGAAGCTCAAAAGCTGATTGAGTTTCTCAAAACCGAAATGGGCGCAACCACCATTCGCTTCCCCTCATCTTCAGCGGTTGGCATCAAGCCCGTGTCCATCGAAGGCACTCAGCGTTTCATGCGCAAAGCCATTCAATACGCGATTGACCACGACAAGCCCAGCGTCACCATCGTGCACAAAGGCAACATCATGAAGTTCACAGAGGGTGGGTTCCGTGATTGGGCCTTGGCTGTGGCGCAAAAAGAGTTTGGTGCGACGCTCATTGACGGTGGCCCTTGGTGTCGCGTGAAGAACCCCAAAACCGGCAAGAGCATCATCATCAAAGACGTGATTGCTGACGCCTTCTTGCAACAAATTTTGATGCGTCCTGCTGAGTATTCGGTGGTGGCAACTTTGAACCTCAATGGCGACTACATCTCCGACGCCGTGGCCGCGCAAGTGGGCGGCATTGGCATTGCACCTGGTGCCAACCTCTCAGACACCGTGGCTTGTTTTGAAGCCACGCACGGCACAGCGCCGAAGTACGCTGGCAAAAACTACGTCAACCCTGGATCCATGATTCTGTGCGGCGAAATGATGCTGCGCCACATCGGCTGGACAGAGGCAGCCGATGCTGTATTGAAAGCGATGGAAGCTGCTATCGCCACCAAACGCGTCACATACGACTTCGCGCGTCTGATGGATGGGGCGGAGCAGGTGAGCTGTTCAGCCTTTGGCGATGTGCTGATTGAGCAGCTTTGACAAGTCCTTAGGCGTTTTTAGTCAGCGCATAACGTTCGCTGTTTTTTGCCAAATCTAGAATCGATGTGACGCCCATTTTTTTAAAAATGGAGGCGCGATGAACCTCAATCGTGCGTGTGCTGTTGCCCAAGGTTTCTGCAATCTCTCGGCTCGTCAGGTTGTCCAAAATCATGCCGAAAATTTTGCGCTCTTGCTCAGATAGCAACGCTTCGTGGCTTTCATAAGTGGCCACAAAATCGCGGTTGGCTTTGATTTGATGCGATTTTTCTAACGCCAAGGCCAGTTTTTGCGTGAGCAAGAACGGGTCAAAAGGCTTGGTTAGAAAGTCGAATGCCCCCATGTGCATGGCTTCTACAGCCATGGCTACGTCGGCATGGCCTGTGATCAAAATCATGGGCCACACGCATTCGGGGTGTTCTTTGCGAAGCACAGCCATCATGTCCATGCCCGAGAGCTTGGGCAGGCGAATATCAGACACCACGCAAGTGGGCAAATGCAAGGCTTGTGGGTTGCTTTTCACGCTGGCCAAGAAGTCCTCAGCGCTTTTGTAGTGCACGCAGGTGTAGTTGGACGCAGACAAGAGCATGAGCAAGCTTTGAGCAAGCGCAATGTCATCTTCAATGAGCTGAATCGGATGTTGTTGGAGTTGAGCGGACATGCCGTGATTATGCGGTCACTTGCTTGGGTAAGAACAACGAAAACGTGGCGCCTGCACTGGGGTTGTTCACCCACCGAATGCGCCCACCGTAGGTCTCAGCCACCGATCGGCACAAGCTGAGCCCAATGCCCATGCCTTCGCTTTTGGTGGTGAAAAATGACTCAAACACATTGTCTGCATGCTGGTCTGCCACCCCATGCCCCACATCCGTGACATCAATCCTCGCCCACACACTGCCATTGCGTGATGTGTGCGTGTAGGCACGAATCTGAAGCTCTCGTTGGTTAGGTTTGACATCATGCATGGCTTCTAGGCCGTTGCGGCTGAGGTTGAGCACGACTTGCTCTAGCAGTGCTGTGTCAATTCGAGTGCGCAAATTTTTCTCGCATTCAATCACCATATGCGCTTGATGCTCTTTGGCTGACAGCTGCAAGATGGGTTCCAAATCGCGCATCATCGTCTGAATGTCAACGGTCGTCACCACATTGGGTTCACGTTTGAGGTAGTTGCGAATGGACTGAACCACATCACCTGCACGCATGGCTTGTTTGCGTGCGTTTTGCAATGCGTCTGAAAGTATCGGATCGTCATAGCCTTGGCTTTTCATGCGCATTTCGCATGCGGCCACATAGTTGGCAATGGTGGCCAAGGGTTGGTTCAACTCGTGCGCCAAAGCGGTTGACACTTCTCCCATGGTGCTCAACTGGCTTTGTTTGACCAAGGCCATTTCTTGTCGTGCGATGGTCTCCTGGGCGGTGCGGTGTTTTTTCAGATCCAAGGCATACCGCACCAACAAAATACACAACACAAGACCCAGCACAGCCAACAGAGCCGATGTGCTGTCGAGCGTCAAATCCGATGTCGCCAGATAGGTAAATACCAAATGCGAGTGAATACCAGGCAAGTCCAACGCATCAGCAGCCGTCAAGCTATTGGGCAACAACTTGGGCGCTTGCTCGCTGAAGCTCACTTGCATCTTGGGGCTGATTTCAACCCCAGACTTGGGAGGAAGCCAGTGGTTGCTGTCAACACGCACAATCCACAGCACATCATGTCCGCGTGCGGGTACCACCATCTCTGGAGTGCTTTGACCTGAAGGCGAGTAGCTGTGTGCCCAATACACTTTTTGCTGTTCGTTGGCTCGCAAAAAACTCAGCAAAACAGAAGGGGGGAGTTGCTGACGCCCAGTGGGTGACCATATTTCTTTGCTATGCGCCGCTTCCCGTTGCGCGAGCAGCATGCCCGACTCATCTCTGAGTTCGATGCGAATATAGCTTGGGTTCTCTTCCATCAAACGCTTGGCGCGCTGACTGAACGTCACAAAATCTGTTGCCTTTTCGAGCGCAGCCACACTGAGCAGTTTGTCTTCGTCATCTTTGATCTTGGCTTTGATTTGCGCCGTGTAGCGCTGTGCACTCGTGTGCAACTCGTTCATCCGTCGCTCTTGCACAAAGTCCGCTGACAAGACGATGGCCAAACCTGTCAAGGCGATGGTGAACGCAACAAGCACCAGCAGCTTGGCTGTGCTGTCTAAGCGATCAGAAAAAAAGGTGAAAAATTTTGGGGCCTGCATGTGCCGCCAAGGTTAGCGCTTATTTCAGCAAATCAGACAATTGCTGTCCGGATGTTTTCAGTTTGGGCACGATGTGTACTTGCTCAGCCGCCCACAGCTTGTGTGCAAAATCTGGCCGTGTACAGCCTTTGGCCTCCAAGTCCACGGCGTCTTCATAGCTTTTAAAACGCGCCAGTGTCTCTGAAAAATATTGTTGAGACGCTTGCGCCACCGCCTGAGCCGTTGCCGTGTCGGTTTGATAGCGGGTGCATTGTTCGCTCACACGCAGCAAACTTGGAAGTGCTGCGCACGCGCTCATGTTCAGGGCGTGCGAGGTTCGGAACTCCGCAATGGCTTTGTCCGCAATGGCTTGTTGCTCGTTAGCCAGAGCTCGAGCGGCGGCGACTTCCTTGGGGACTGATGCGCTCTTGCTAAAGAGTGGGCCAGGCGTGCTTGGCTTGGATTTGTTGGTGAATGTGCATGTCTGCTCTAAACGTGCCAAACCTGCCCGAATTTCGGCATTCAAACCCGCCTCTGGTTCTAAAAAAGCTTTGATTTTTGAACTCAGCAACGCCGCAGGCGCTGAATTTCCTACGGATTGGGCTTGAGCAAATGCGTGGGTAACGATTGCTGTTTGTATGTAAAGCACAACAGCTAGGAAGCACATGACGCCAATTCTCGACACCGCATCCTTGGCCCCAACACCAGGCACCAAAAACTGCTTGCAGTTATAAGAATTAACGTTTGTCAATTTTGCTTCTTTAAGTTAGATAAATACAACTACTTACCTTTCTGATCAAATTATTCTAAACCATATCTGTTGATCTCGACGTATATGCATCTCATATTGATATGAATCAAGTAAGTAGCTGCCGAAAAAAATATTTCGGGAACTACGTAGCATTTTGTTAAGTAATGTGATAAATTCCTCACAAGTGATAAATATTTAACAAAAGCAAGCAAACTATTTTTGTCCATGACAGAGAAGAAAAACAAATCTTCAAAGCTCGTGAGCTCCCTCAAGAAGGGCGCTCGCGGGCTTTTGTCTGGGAAAAAGGATCTCAACAAACTGGCTGCAGCGTTACCACTGACCGCAGTTTTGGTTGAAGAAGTTCGTGCAGCACAAGCCAAAAATCAAAGCGGCAAAGCCCCTGCAGAGGCGGTGAAACCACAGTCTGCGAATGAGCAGATCCAGTTAGATGTCAATCAAGGAGAGCTTGTTCTAGACAGCGCTGCAATTGAAGAGCAGGCATCAGCAGAACAGTCTGTCCAAGACGCGGCAGCAAATGCGCGAGATTCATTGCGTGCCGTGCTTCAAGATGAGATAGCCAGTGCGCAAGCCACAGCAAGTGCGAGCAAGATCGATCCTGCTGCACCCGATGCTGGGCATCAAGCCATTCGTTCTGTGTTGAACGATGAAATCAATTACGAAGTTGCAAAAGCTTTAGACGCTTCGCCCAAAGCCGCAGAGGTTTTGGCCAAGCTGCCTGACGTTAGCCTGCCTCAAGGGTTGACCGCCAATTTGGGTGCGTTCCCAACGGGGGGCGCGGCTGCAGTTGCTGTTGCTGCTTTGGGTGGCGGTGGTGGTGGCGTTGTCAGCTCCGCTGTGAGCGTGGTGACGGGTGGATCGCAATTGCCACCTGCTGTTCAGCTCGCATTCTCAGGCGCGGCGATTGACGGTTATGTGCAAGGCGCAACCGTTAACTACCAAGTCAAAGTCAACGGTGTTTGGACCACGGTCGCCACCACAGTCACCGATGCCAAAGGCGGCTATTCATTCACAGGCTTGGACGCTTCATACGCCACAGGTCGCGTGGTCATTGCTGGCGGTGGTTATGACGCCAACACCGGTCAGCAAGTGGGTGAATTCATCTCTAACGCATCCGCATCAGAGGCGGGTGGTTATCAAGCGGCCACACCGCTGACCATGATCTTGGCTCTCAGCGGCTTGACTGAAGACGAATTCAAGGCGCAATTGGGCATCAGCGAAGTGGCCGACCTCGGTAGCTTCGACCCAGTCGAAGCCATGAAGACCGGCAACGCCGCACTGGGTGAAAAAGTATTTTCGTTGCAACAAGGTGTTTACACACTCTTGCAAGCGGCCTCCACAGTGGCAGGCGGTGGCGTTTCCACCAGCACATCTTTGAACGATGCAGTTGCTGCGGTTGGTAAGGTCATTGCTGCTAACTATGCGGCCGACCTTGGCGTCATCAGTCTCCATGACTTGACTGTTGGCGCGATCAAAGAAGTTGCTGTTGGCACGTATGCCAATGCAGTCACGCATGCCATCAATCTGACCAACGAAAAGATTGCCGAGTACTACACAGGTTTAGCAGACGCTTTCCGTGAAGACCCACCGAGTGTGGAGTCGCAAAGCACTATTGCAGGCGCTAAGGCCGCTGCATCGGTTTCACAGTCCAGCTTGCTCAGTGCATTGGCGGTTGGCACTGAAGGGGCGGTTGCCGCTTTTGAAAGTTCTTTCCAAGCTGAGCTGACACTGCAAGTCAACGCTTTCAAGGAAGTCGCGGCACTCGCTGCATCTGATCAAGACCTCACATCCACGATTGCCAACCCCGTGTTCTTGGTGCAGCAAGCCCTGCAGTACACCGGTGGTTTGCCTACCTCTACGCAAATCAAAGATTTGGCGGGTGAGTTCACACAAATCTCGTTGGCCAAGCTGATTGACCTCAACGTCAGCAACGTCACCTTGCTGGGCACCAACGATCGCGTTGAGTTGTTGATGCAAGGCAATGGCTCTACCAACACCGATGCAGAGCTGGCCACCAAACTGCAAGACGGTTTGTTTGCCTCGAAGTACACCGTCACCTTGCGCGTCAATGATGGTGACATTGCGCAATTGCTCAAGCAGTTGCAAACCGTTGATTTGCATGCCGTCGGTATCGACATGCTCAAGCCCATTGCGGGCACACTCAAAATTTCCAAAGCCGATGCGATCAGCTTGATCGACGAGGGCCTGTCATTTGCCACGGGTTCATTCCAGCTCAAGCCAGGCGATAGCCTGAGCTTTGCCGATGTTCAAAAACTCGTCATCGATGGTGGCCTCAAGTTGGCCGACAACACCACCGTTGATTTGTCGGGTGCTGATGTTCAGCTCGACACCGACACCGCTTTCGATCTCATCGCCGCAGGTGCGAAGTTCACCAACGCCGACAACCTGTCGCTCTTGCTTGAAGCCCGTCACCTGAACGGTAACGCGCAAGCCGTGGTCGACAAACTCTTGTCCTTGGTTGGGGTGGGTGATGCATCCACCGGCCTGAGCTATGTGTTTGACACCAGCAGCCGTTCTCCTGCCAGCGGCGTCACCTTCACATCGGGCAAGTTGGCCCTGTCTGGCTTGACGCTCACCGAAGCACAAGCCTCTGCTTTGGTGCATGCTGACATTAGCCAATCGGTCAAGTTCAGCAACACCGCCATCAGCTTCAGCAACACCGCGTATGCCGGCAAAGTGGATGCATTTGTTGCTGAACTCAAAGACCTCTTTAAGGCTGGCATCAAAGACTTCACAGTCACGGGTGACGTCAGCAAAGACATCGCCACCAAGTTACTCAACATCGACTCCTCTGTCGTGTTGCATGCCACCGTCACCGAGCCTCTGACCGCCAGTATCGCGATGGGCTTCGCCGCACGCGGCATCACACCTACCAATGTGAACTTTGACATCGACTATGTCAAAAACTACATCTTGGTCGATGGCAACAAGCTCACATCCACCATCACGGTGAATGTGCCGTTCTCGGACGACACCATCACCCCCACAGACTTTGTCAACCTCATTGCTGCAGGCGTTCGCTTCCAGTCTGGCATTGGTTCTGTGCTCATCAAAGACACCGACACAGCCTTCACCATGGGCTCTGATGCGGTGGCCAACCAGCTCAAGCTTGTCAATGCAGGCTTGAAATTGGCCTTGGGCTCTGCACCGCTCACCGATGCTTCGCTCACACTCGCCAATGCACAAAAACTGCAAGCTGCGCACGTCAATGCTGCTGACCAAGTGTTTGGTGACATCACCTTGCAGCTCTCCAGCGCTGACATGGCTGCTGCCAACCTCAAAGCCACACTTGCAGCACTCAGCTACCACGACCTCAACGTTCGCCCCATCTCTGGCTCGCTCACAGCAGCGCAGGTTGATGCGCTGCAAACCGTCAAGCCTGGCTCGCCAGTGCACTTCGAGTTTGCCTCCTTGCAACTCGACGCCACATCCGTGGCTGTTGCTGCGCAAAAAGCGGCCAACTACTACAGCGGCTTAGGTATCACCACGGCGGTGGTCTCTGCCACGGGCATGACTTACGCGCAAGCTTCGGCACTGTCTGCTGCTGGCATCACCAAAGTCAATGCGGGCTTGGTCGTCACGCTGGATGCATCTGCTGCGACGGGCCACTTTGCAAATCTCGATAGCCTTGCTGCTATGGGCTTTACAAAGTTGTCTGTGCCCGCCACATCGGCCATCACCAAGGCTCAATTCGACGAAATCATTGCCGAGTACCCCAAGTTCACCTTTGAACCTGGTAGCAAGATTGACCTGAGCGATGCCGCCAACCCAGGCTTGGTCGGAACCACACTGGCCAAAGCTGCCATCTACAGTGCGGCGGGTCTGACCTTGACCAACATGGACACCCTGGCCGCCAAAGACATCTCGTTGTCACAGGCTGTGTCTCTGGCTGCCAAAGGCGCGCACTTTACGTCAGAAGTGAAGGGCGAAACCCTCGTCATTTACAAAGAGGCCAACACCGCCACCAAGACCTACTTGTCTGACTTGTCGTTGAACCAAGTCAAGTCATTGTTTAACGCAGTGGCAGGCGGTACCGATGTGGTGTTCAAAGACTTCACATCGCTGCGTGTGTCGTCCACCGAACTGGGTAACTTAGACGCAGCCATGGTTGCCAAGCTGGCCAAAGCCGGTTTGCCCGGCATCAGCCTGATTGACTCGCCTTCGTTGACGCAAGTCCTCAAGCTCTCTGGCTCATCGCTGCAATTCGTCGGTCCCGTCACGCTGGCAGATAAATCTATCACCAGCGTTAACGATGCACTCGTTGCCATCGCCAAGGGCGCGGTGTTCAGCGGTGCTAGCTTGATCTTGAAAGACACAGCGGCACTCACGAGCATGATCAGCGGTGGTGATTTGGATGGCAAACCCATTGGTATCCTCAAAGCCAAAGGCGTGACCACGCTTGACTTGTCTGGTAGCGGTATTTCTGTTCAAGACGCGACCACCCTCATGAATTGGGGCGGCATCAAGTTCGTCAACACCCAGTTGCTCACTGGCACAACCCCCATTGACGTTGCTGTGGTGGGTAACTTGGCTGCATTGGGCGTTTCTGTGCCATCCACGGCGGTCATCTCATCAAGTACCAACAGCGTCACCTTTGACCAGGCCTATGCCGTGGCGTCTAACGGTGGTTCGATTGCACTGAAAACAGGCTCGAATCCCGTGACTGCCCATGTCACTGTTGATGCCACTGGAAAAACTGCGCTGACGTACACAGAAGCAGCCACCGTTTTGAGCAAAGTTCAAAACGCTGAGTTCTCAGGTGTCAATTCAATCCAACTGGCTGCCAAAAACGCAGACTTCGCCGCTGTCGTCGCCCTGGCTGGCAAGCTGCAAGATGCAGGCATCATCTCGATCAAGCTTGCCACAGGTGCTGCGCTCAGTGTCAACATTGGACAACTCCAAACACTGACCACAGAAGGTGTGTCATTTGTCTCTGGCAGTGATGTTCGTCTCCAGCTCACATCAGGCGACCTGTCTGCGCAGTTCACCGCTATTGGTGGACTCGGCAGCAACACCGCTGGCGTTGGCTTCATCAAAGCGGCAGGTGCATCACTCACACTGAGCAGCGCTGACTTTGACAAAGTGACCAACGGCATGAAGTTTGTCCCTGCCGACATGGTCACCGTGCAAGTCAGCAGTTTGAACTCTTCCGATTTGGCTCGCTACAACACCGCAGGTGTTGACTTTGTGGGCGCTGTAGGCGGCAAGATCACCATCTCGGCTACAGCGGCTCAAGGCGTTGTCGATGCCAACACCGTCAAGCTGTTGCCTACCGATGTGGTCACCGTGTCGCTTAACAGCACTGAGCTCAATGCACTCACATCGGGATCGGTGGCAGCATTCAAAGCTGTGGGCGTCGATAACTTCGCTGTTGCGACGGTTAACAATGTCGCCCCATCTGTTCCGTTGTCTGCGGTCAAAGCCATTTTGGCCAACCAACTCAGTTTCACCAGCAATGTCACGGTGGATGTTCCGGTCACTGATGCGGCCGACCTGACTTACGTCATCGACAACTCTGGCTCGCTCGCGGGTGCTGGCGTGAAGCAAGTACACGTCACAGGCGGTGAAGCATCTTTGACCATGAAGCAACTCAGCAGCCTGTTGGCTGCGGGTACCGGTGGTGTGAAGTTTGTTGACAACATCAAAGTCAGTGTCAACACAGCGGCTGACTTGGCATACTTTGCCAGCAGCGCGACAGACATTCAGGCCTTGCAGCCAGTTAAAGAGCTCTCGCTGGATGCCTCCATCATCAACATTCCTTTGGCCACTGCGCAGCTCTTGGCCAAGAGCTATCACCTGACGCCACCTGCCACGGTATCTCTTGACTTTGCTGCCGCCACTCAGCTGACCCAGGCCGACGTCACCGCGTTGAACAGCGCAGGCTTTGTCACCTTTAACTTTGGTGGCATCAGTGTTGACCCATCCGCGCAACTCGATGCGTTTGTCGCCAAGCTGACTGGCGCAGGTTACAAGCCAGGTGAACTGCCCGTCGAAGTGACTGGCATCATGGTCAACACGACCTTTGCTAAGCTTGCATCGGCTCCGACTTACGATGCAGATAAGAAGCTGGCGGACTTTGGCTTCAAAGACAACACTGGCTTTATCAACAAGCCAAGCTTGAATTTGGTGAGTGCAGCAGCCGAGAAACCAGCCGATGGTGATTTGCTCTTTGACGGTAAAGTTTTTAAAGTCTTTGACAAAGGTGATTGGACAGAAGCCAAGACCATCATCTCCCCCACAGGCGTCGCCGTCAAAGTCATCGCGACCAACAGCGACAACGCCATCACCTCTGCTGAACTCAAGGCACTCACTAGCCTGACGGGCGGCAAGCTCAGCTTCACCGGCATCAACCTCCAGCTCAAGGACGTTGCTGAAGCCACAGGTCTCACAGCCAAGACTGTGACTGCTTACAAAGCGGTTGGCATCACATCTGTCGATGCTGGCTCTCTCAGTGGTTGGGATGTGAAAACTGTCACTGCAGTTCAATCTGCTGGTTTGAAGTTTGCCAATGTCAACAGCGCAAAAATCACAGATGCCACAGTCAACTTGAATGACTACCAAGCCATGAAAGGCTTGGGCTTCACATTCAATGCCACCACGCTCTTGCGTGACAAGGCAGTGGATGGCACTCTGTCAGCACCATCGCTCACAGCTGCTGTTGCTCAGCAATTGTTGGTGGCCAAAGACATCGGTCTCTCTGGCGTGGTGATCAAAGATGGCAGTTTGTCTGCCAGCACGGCGCTGTCGCTGTCAAAAGCTGGATTGATTGTTAGCAATGTCTTGGTGTCAGGCAATGTTTCAGTTGACGATGCCTTGGCTTTGCTCAATCCAAGCTCCACCAACAGTGCACCCACATTTGCGGTGAAGGGGTTCTTTAGCGGCAACACGCTCACCACAACCGCGACCAAGCAAACCATCGACATTGATCAAGCGCTCAAGCTCACCAAAGTGTTGGGCTTGGGCGATGTGCGCATCAAAGTTGAAGCAGGCAGTGCTGATACCCCTGGGCTGTTACCAAAGTTAGCCACGTTGCTCGCGCAAGATCCAAGCGCTAAATTTGCAACGGGTTCGTTCTTGACTTGCGACAGCTTGACGTTGTCACAAGCTAAACAGCTTTTCAGCTTGGGCGGTGGCTTAGTCAGCACGGGCGCAAGCGGCGTAGAGCTCAAGCTCACACTCGACAGCAGCAACTCGAACTTCAGCGAAATCTTGGGCGTTGCTCAAGCCCTCAAAGTTAAAGTCATCGACTGCGACAGCAAACCACTGACGCTTTCCACCACGCAGTACGCGGACTACGTTGCTAGCAAGATCACGCTTGAAAAAGTTTCTGGCAACATCCAACTCACAGTTGCATCGCCAGAAGACATCACCTACGTGGTGAACAACGCGGTGACTCTCAAAGGCAAAGTTAATCTTGTCACGACAGGTACATCGCTCACACTGACCAATGAGCAGTTTGCGACTTATCAAGCAGCGGGTGCTGCAGGCGTTAAGTTCGCCAACACTGTAGCCATCAGCGTATCGTTAACGCAAGATCAACTCGATGCATCGAATCTTGCCAGCACACTGGCCACACTCAAGGCTGCCAACGTGGCAGGTGTTGTGTGTTTGGCTGACAAAGGCTTAAGCAACGCAGCAGTGACTGACTTGATTAAGTCAGGCGTGACAGTGTTGGGTTCACCCACACTCAAAGTACAACCCGAGCCAGAAAAAGTCGGTGAGCTGTTCTCCGCTGGTTTCAATGTGCAGGTCACACCCGACCTCACCAACGTCTCCATCAGCAAGGCGCTTACGCTGGCTGCCATCGATGGCGTTAAAACAGTGTCCTTGGTTTCTGGTGCATCAGAGTTGACGGTTAGCCAGTCGGATTGGCTCAACCCAAGTGCGCGCGCCATCATTGACAAAGTACTGTTGTCCACCGGCAGCAAACCAGCCATGAACATCACCGGCGTCGAAGCCGGAAAAGTTGAATCCTTGTTGGCAGAGCAGGGCGTCATCATCAAGCAGTTGGCATTGCAAGCGGGCCAATCCATCATCACCAGCACCTCGCAATGGGATGGTCGTTGGACTGAACTGACTACAGGTCAAAACCCTAAAGTCATTGGGCTCGCAGACGCAAATGTCACCATTGCCGGTGTTTCTTCCCAATCTGAAGTTATTCGTCTTGCCAGCCAGACATTGGTCGACAAGGTGTACCTGTCCTCTTCTTCAGGCTTCAAGCTCGATGCGAGCAATCTCACGGCAGACGATGTAGCCAGCTTGGCTAAGGTGTACTACGCGGGTGGAGCTGTCAGTGTGATCAACAGCTTAGCGTTGAAAGACATTGGTTCAGTTACTGAAGATACCAACATCGCTTCGGCAAGTTTGTTTACAAACGACCTTTCTGTTGGCAGTTCTACGCTCGCTAAATCGGTCGCGAGCATTCAATATGGCTCCGACTCTTATGAGGTTCGTGCAGACGTTGCAACAAAGGTTTCCACGCCTTATGGTGACCTCTTCATCAATGCGGACGGTAGCTACAGTTTCACAACGGGTGGTGCTGCGAATGCATTGGTTGCGAATGCGCAGCAAGATTTGATCTTCTCTTATACCGTTAACAACGGTACGACCGTCGAAAGTAGCGCGCTCACCGTTCGTATCAGCGGTGTCAACGACGCACCAGTTGCGACCTTCACAGCTGCTCAAGCCGTGTTGGAAGACGCCACCATCAGCGGTCAATTGACTTCAACGGATGTGGATACGGTTCACTCGGCTACCTACAGCTTGGTGGGTGATCCGATCACAGGTCTAACGATCAACGCAGATGGTTCATGGACATTTGACGCTTCGAGCTACGACAGCCTGTCCAAAGATGCGACATTGCCCATCACGGTCAACTACCTTGTGACGGACGATAAGGGCGCAACCAGCACCAACAGCTTCGTCATCACCGTCACGGGTACAAATGATGCGCCGACAGCGACTTTCACAGCTGCGCAGCCTGTGTTGGAAGACACCACCATCAGCGGTCAATTGACTTCAACGGATGTGGATACGGTTCACTCGGCTACCTACAGCTTGGTGGGTGATCCGATCACAGGTCTGACGATCAACTCAAACGGTTCATGGACATTTGACGCTTCGAGCTACGACAGCCTGTCCAAAGATGCGACATTGCCCATCACGGTCAACTACCTTGTGACGGACGATAAGGGCGCAACCAGCACCAACAGCTTCGTCATCACCGTCACGGGTACAAATGATGCGCCGACAGCGACTTTCACAGCTGCGCAGCCTGTGTTGGAAGACGCCACCATCAGCGGTCAATTGACTTCAACGGATGTGGATACGGTTCACTCGGCTACCTACAGCTTGGTGGGTGATCCGATCACAGGTCTGACGATCAACTCAAACGGTTCATGGACATTTGACGCTTCGAGCTACGACAGCCTGTCCAAAGATGCGACATTCCCCATCACGGTCAACTACCTTGTGACGGACGATAAGGGCGCAACCAGCACCAACAGCTTCGTCATCACCGTCACGGGTACAAATGATGCGCCGACAGCGACCTTCACAGCTGCACAGCCTGTGTTGGAAGACGCCACCATCAGCGGTCAATTGACCTCGACAGATGTGGATACGGTTCACTCGGCTACCTACAGCTTGGTGGGTGATCCGATCACAGGCCTGACGATCAACGCAGATGGTTCATGGACGTTTGACGCTTCGAGCTACGACAGCCTGTCCAAAGATGCGCAGTTGCCCATCACGGTCAACTACCTGGTCACCGATGACCTGGGGCTGACCAGCACCAACAGCTTCGTCATCACCGTCACGGGTACAAATGATGCGCCGACAGCGACTTTCACAGCTGCTCAAGCCGTGTTGGAAGACGCCACCATCAGCGGTCAATTGACTTCAACGGATGTGGATACGGCTCATACGGCCACCTACAGCTTGGTGGGTGATCCGATCACAGGCCTGACGATCAACTCCAACGGTTCATGGACATTCGATGCTTCGAGCTACGACAGCCTGTCCAAAGATGCGCAGTTGCCCATCACGGTCAACTACCTGGTCACCGATGACCTGGGGCTGACCAGCACCAACAGCTTCGTCATCACCGTTACGGGTACAAATGACGCACCTCAACTTTCAGTTTCGTCTCAAGCACAAAATGTGACCGAAGACCAAACGGTTGGCGTCCCATCATTACAGTTGTTGAACGGTGTCGCCACAGATGTGGACTCCACCACCTTATCTATCCAAGGTCCTACCGTCACGGCCTTCATGGTCGATTCAGCTGGTAACCATATTTCCACCGTTGCCACATTCCCAAGCGTGCTGCCGCTCACCCCAACAACGGGTGCTGCACTTTGGCTGGATGGCACACAACTCAAAATTAACCCTGCTGCCGAAGCCTTCCAGTTTTTGAACGATGGTCAAAAACTTGAGGTTTCTGTCAGCTACAAGATTGCAGACATAGATGGCGGTGAGTCCAGCACCGCCACTGCATCGTTCACTGTGGCTGGCAAGAGCGAAGGCACTAGCTTCAGCGCCAAGGTCATCGATGGTTATGTGCAAGGCGCGCGCGTCTTCTATGACACAGACGGCGATGGTAAGTACGATGTCGGCGAAGCTTTTGCCATCACCGATGCCGAAGGCAACTACAAGCTCTTTGTGGACAACGACAAACTCGTTGCAGGCGGCAAAGGCAACCTGATTGCTGAACTTGATTGGAAAGAGGGCGAAGTTGAACACTTCGCCACTGACAAGTTCACCGGCAAGATCCTCACTGGCGATTTGATTGCGCCTGAAGGCTTCACCTACATCACACCGTTAACCACCTTGGTGGCCTTGACGGTTGAGAAAGGTCAAGACCCAGTGGTTCTGGCCAAATCCATCGCTAATGGTTTGGGCTTGACAGCGTCATTGCAAAACTACGATCCATTTGCCAGCATGACCAGCACCAACCCTGCGGTTGCTGCTCAAGCCGAATTGGTCTTCAAAGCCCAGCAAATGGTGTTCACCGTCATGCAAGCAGCCACCACGGCACTTGTTGAGGCATCACCAACTTTGAGCAACCCGCTGTTGACCATGGCCAAAGCCGTGACCAGCGCCATCACCACCGGTAAGCCTGCGGCTGATCTGTCTGACACGCTCAGCGCCGTTAGCACATCAGCCATCAACACCTTGTTCAAGGGTGATCCCGTGGCGGTGGCTAAGGCTGGTGCGATCATCGACAGCATCAACACCGTCAACGCCCAAATCGACGACAACTACTCCGGCTTGTCAAAAGCCTTGATCAGCAAAGATCCAGTTGCCATCGCCAAGGCCGAAGCCGCTGCCGGTGTTTCACAAGACTTGCTGATCAGCGCTGTTAAATCGGTTGCCAAGACCAATGACATTGCAGTGATTGAGAAAGCTGGATTGACCCAAGCTGCAGTGAGCCAAGCTGTTACGGACGCTGTGGTCTCTGACCCCGACTTGGCAAACGCCAATTCCATTTACAAGCAAACCTCTGGCAACTTGCTGCAAGCAAGCTTGAAATCACTCGCTGGCAAAACAGCCATCGCAATGGACGGCGTTGCGGTCAACCCAGTCACCAAAGACTTTGACGTCAGCATCAACTACGCCACCTCAGGCGATGCAGCTGGTGCGCCAGCTGGAGCGTTGCCAGGCATCACTGCCAAAGATGTTGCCCACAAAGCAATCAGTGCTGATGACCTGAATGTCACGCTCAACGTGACAGGTCAGACGCAAGTTAACGAACTGGCTGGCGTGTTTGCCCCAGCCAACGCCAGCCTTGGCGCACTTGGTATTGACCATGTCAATCTCAACTTTGCGGATGGCGATGTGGCCAACTTGCTTGATGCAGGTTCCACACTCAACCTCAGCATCAATGCGCTCGCCACTGAAGGCGTGGATGTCAGCGGCACGATTGACCGCACTGCACAAGATGCACTGCACCTCACAGATACCCAATCCACTGACTTGGTGTTGGATGGCTTGCACTTTGCCGCAGATGACACCATTGTTTTAGATGTCGACGCCAGCGGCACCAACCTCAACACCAGCCTCAAACAGTTGCAAAAACTCGGCGTTGATGCCGTGAGCGTGGCAGGTGGTGTCGATGGCATCAATGTGGATTTGGGCAGCGACTTCAACTTCAGCAGCATGGGCGGCTTGCCAAAGTTTGGCGATACCAATGCCGATGGCACACTCACGGCCACAGAGCAAGCTGATTTGCACGTCACCCTCAATGCCACCGGCTCACAACTGGAAGGCATTGCTGATAACGCCAGTACCTTTGCCAATGCAGGCATCGACCAAGTCGCCTTCGACCTGACCAGCGAAGGCCAGTTGCAAGACTTGCTCAACAACGATGTCGCGCTGAATCAGTTGGTCGTGGGTCAGCTCGACGCTGTGGTCGACTTTGGCAGTGCCAACGTCAATGTGCAATCGCTCGGCATAGACGCACAGGGTGATGTCACCCTCGAAGTTGCAGCGGCCCAAGGCACACACCTCAGCACCAGCCTCAAAGACCTGCAAAAACTCGGCGTCGATGCCGTGAGCGTGGCAGGTGGCGTTTCTGGCATCAATGTGGATTTGGGCTCTGGCTTTGACTTCAATGCAGCCACAGGCGGCGTCACCCTGTTTGGCGATGCCAACGCCGATGGCGTTCTGACTGCCCAAGAAGACGGTGCGCTGCACGTCACTCTCAACGCCAGCAGCGGTGACTTGGGCCATCTGTCTGACGATGCCGCCGATTTCGCCTTGGCTGGCGTCGACGAAATCTTCTTCGATGTCGGCAACGAAGCCGGCCTCACATCCTTACTGACCAACCAAACAGCGCTTGCAGATTTACACAATGCCAGCCTTGACGTCACCGTTGACATCGGTGGCGTACATGTGGGCGTTGATGCGCTGCACTTGGACAGCGGCAAGATCACCCTCGATGCCGAAGGCGCATCACAAGGCACACATCTGAGCACCAGCCTCAAAGACCTGCAAAAGCTCGGCGTTGATGCCGTGAGCGTCGCAGGTGGCGTGACCGAACTCAATCTCGACTTGGGTTCAGGCTCCGATGCCTTCTCATTCTCTGGCTCATCCGTGGTCAGCTTCGAAGGTGACGACAACCTGCGCGTCACCCTCAGCACCACCGATGCAGGCCAAATTGACGATCTTGCCAAGGTGGCTGGTAACTTGCATGCCGCTGGCATTGATGCTGTCAACCTTGATCTCTCGGGCCAAGGTGGTCTCAACGCGTTGTTGGGTACGGGCACTTTGAGCAGCGAAATGCAAGCGCTTGATGTTGAGTTGGGCAAACTCGAAGACGCTGGCGTTCAAGCCATCGTTGGCATCAGCCAAGACCAAGCCCAAGAAATCCTCAAAGACGCCGCCACTTTCAGCTTCAATGCCGACGACACCGTCGTCATGCACACCGACACGGCTGCCCAAGGCACACACCTGAGCACCAGCCTCAAAGACTTGCAAAAGTTGGGTGTTGACGCCGTCAGCGTCGCAGCAGGCGTGACAGGTATCAACATCGATTTGGGCGAAGGCTTTAACTTCAACCCAGTCACAGGCGGTGTCACCTTGTTTGGTGATACCAACGGTGATGGCACTATCAGCTTGCAAGAAGATGCGGCTCTGCACGTCACCCTCAATGCAAGCCATGCGGACTTGGTTCATTTGAGCGACATGTCTGCTGACGCTAGCCACTTTGCCTTGGCAGGCGTAGATGAAATTTTCTTCAACGTGGGTGATGAGGCAGGGCTAACCACTTTGCTGGCTGATCAGCCAGCTTTGAAAGCCTTGGAAGGCGCTAGCTTGGATGTCACCGTTGATTTCGGTGGCGTGCATGTGGGCGTTGATGCGCTGCATTTGGACAGCGGCAAGATCACCCTCGATGCCGAAGGCGCATCGCACGGCACACACCTGAGCACCAGCCTCAAAGACCTACAAAAACTCGGCGTTGATGCCGTGAGCGTGGCAGGCGGTGTGGGTGAAATCAGCCTCAACCTCGGCGCTGGTGACTTCACATGGGCCAACGGTTCCGTGGTCAATTTTGAAGGCGATGCCGACTTGCGTGTCACCCTCAACAGCACTGACGTGGGGCAGCTAGACGACATCACACTTGCCGCAACTGGTTTGCACACCGCTGGCATCGATGCCGTCAACCTCGATCTCTCTGGCCAAGGCAGCCTCGACAGCTTGCTCGGCACGGGCAACTTGGTGGACGAAATCGCGTTGCTCGACAAGCAACTCGACACACTCGACCACACAGGCATCCAAGCCATCGTGGGCATCAGCGACGACCAAGCGCAAGAACTGGTTGCTAAAGCAGCTGACTTCACTTTCGACGCAGACATCACCGCTGCTGTACACGTCGACGCAGCCACACACGGCACCCACCTCAGCACCAGCCTAAAAGAGCTGCAAAAGCTGGGTGTTGATGCGGTTAGCGTCGCTGCAGGCGTAAGCGGCATCAACATCGATTTAGGCGGTAGCAACGACTCGTTCACTTTGGCCGATGGCACAGTGGCCTTGTTTGGTGATACCAATGCCGACGGCATCCTCAGCGCGCAAGAAGACGCTGCATTGCATGTCACCCTCAACACATCTGATGCAGACCTCAGCGACATCAGCGCTGATGGCAACATATTTGCAGCTGCTGGCATCGATGAGGTGACATTCCAGCTCGATGCGACTGGCCTCGAAACACTCTTGGGTCAATCCACTGAGCTCGCTGCCTTGCATGTACCCAACCTCGACGTCACCGTTGACTTCGGCAGCGTTCATGTGGGTGTTGATGCGCTGCACCTGGACGATGGCAAGATCACCCTCGACGCAGCAGGCGCCTCACACGGTACCCACCTCAACACCAGCCTCAAAGACTTGCAAAAGCTGGGTATCGACGCCGTCAGCGTGGCCGCTGGCGTGCATGACATCAATTTGAACTTGGGTGCTGACACTGAGGGCTTCCAGTTCACGGGTGGTTCTGACATTCGCATTACCGGCGATGAAGACCTCAACGTCACGCTCAACGTTGCTGATGCATCGCAACTGCATGATGTCGCTGAGTTGGCGTTCCACCAAGTTAGCAACATCGGTATCGACGCCGTCAAACTCGACCTCTCAGGTCAAGGTAACCTCGATACCCTGTTGGGTGCTGGCACCCTTAAGCACGACTTCGCCGCACTCGAAGCAGATTTGCTCGAAGTGCATAACGATGGCCTGCAATCCATCCTTGGCATCGACCAAGTTCAAGCCGGTGAGTTGCTGGCCCATGGTTTGAACTTCCAAGCACAAGACACCATCGTGCTCAATGCCTCTGTCGATGCATCGCAAGGCACACATCTGAGCACAAGCCTCAAAGACCTGCAAAAGCTCGGCGTTGACGCCATCAGCGTTGCAGCTGGTACAGCCGCCATCAACGTCGACATGGGCACAGGCTTCAACATTGACGCCGTAGGCGGCATCGCCTTGTTTGGCGACACCAACGCCGACGGCACATTGACCGCCCAAGAAGCCGATGCCTTGCACGTCACCCTCAACGCCACAGGCGCTGATTTGGCTGCGTTGTCTGCCGGTGACAACGCCAGCCAATTTGCCTTGGCCGGCATCGATGAAGTGAGCTTCAAGCTTGACGCACAAGGCCTCGAAACTCTGCTCAGCACAGCCAATGCTGATGAGTTGGCCGCCTTGAGCGCAGCCAATCTCGACGTCACTGTTGACTTCGGCTCTGCCCACGTTAGCGTCCATGACCTCAGTCTCAATGTGCATGACGACGTAACCGACGTGGTCATGCATGTCCAAGGCAGCCACCTCAACACCAGCCTCAAAGACCTCCAAAAATTGGGTGTCGATGCGGTGAGCGTTGCTGCAGGCGTGAGCGAGATCAATTTGGATTTGGGTTCCGATCACGGATTCCAAATCCAAGCTGGATCTTTGCCAGCCTTCGACAGCCAAGACATCCAAGTCACACTCAACGTCGCTGATGCAGGTCAAGTGGATGAGCTGGCCAACTTCATCGCGAACGATGGCTCGCTCTTCAACGCGGGCATCGATGCCGTCAAACTCGATTTGGCAGGCGAGGGCAGTCTCGACGCCTTGTTGGGTCGCGGCCAGCTCGGCGCAGACTTCGCAGCTCTGGAGGCCGACTTGGCCACCTTGCGCGGCGACGGAGTCGATAGCGTTCACCTCGACACCATCGTGGCGATTGACCAAGCGCAAGCCCAACAACTGGTGAATGCAAATCTGCACTTCAACGGTGCGGACGATGTGTTCCTCAACGCCTCTGCAGGCGCTCACGGTACGCATCTGAGCACCAGCCTCAAAGATCTGCAAAAGCTCGGCATTGACGCCGTCAGCGTCGCGGCAGGCACAACCGCCATCAACTTGGATCTCGGCTCAGGCTTCGATACCAACAATGCCGACGGCTTCACCAGCACCGGCGGCATCGCTCTGTTTGGTGATGCCAACCACGATGGCCAACTCAGCGTCGATGAAGACAATGGCCTGCATGTCACCCTCAATGCCTTGTCAGGTGATTTGGCAAATCTGTCTTCTACATCCAGCGCATTGAATACCGCTGGTATTGACGAAATCAGCTTCACGCTCAACAACGAAGCTGATCTTGAGTCACTGTTGGGCAGCAGCAACCTGAACGCACTCAACAACATCGCGCTCAACCACATCGATGCCACTGTTGACTTTGGTTCTTCACACATCAATGTGAAAGACCTGAGCTACAACAGCGCGGATGACAAGATCACCTACGACTTGAGCCATGCCTCACAAGGCACGCACCTCAACACCAGCCTCAAAGACCTGCAAAAGCTCGGTGTCGATGCCATCACCGTGGGCGCGGCCGTGAGCGATATCAGCTTGGATTTGGGTTCTGCATTCTCCTTGAGCAATGCCCAATTCCAAGATGCATCTCTGCCTGTGTTCAGCGGCGGTACAGACCTGCACGTCACCCTCAATGTGGCCGATGCCACACAACTCGACGCCGTTGCCGCCCTGCATGCCACAGACTTGTTGGCCTCGGGCATCGATGCCGTCAAGTGGGATCTGTCGGGTGAGGGCAGTCTCGACACCTTGTTGGGTCGTGGTCTGTTGTCGTCTGACCTCAGCCATCTCGAAGCCAGCTTGGCTTCCGTGCGCGACAACACAGCGCTCGACACCGTCATCGGCATCGACCAAAGCCAAGCCCACGAGCTGTTAAGCGCAGGTCTGAACTTCACCTTTGACAGCCACGACACTGCCTTGCTCAACGCCTCTGCAGGCGCACACGGCACGCACCTGAGCACCAGCCTCAAAGACTTGCAAAAGTTAGGCATCGATGCCGTGACCGTGGCTGCTGGCGTTGGCGAAATCAGCGTGAGCTTGGGTGCTGACTCTCTGGGCGCACTCTCTGCAACCGGCATGCCCGTGTTTGGCGATACCAATGCCGACGGCTCCCTCAGCTTGGCTGAAGACAACGCCCTCAAAGTCACCCTCGACGTGGCAGACCTGACGCAAATGGGCCAAGTCAGCGCATTGGACAACCATGTGCTGAGCGATGCAGGCATCGACGCCGTGCGCCTTGACCTCATCGGCAGTACCTTTGACCTGTCCTCAGCCTCAGAGTGGACAAACCTTGAAAACGCACTGTCTGCTGTGCGTGCAGATTCGCTCGACGCCATCGTCGGCATCGACCTCAACCAAGCCGCAGACCTGATCGGTGCAAGCTTTGCGCACTCCTTCGCTGCAGCTGACACCATCACCTTAGACGCCTCTGCCGGTGGCCATGGCACACACCTCAGCACCAGCCTCAAAGATCTGCAACGCTTGGGCGTGGATGCTGTCAGCTTCGACCACGACGTCAAGAGCATCCAAGTCGATGGCACAGACACACACCTGTTGAGTGCCACGGACATCCCTGAGTTCAACAGCGCTTTGGATGTCACGCTTAACCTTGATAAAGCTTCGTTGCCCGACATCGGTGTAATGTCCAAGTCATTGGCCGAAGCCGGCATTGACCACTTGGGCGTGTTCAGCTCTGATGTGAGCGGTGCAGACACTCTCAGCGCCTTGTTTGGCAAGCTCGACAGCGGCTTAGACATCACCCTCAAAGTCGACGAAGCACAAACTTGGACGGCGGGCGACAACTTCGCACTCCACGGCATCGATTTGCTTGCAGGCTTCCACCTCGACAGCAAAGCCACATGGGGCGACCTCATCCAAACCCTGCACGACTCTGGCTTGGGCCATGTGCAGCTTCAAGAGTCTGCCAACGTCACCATCGACGACGACCTGTCTGCCGCCTTGTACGAATCTGGCATGTTGCAAGCCTTGCCCGAAGCCGCGATCACCATCCAAGCCAACACTGCGCTGCTCAACACCAGCCTCAAAGCCATGGCTGACTTGGGCGTTGACTCCGTCAGCGGCGAAGGCAAGCTCTATGTTGAATTGGGCATCAAGCCCGAAGACGTCCACACCTTGGCCGACATGCACGACTTGTTCAGCGCCTTTGGCCTTGACCATGGCACAGATCACTCCTTGTTCGCTCAAAACCAACAAGCGGGCTTGGTCATCGACCAAACCACCTTCAGCAGCTTGGGCGCTGTGGGCGTACAAGAGTTGGTGGGCGAGCTCAGCAAGCTCGGCTTCACCGAACTCGATGTGGTTGGCAAGTCCCAAGCCGACGGCGCACATGTGTACGAAATCAACGTCACTGCACAAACACCGGTCTTGTCGCAAGTCCAGGTCTTGGGCTCTGCTGACCTCGGCGATTTGGCCCATGTGTTTGACCCAGACATCCTTAAAAACCATAAATGATGTCAGTCAAGTAAGATTGGCACATGCTTAAAGCCTTAAGTTCACAAAATAAAACGGGTATTGCCGCTTCCGAGGCCCCGGTTCGCAAAATCCTCATGCAGTGTCGCAACGCGTTTTGGTACGCGTTTGGCCTGACCTTCGTCATCGACTTGCTCAGCGTCACGCCGCTGCTCTACATGATGAACACCATGGACCGCGTGCTGTCTAGCCGCAGCGGCGTCACCTTGGTTTCGCTCACCGTCATCGTCATTGCGTTTTACGTGTTCTGGTCCGCGCTAGAGTGGATTCGCTCTCGCCTCATGGTGCGCCTGTCTTTGCGCATCGACTGGGACTTGGCAGCCGATGTGTTTGACGCCTCTTTTCGCCGCTACGTGGGCCGCAAAAACGTCAACGTCCACCAGCTCTTGGCCGACTTGCTGGCTTTGCGCCAGTTCTTCACGGGCCAGTCCGCCTTGTCGCTCATGGATGCGCCATTTGCCATTGTGTTTATTGGCATTGGTGCCTTGTTCCACCCATACCTCGCCATCTTCGCTGCGGTGTCGTCTGTCTTGATGATTGCGGTGTCTTACTTCACCGTCAAAGTTACTAGCCCCATCCTCAAAGAAGCGCAAGACGCCAACACCGAAGCCTCCCGCGTGGCCGCCAACAGCCTGCGCCACGCCGAATCCACCTTGGCTTTAGGCATGTTGGGCGCTGTGCGCAACCGCTGGTACGCCCAGCACCGCCACTTCCTCACCAACCAAGTCAACGCCAGCGAAGCCACGGGCCTCATGGGCGGCATGTCTGGCTTTTTGCAAAAAGCCATGCCTTCCTTGCAAATGGCTTTGGGCACATTCTTGGCCATGGAAGGCCTCATCACTGGCGGCATGATCATGGTCGCCTCCATGCTCATTAGCAAAGCTGTGTCGCCCATCCAAAAACTCATTGGTAGCTGGAAAGACATCGTCGCCGCCCGCCAAGCCTATGAGCGCCTCAACGAACTCTTGGCCGAAGACCAACAGCGCGGCAAAAGCATGCAATTGCCCGCACCTCAAGGCCGCTTAGATGTCAAAGGCGCTACCGCCGTGCCCCCTGGCCACAACAAAGCTGTGTTGGCCGACATGAACTTCGCGCTCACCCCCGGCCAAGTTCTGGCGGTGGTGGGGCCTAGTGCGGCCGGTAAATCGTCGCTCGTCAAAATGCTCTTGGGCGTGTGGAAGCCCGCGCAAGGTAGTGTGCGTTTGGACGGTGTGGAAATCTCTGAATGGAGCCACGACGAAGTCGGTCCACTCGTGGGCTATGTGCCCCAAGAAATTGACTTCTTCGAAGGCACAGTGGCCGAAAACATCGCCCGCTTGGGCGAGGTCGACCCCGCCAAAGTGGTCCAAGCCGCACAGCTCATTGGCATGCACGAGAGCATTCTGACTTTCCCCAAAGGCTACGACACCCCTTTGGGCGAAACCGGTTTTGCCTTGTCGGGCGGCCAGCGTCAGCGCATTGCCATTGCCCGCGCCATTTATGGCATGCCCAAATATGTGGTGATGGACGAACCCAACTCCAACCTCGACGAAGTGGGCGAAAACGCCCTGATTGCCGCGGTGCAAGCTCTCAAAGACAACGGTGGCACGGTCATCATCACCACCCACAGGCCCCGTTTGGTCAGCATCGTCGACATGATGCTTGTGCTCAAACAAGGCCGACAAGTCGCCTTTGGCACTGCCAAAGACATGCTTGAAGCCGTGCGTCGCCTGCAAGCCGTGCCCGCCACAGAGGCAGGCGAGGGCGCTCAACAGCCCGCCGCTGAAGCCCCCACCGAGCCCACACCGTCCACTGCAGCAGCCGGGGGCACCGCATGAGCAAGCTCACCGAACTCGTCGCCAAAGGCAAAGCCTTGGGCGACAGCCTCAAATCGCGCGTCACGCCACCCCCTGTGCTTGACGAATCAGGCCAACCCTTGGCCATTCAGCCGTCCAACACCACACGCGCCATCGAGAAAGCCAAAGAGGTGGACCAAAAGCTCAGCAGCTGGATCGACACCTGGAACCCCTACACCCCCGAAAAACTCGCCGACAAAGGCTTGCAACCTGTGCAAGTAGAGGAGTCCGACATTCGCCGTGGCGCGGCCAAGTGGTTTATGGGCTTTTTCGCCGTCTTTCTGGCTTGGGCACTCTTTGCCCCCATTGATGCGGGTGTGACGGTGCAAGGCTCGGTCAGCGTACTGGGCAACCGCAAAGCCATTCAGCACCCCACCGGCGGTGTGGTGCAAGAAATCATGGTCAAAGAGGGCGCGCAGGTCGAGGCCGGTGAAGTGCTCTTGCGCATCAACCCGCTCAAAAGCGAAGCCGAAATGACCGGCGTTGAGCTGCAATACATCAACTTGCTCGCCACCGAATCGCGCCTCAAAGCCGAGCGCGACGCAGCCAACACCATCACCTGGACCGACGAACTCGGCAAACACTTCAAAGACGACGACACCCGCGTGGCCGAAGCCAAAGCCCTGCAAGTGCAGCTCTTTAACTCGCGCCGTGCCGAATACAACAGCCAAGTCGCCAGCCTTAATGAGCAAATCAGCGGCCTAAGCGTCATGCTCAACTCCCGCAAAGTGCAGCAACGCAGCCTTGACGAGGAAATGACCAACACCCGCAAGCTCGCCAAAGACGGCTTTGTGCCCATGGCCCAAGCCAACCAAGCCGAGCGCCAAAAGAGCGACATTGACAGCAGCATTGCCAGCACCCAAGCCGACATTGCCCGTGCGCGCTTGCAAATCAGCCAGCTGCGCAGCGCTTTGCTCAAAGACGTCGACAACCAGCTGCAAGAAATTCAGAAAAACCGCGACGCCATGTCCTCACGCCTCGACTCGGCCAAATTTGACCGCGACTTGGCCGAAGTCAAAGCCCCCGTCAGCGGCAGCGTGGTGGGCCTCAAAGTGTTTACCGTGGGTGGCGTCATCACCAGCGGCCAAGTGCTCATGGAAGTTGTGCCCAAAGATGAAACCCTCATCGTCCAAGCCAAAATCCCCGCCACCATCATCGACAAAGTTCGCGTGGGCATGGCCACCGACATGCGCTTTACCGCTTTTAACCAAGCCACCACCCCCGTTATCCCGGGCGTCATGAGCGTGGTCGGGGCCGACAAAGAGCCAGGCGCCAACCCCAACGAAGGCGAGTTTTACATGGGCCAAGTCGAAACCACCAAAGAAGGCCTAGAGCTCTTAGGCTCCCTCAAAGTGCAGCCCGGCATGCCTGTGGACGTCATCATCAAAGCCGGTGAGCGCACCTTCATGAGCTACCTGCTCAAGCCACTCAGCGACAAGACGGCACGCGCCTTCAAAGACTAATATTTAGTTAAATTCGCCATTAAAAGCCGCATCCATTTGGGTGCGGCTTTTTTATTTTGACTCAGGTTTATTTCGTTCGACATCGGTATCGTTTGCGCAATTTCACAATTAAACCCAAGCACGCTTTGGTTTTCGTTAAAATGCCAACAGTATTAACAACCCAGAATGGATGGCGTGTGGTCATCTATCCAAACGATCATCGTCCGCCGCATGTACATGTCATCGATAAGGATAAGCACGCGAGGCTCCAGTTGTTATGCGACTTGGGCGGAGTGACGCTGATGAGCAATGTCGGCTTCACGCAAGCACAGATCAACACGATCAAGCTGTTCTTGGAGCAGCACATTGCAATTCTTTGCATGCATTGGGGAAGAATTCATGGATATCGATAAAAACTTAATAGATGACGCGGCGTATCAAAAAGCCACAGAAAGCGGGCAGCGTTTGTTGGCGCGAGGCCCAGTGGCCAAGCTTGCCAGATATGTGGCAGGGCGCATTCATGTGGAGCTAGACAATGGCTGTGCATTTGAATTTCCGGTCGCGCATGCGCAAGAGCTGGTAAATGCAAAGCCTGCAGACTTGCGCCAAGTAGAGGTCACTGCGGCTGGGTTGGGACTCTACTGGCCCACACTCGATGCTGATTTGTACGTGCCGAATGTACTCAAAGGCGTACTTGGCACACGTCAATGGATGGCGCACATTGGCGCTACTGGAGGCAAAGCTAAGACGCAAGCTAAATCTGTGGCTGCTCGAGAAAATGGCAAACGTGGCGGACGACCAAGCGCCAAGTCTATGAAAGTAAATTCGTGACTTGCTGTTTTAATTAATTTAATTGGCAATAAAAGCCGCATCCATTTGGGTGCGGCTTTTTTTATTTCCGCTTCCATATTTATTGATATTTTCTAATTATTTAAGTTGTACTTTAATATTATTAAATTTGTCGTTTTATTTATTTGATTAGTTATTAAGAATTCCTAAATGAGCCTTAAAAATATAAATAAATGTTTATACTTAATCCATTAGGTTTCATTTAAACATTCACAGCAGGCAGGGAATCCAATGACGAGCAAGACGACAAAAAGCGCCAAATTGGCCGGATTGATTAAAAAAACAGCACAAAAACTCGTCGATCGCCCCAAGCACCTGCAAAAGCTAGCTTTAACGCTGCCCCTGCTGGCCTTATTTGTTGAAGAGGTCCGCGCCGCACAAGGTAAATCGGCCGTCTTTGAAGATTTACAAGCCCTCACCGAGTTTGTGGATGCACAAAATTTAGACGACGCCCAATACGCTGAAATTGAAGAAAGTCTCGACGGCGTTGAGCTAGCGGCCAATGATGTGACAGAAAAAGAAGTCGCTGCCGTCGCAGAAGAAGAAACAGAAAAAGCCGCCATCCTGGAGGAAGAGGGCGGTGCTACAGCTAAGCGAAAAGCAGCCTTGCTAGAGCCAGGCTCAGAAACAGGTGCAGGCCGAGGCTTTGCGGCTGAAGCCGAATCGGGTGCAGCTGGCGTTGCGGGCGAGCATGCCGCTGCAGGCGCTACCGAAACATTCGAACTTGCTGGCTTGGTCGTTCCAGTGGCCCCGCTTCCTTTGCTGGGTACTTTGGCTGCAGGCATTGGTTTAGCGAATGCCAACACCGGCGGTGCAACCAACACAGAAACCGCCACAGGCACCACCCTCAGCCGAACCCTCAAGCAACTCAAAACAGACGGCATTGTCTTTGTGCAGCCCGCATCGGGTAGCAACGTCATCAACGTGGAGCTGGGTACAGGCGCTGCGCTTACTAGCACCACGGGCGTCACACTCTTTGGCGACACAGACCGCGATGGCACGGTCACCGCTGCTGAAAACGCAGCCTTGCAAGTCACCCTGATCATTGCCAATGCAGATCAATTGGCTGAAGTGGCTGCCATCACTGGGCGACTGACCGATTACGGCATTGACAGTGTTCGCATCGACCTCTCAAACCAAGACTTGCTCAATGCACTCGCCAGCGATGCCAACTTGGCAGCCAATTTGGCTGCAATCCGAGCCAGCGGATTGACGGTGACAACCATTGACATGCTGAATGATGCTGCAAGCCTTACCTTGACGCAGGCGCAAGTGCTGAGTGCAGCGGGCCTCACCATTGCAAGCGCAGACGTGGTGACACTGACAGTGGCTGATTCAGCTGGGTTGTCTGATGCGGCAGCGGTTGCGAGCAGCTTGCACACGCTGGGTGTGGACACCATCGATGTGGGTAGCAACGCTGCAAGCCTTACCTTGACGCAGGCGCAAGCGCTGAGTGCAGCGGGCTTGACCATTGCAAGCGCAGACGTAGTCACACTGACAGTGGCTGACTCAGCAGGGTTGTCTGATGCAGCAGCAGTTGCGAGCAGCTTGCACACGCTGGGTGTGGACACCATCGATGTGGGTAGCAACGCTGCAAGCCTTAGCTTGACGCAGGCACAAGCACTGAGTGCAGCCGGTTTGACCTTTGCAAGCGCCGATGTGATTACCCTCAATGTGGCTAATTCGTCGGAGTTGTCGAGTGTTGTTAATACGGCTACCGACCTTCACACACTGGGCATTAGCACCATCGATATGGGTGGAAGCGCAAACGTTGCAGCTTCACTGAGCGATGCACAAGCGCAAACCTTGGTTGCTGATGGGTTGCATTTCGCTTCGAGTGACACCATTACCCTCAACGCTGATACCTCGCATGGCACACATCTGAGCACAAGCCTCAAAGACTTGCAAAAACTCGGTGTTGATGCAGTTGCACTGTCTGGAGGTGCAGATCAGCACCTCATGGTCGACTTGGGTGCAGGTGCATTCAGCAGCGCTGGTTTACCTACTTTCGCAAGCGCGCTAGACGTTACCTTAAACATCGACAGCACTCAGGTCAGTCAGATTGCAAGCAGTAGCGTTGCAGCAGCATTGCACACGGGTGGTGTGGATCATCTCAACATCAATTTGTTAGACGCATCGGGTAGCACGGCAGGCTTTGGCGATGAACTCGCCACATTGCTTTATACAAGCGGCCTTGACAGTCTTAAACCTGCAGGTTTAGACGCCACCATTGATCTTGGTGGAAGCGCAAATGTTTCAGCTTCACTGACCGACCTGCAAGCGCAAACCATGATTGCTGATGGTTTGCACTTCGCGGCGAATGACACGATCACTTTCAATGCTGATACTTCAAGTGGCACGCATCTGAGCACCAGCCTCAAAGACCTGCAAAAACTCGGGGTGGACACTGTCACTTTGACCGGTGGTCACAACATTGATCTAGGTGCAGTTGATTTCACTGCCGGTGTACTCCCGCACTTCGGTACTGGTGGCGACGTCACCCTTAACCTCAGCTCAACAGAGCTGAATGGGCTTTCGGCTAGCGATATCAACAAACTGGCGCAAGCAGGCATCGATCACCTTAACTTAGGTTCCGATATCACGCTTACTCAATCGCAACTTGCCGCCATTGATGCTGCCGGGTTGGACATTGCCAGCCATACCAACGTCACATTGCAAGTGGCTGCAGATGCCGCTTTTCCTGCGACTGCCGATATCACGGCAATGCAAGCCCTGGGTGTTGACCAAATTGATATGGCGAACGATCACGCCTCAATTTCTCAAGCACAAGCTCAGGCCTTGGTGGATGCCAATGTGAAATTTGTGGACAGCGATAGCGTCACCATGGACATTGTTTTGGATGCTAATGGCTTCAGCCTGGATACAGTCAAGGCGACCAATCTTCATAACGCTGGCGTCGACCACTTCAACGTAGATGCCCCTGCGTTGATTAATGAAACGTTTGCTCATTTGATGCTTGATCATCAGTTGGATTTTGTGTCGGCGAATGACATCACCCTCAGTGTCGCCGGAACGCACATGGGAACAAGCTTGAGCGATTTGCAAAAACTCGGTGTCGATCATGTGGCTATGAGTATCAGCAACAGTGCAGACTTCAACTTTGCGCTGAACCACACCACGACCTTGCAAGGCGAAGGTGTTGATCTGATTGACATCACAACCGATGCTGCCTCAATTAACCTCGCTGCTGCCAATGCGTTGGCCAATGCAAATATCGCGTTCTCTGCAGAAGACGACATCACACTCGACATCAGTGCTGATCCAACAGTAGGCAGCGCTGAATTTGTTGCAGCCATGACGCATGCGCAAGATTTGGAAAAAATGGGCGTAGACCATATTGACTTCTTGTCCAACGCAGGCTGGCTCAATGATGTTGGAGCTACTCAGTTGATCAATGCAGGCATCGACTTCGCTGCTGAAGACGACATTTCACTGCGCCTCACCAATTCTACGTATGTTGCGCAACATGCCGTTGAAATCAGCAAACTCGGTGTTGACCATGTGCAGATCAACACAGGCACAACCGACTTTGGTGAGATCGAAACAGTGGCAAAAACTCTGCATGATGCGGGCTTGGCTACGTTTGACATGGACATCTTCGGCTCTACACTGAAGTCGCTGACTGATCTCCAAACTCTTGACAGCATTCAGAACAATGGCATTGACTTCAATGTGCACATTGCGATCGGTTCGGACGTCGATGGCTTTAACAAGATTAATGGTCTAGCTTTCAGCAGCCTGCACCCTGACGCCAACACAACATTTGGGCAATTGATTGGTGCACTGCAAGAAGCAGGTATTCACGATTACATCGTGGATGGCTTCAATGATGGCAACTCATTCCTTGCGCTGCCAGATTCGCTGGCTGCCGCATTGCAAGAAGCAGGTATGTTGTCCGCACTGCCAGACGCCAACTTCAAGCTCGATACCACGCATAACGCCACCTTCAACACCTCGCACCAAGCGCTCAATACTAGCTTGTCTGCCATGTCAGAACTGGGCATTGACGAAGTTGTGTCTGCAGATACCGTCAATAAATTCTTTGTTGAATTGGGTAACAACACCGATGTGGCAGCCATCATTGCTGGCTTTGAAAACGGTTCGGTTGCGCCAACGCAAGACGGGTTGTTTGGGGCCAAAGATGCTGGCTTGGTCATCGATCAAGCAACATTCGATCATTTCAGCCAGTTCACCCCAACTGCAATGTCTGATCTCTTGTCCAAACTCTCCAGCCTCGGCTTCACCGAAATCGATGTGCTCAAAGGCGCGAGCGACTCCGAGTCGTACCACATCAACGTCACGGCACAAACACCTGTTCTGGACACCCCCGTTCAAATCGTGGGTACCGATGCCCAAGCGTTGCTCGACGTCTTCAGCACAGACATCCAAGACAAGAAGATTTCTTAATCTCAAAAGCCATCACAGCCACAGGGCTGTGGTGGCTTTTTTTTGTCTTTGACATTTTTGTTCATCAAAACTGTCAAAAAAGTCGATTTTTCATCAAAATCTGATAGATTAGATGACTAATTGCGTAACTAGAAAGCTCTTAGAAATGCTTAAAAAATTCTTCAAACAGGCCACCATCGGTGCGCTTGTAGCGGTAGCGTGGGCGAATCATGCATCAGCTGCTGATTTGATGGCTGATTTCCAAAAAGCCATGACCTACGACCCCACATTTCAAACGGCGGTTGCCGAGCGTCAGGCCAACCAAGCCAGTGCCACACAGGCCCGTGTGGCGTACTTGCCAGAGGCCACCCTCAGCAACCAGCGCCTCGACACAGACACCACCACACGCCAAACCACGCGTGTGACCATGCCCATCATCGACCTGGGCCGCATGGCCACCTTCCGCCAAGCTGCACCGCGCGATGGCTTTGCCGAAGCCACCTTTGTGGTGAAAACGCAGGACCTCGCCACACGCTTGCTCAAAGGGGCCAACGCCATCATCTTGGCCAACGAAAACATCAGCCTCAACGAAGCCAAAATGGCCGCGTTGGACCAACAAGCCTTGGCTGCCAAAAAGAAGCTCGAACTAGGGCAGGGCACAGTCACCGACCTGCGTGACATTGAAGTCAAAGCCGCCCAAGCCAAAGCCCAACAACTCAGCTACAAAACCGCCTTGGCTGTGGCCGTTAAGCAATACGCCGCCATCACCGGCGAGCGCCCCAATGTCAAAGACTTTGTGTTGGAGCAAAAAGACCGCAAGCTGCCCCTCAAACCTGCTACCGACTATGTAGACGCAGCCCTGCAAGCCAACCCCTCGCTGCAAGCCGCTCGCTTTAGCGAACGCGTGGCCGAGCTGGAAGTAGAAAAATCCACCGGCTCCTTGCTGCCCACCATCTCTGCCACCTACAACAACAGCAAGGCTGGCAACACCACCAACACCTACAGCGGCGTGCTCGTCAACATGCCCTTGCAAGCTGGCAGCTACTTTGCCCGCCAAAGCGTGCAAGCCAACTGGCTCAAAGCCAAAGAAGCCACGCGCGACAGCGAAGAAAAAACCCGGGTGGAAGTTGAAAAACTTCGCGAACAAGTGGAAACAGGCTTTGAAGTCTTGACCATTCAAAAGAACGCCATTGCTGCCGCCGAGTTGAGCCTAGAAGCCAACATCAAAAGCTACGAAGGCGGCGTGCGCAGCGCCGTCGATATTTTGAACGCCACCCAAACCGTGTTTCAGGTCAAGAGCGACTACGTCACCTCGGTCACCACACAGTCGGAAGCCATTCTTTCGTTGCTCAACCAAACATCGTTGGATGTGAATGAGGCATTGACCAATGCCTACAAGTTTTTGTTTGCCAAATAAATCAAGTTAAGGTTTTGTTTTGAAGATCATTGGTAAAGCCGAGCAGAAAAAGATTGAGCTTCAAATAGAGACACTTCACAAGAAAGTGTCTGAGCTAGAAGGGCAGTTAGCCACTGCGAAAGCCGAGCACAAAAAGCTCGAAGCTTCAGCTAGCAAAGCGCAAACTGAGGCTGCCAAGGTTCAAGCAGATGGCAGCAAAGCATTGGCAGATGCCAAAGCGCAGCTTGACGCCAAAGCCAAAGAGCTAGAGGCAAAAACCAAAGAGCTAGCCACCGCTCAAGCCGCAGCTGCCAAAGCCAAGCAAGAGGGCGATACGGCTACCCAAGCTGCTAAAGCCGACGCAGATAAAACTAAGCAAGCACTCGATGCGGCCAACAAAGCATTGGCAGACACCAAAGCGCAGCTGGATGCCAAAGCCAAAGAGTTAGAAGCAAAAACCAAAGAGCTAGCCACCGCTCAAGCCGCAGCCACCAAGGCCAAGCAAGACGGTGATGCAGCCACCCAAGCCGCCAACAAAACATTGGCAGACACCAAAGCCCAGCTAGACGCCAAAACCAAAGAGCTAGACGCTAAGGGCAAAGAACTCGCGGCCGCACAAGCAGCCACAGCCGCAGCCACCAAAGCCAAGCAAGACGCTGACGCAGCAAGTGCCAAAGCCCTTGCCGATGCCAAGGCACAAACCGACGCGAAAGCCAAAGAGCTAACCACTCTCAAAGCCGAGCGCGACAAACAAGCCAAGCTAGCCCAACAAACCGAAGCCAAGTACCAAGACAGCGCGCAAGAAAACGAGCTGTTGCTCTTGCAGCTCATGCAAGCGCAAGAAGAGCTGGTTGAGTACTACGAGCAAAAAGGCGAGTTTGAAAAACTCTACCTTGCCTATAAAGCCCGTTGGGAGCGTTTAGAAAAACGCCTGCCCAACTACCTCGACTATGGTGCAATTGAAATCGTCGATGTCGATGGCGTGTCAGACGTGCCATCCATCACTTGGCAAGTCAAAGACTTTGCGCAAGCAGGCGTGGCGCTGAGCGAGTTCGGCTTTGTCACCGTGCTGCAAGACGGCCACCCCGGCATTGGTTTGGTCAAAGACGGTCAGCCACACGCCTTTGTGCCCAAGCTGCTCAACAGCAACAAAGACCACCTTGCCACATTCTTGGGGCTGGCTACCACTGAATTCAAGCAGCTCACAGCTGCCGTCAGTATCTTGAGCCAGCTCGAGGCAGGGCAGTGGCAGGGCTTTGAGTTTCCCGCGCAGTTTGACCTCGCGTTTTGGCGCCCCTCTATCCAAACCCTTTTGGCTCAGCTCAAACAGCTGCCCGCCTTGCTGCGCTACGACGAAGTGCGCCTCAAGCGCGAGCTCATCAACCCCGACTACGAACACCTCTGGCTTGAGTTCCGTGGGCTTAGCCTTGGTGCAGCGCAGTGGAAGAAGTTTGAAATCCGCTTGGGCGCAGCCTTGGTGCAGGCCGATGGCTTCTCGCAGTACCCCAAGTTTGAAATTCCGCTCATTGATGGCAAAACCAAACCCTTTGACAGCTGGTACGCCGAAAGCCAAGACGACAGCGGCGCTAAGCTAGAGCTGCGCTTTGCGCTGGATAAAAACGTGTTCGATGTGGCCGTGTGGGCCAAACTAGCCGATGCCGACAAAGCCTTGCTCTTGCGCCTCATCTACGCCATGCCCGATGCACTCAAGCGCTTGGACAAACAAAAGACAGCCATTCACCGCCCTTGGGCCACATGGATCGACTTTGCAACGGGCGCAGTCAAAGTGCTAGAGGCCAACAAAACTGCAGCGCAATTACCCGCGACAGAGGTGAAAGAGCAGAAAGAAGCAACAGAGGCTGAAGCGCCAAGCAAAGCCAAAGCCCCCAAAGCTTTGCCAGCCCCTGCCAAGCTCACCAGCACAGGCGCTAAAGCAGGCAAGGTCATCAGCATCACGGCCAAGCCTGTGGCTAAAGCCGCACCAAAGCCCAAAGCAAAGCCAGTTGCAGCAAAAGCGCCTGCCAAACCTACAGCTAAAACTGCTAAACAAGCCGCCAAAACAGCGCGAAAAGCCAAAGCGTGATTACCAAAGAAGAAGCCGTCCTAGCCTATCGCCTCATGCTCGGGCGTGACCCCGAGAATGACGACGTGGTGAATAGCCTTTGCCAAAACACCCACAGCAGCCACGCGCTGCGCGATGTGTTTATCAAGTCGCCCGAGTTTCAGCAACGCATGGGCGAGCTACTCAAGCTGCCGCAGTCTGTGCGCCATCGCCACCCCTACACACTGCCCAAAATTCCGGTAGAAACCGAGGTCTCTGCCGAGGCTTTGGACCAAATGTTTGAGCGCATCCACAAAGAGTGGGAGCATCTTGGGCAAACCGAGCCCTTTTGGTCGGTCGTTACCCAGCCACAGTACTACCAAGCCGAGTTTGAAGCACACCGCGAGCAGTTTTACACATCGGGCAACCACAGTTGCCAAGTGTTTTTGTCGGCGGTGCGTCGCAGTGGCGTTAGCCCTGCCGACCTAAACACTTGCCTAGAGGTAGGCTGCGGTGTTGGCCGCGTCACTGGCTACTTGGCCGGTGCTTTTAGCAAGGTCATTGCGTGCGATATATCCAAGCCGCACCTCGACTTAGCCCAGCAACACCTGCAAGTCAAAAACATTGGCAACGTCGAGCTGGTCCACTGGCACACCGTGCAGCAAATGCAGCAGCTGCCCCAGGTTGATGCCATCTTCTCGGTCATCACCCTGCAGCACAACCCACCGCCTGTGATGGCGTGGATGCTCAGCACCTTGCTGGGCCACCTGCGCTCGGGCGGTGTGGCCTACATACAGCTACCCACCTACCGCAACGGCTACATGTTTGAAGCCGAGCGCTACCTGCACAGCACGCCCCCTAGCACGCTGGAAATGCACTTTTTGCCGCAACCCGAGGTGTTCAAAATCATTGAAGCATCCAACTGCCGCTGCCTAGAAATACGCGAAGACGGCATGGTGGGCGATGAAGACAAGATGCTGTCCAACAGCTTTTTGATTCAAAAGAAATAAGCCAAAGCAGAGCCGCCGTGCTAATGAAAGTTGCCAGCCGCTTAAACGTAGACCTCGCCAAGCAGTTTGCTTGGCTGCTACGCAAAGACTTGCGAGAAGCCTTTGCCAGCAAAGACGACCCAGGCTTTGCCGAGTGGTGGCTCATCAAGGGCAGGCAAGAGTTTCCGGGCTGGGCCGACAGCCTAGATGCCGAGCAACTCAACGCCTTGTTTGCTAGCGCAGGTGCAGCCACCGTTGCCGGGGTGCAGATAGACGTGCCCAAGCTAGCCAGCCTGCTGGCCAAATACCGCCCCGATGCCGTGAAAGAGTTTGCCAAAGACGGTAAGCTGCAAAACGAGCTGTTTTTTGCATGGGTGGTGGTGCGCGGCTTGGCCGAACACCAACTGGCCCAGCACGCCCCCCGCAGTCTAGTGGCTGCGCTAGACCAGCCCGTGCCCGACACCTACAGCAAACAGGGCGAGCCCCCCGTACCCGCCGCCACGCTGCTCATGTACCTGCTGTGGCGTTTGATGGACGACAAAACCCAACAAGCCCGCAGCCTTTACACCGCGCAGGGCAGGCTGGCCTTTTTGGGTTGGTTCTTTAACGTGGTGGGCACACTGGGCATAGCCCCCTTGGTGGCTGGCCGCTGGAAAGCGTGGGTGCAAAGCCCCGAAGGTGCAGCCGCCTTAGCCACCCAAAAAACCACCGCAGCCAAGCTGCCGTGGCTGGCCCCACAAACCAAACAGCAAGCCGCAGCCCCAAGTACCGCTGCTGACAAACCCTTTGGCCTGAACATCTATGGCTTCGCCTACGGCGAGCTAGGCATTGGCGAAGACCTGCGCATGGCCGTAGAGTGCTGCGAAGCCGCAGGCATTCCTTACCATGTGGTGAACGTAGATGCAGGCGACGCCCGCCAAGCCGACCTACACCTCAAAGGCAAGGTGAGCGACGGCACTGAGCTGCCCCCTTACAACACCAACCTGTTTTGCCTGCCCGCGTTTGACACCGTCAGCCGCGTGTTTATGCAAAAAGGCGCTGCCGTGTTTGAAGGCTATCGCAACATCGGCTGGTGGCCGTGGGAGCTGGCCGTGTTTCCTAAGGCATGGAAGCCCTATGCCTTTGAGCTGGTAGACGAGGTGTGGGCCAGTAGCCAGTTTTTGTACGACATGTATCAGCAGGCCACAGACAAACCTGTCAAGCTAGTACCCTTAGCCGTGAGCGTAGAGCGCATGAAGCCCTACCCACGCAAGCACTATGGCCTGCCCGAGAAGAAGTTCTTGTTTTTGTACATCTTCGACTTCAACTCATCCGTGGCCCGCAAAAACCCGATGGCTGCCGTGCAGGCCTTTAAACAGGCCTTTAAACCCACTGATAACACCGTGGGCTTGGTGCTGAAAACCATGAACACTAAGCCAAACAACCCTGAATGGCAGGCCTTCTTAAAAGAATGCCAAACCGACAAGCGCATACAGCTGATTACCGAAACCCTAGACCGTCCTGAGGTGCTGGGTCTGATCAACGCCTGCGATGCCTATGTGTCGTTGCACAGGGCAGAGGGGTTTGGGCGGACTTTGGCGGAAGCGATGCTGCTGGGTAAGCCTGTGATTGCAACCAATTACTCGGGTAATGTTGACTTTATGCAAAATGAACTTGCATATCCTGTCGATTTTGAATTGGTTAATGTTGAACAAAATTCATACCAATGGGTTTCAAATGAAGATTCAGCGAAGTGGGCAACCGCTAATCTTTTGGAATCAATACATTCATTTAAGAAAGTCTCGAAAGCGAAGCTAGATAAAGTTGATAGAGAAAAAATTAATTTATTGTTTTCTTCAGAGGTCTTAAGCGTGATATTTTCCAGTTCAATTATTTAATTTATGGAAAAAAAATGGATCATCGATGGTTTTAATATTTCATATCCCTATGATTGGCAGCGTCCAGCAAAAACGGAAGAGTGGACTTGGGAGTATTTGAATGCAAGTCATCACCAATCAAATTTCATCGAATTCGTATCGTTTCCATGGGCTACGTTAATAGACTTAATTGCGCGTAAGCAAGATATCCGAGCAAATGCTTTGCTCGTTGACTTAAATAAAATTCCGCCAAAGAAAAAACTATTTCGCGCAACCATATGCCAGCATATAAACCTTAAAGAAATAATCCATCTTTTTAAAAAAATTAAAATAACTGATATTTTTTGGCCGCATAAAGTAAAAGGCGAGGATTTTATAGATGGAATTAGGGTGCATCCTTATGTTTTATATCCATATGCATATTTTGAAAGAGAAGAAATAGTTTCTGGCAGTATCGTTGAGTCTGATTACCTGGTTTCATTTATTGGTGCATACGATGAAGGATGTTATCTAAGCGATATTAGAGAGCAAATTTTTAAATTTAATAAAATGGAAAGCTCCTTAATTATCCGTAGAGAAAAATGGTATTTTGAAGTTGATGTATATCAGTGTCAAATAAATAATTCTAGCGTTGATTCAGATGTAATTTCTAATCAGAAATTCATGTTAAATGAGTACATTGACTCATTGTCAAAAACCGCATTTGTACTGTGCCCGTCAGGTGCGGGTCCCAATACAATTCGCTATTGGGAGGCTATTGCCTTTGGTCGTGTCCCTGTTTTATTATCAGATTCGTGGGATCCGCCTAATATAAATAATATTTCCGATGGTTTAAATTTGCCAGAAGCTTTGTTGGAAAATTTTCTAAATGAAATACAAGAGCAAGAAAAAATAAAAGTGATGTCTTTCTATAAAGATTTAATATTTCATTGTGAAAAAAATAAGGAAATTCAACCAGGTGAATGGCTGAGAAATATTTTTGATAATTTTTATTCGAATCAGAATTTAAAAAAATTAGTGGGGCGATCATGAGTTCAAATCAAACAATCGAAAAACTAAAACAAGCTGCCGAATATGAAAAATCTGGTAATGCAAAAAAAGCATTCCAACTGTATAGTGAATTGCTGACTGAATTGAATAGTCCAGTATGGCTGAAAATGAAAATTCAACGCCTGCAAGGTGATCAAAAGACGCCCAGCACTTCAAAGGCGCTATATCATGCGCCAGTAGTTAATAAACCGATTGTTGCCACTTTGAACACTGAAATTGTTCCCGTCAACTCAATTGAGATTAAGAAAGATAAAATTTTTGATTCTTTAAGCTCTTCTTGGGAAGAATGGAAAAAAGAATTTGGACCGGGTCAATTAACTATAGAAAATAATAGTTTTACTGTATCTTCAAATGGCGAAAGATTTTATCTTTCAAAAGAATTAAATTTTAAATCTGGACGATCATATGAAGTTACCGTGCAGCTCGGTGAAATCAAAGGAGAAATCGGTCATTTGGTTGCACTTGTGAAGCATAATGGTTTGGAAGGCGATGTGGAGTTTTTAGCAAAAAACGCCAAGTCTAATGATTCAATCGTACTGAAATTTACAGCCTATGATGACACTGAAGCTTCTCTTAGGATAGGGCTCGGAACAACTACAAATGTAAATGGTGAAGCTAAACTGGTCGTTACAGGTCTTTGTATATATGAGACTATTCTTCCGGAAAATAACTATAAATTTATTAATAAATTTTGCAGAGAATATATTGATCCTGAGCTGATATTGCCAAATTTAGTTCCAGGCTGGAATGATTATTCGCAAATAGATGAAGCAGTGCAGAGTGCGAAAAGTGATAAAGATTTTGTTTTTACAAAGAAAATATCCATAATTATACCTGCATATGAACGCATTGAATTACTTCGAAAAACATTAGCGTCCATTGAGTGTCAGTCTTATCCTAAAGAATTGATTGAGGTTGTTATCGTAGATGATGGCAGTATAGTAGATAACTTTGAAAATGTTTTTAATGAATTTTCAAAAAAATTAACTCTTTACCTAACTCGTCAAGAGAGAAACGGATATGGCTTAACACGGGCTAGAAATTTAGGTGCTCGAGTATCCAGTGGTGAAATATTATTGTTTCTAGATAGCGACTTAATCCTTCCTAGAAATTATGTTGCTTCATTCATGTACTATCATCACGTCTCAGATGTCATATCTGTTTTAGGGGTGCGTAAGTTTATTAATTCCGAAACTATAACAGTTGAGGATATTAGATCTTTAAATTTCAATTTTGATAATATTGAGAAATGCCAGTCAGCTAATCCACATCATAAAAATGTTAATGATGTTGACGGAAATTCAATAGATTGGAGGCTCTCAGAGTTTGACAAAAATAACTGGTTGCTTGATGCTAAAAATCCATTTCGTTTCTTCGGTGGTGGACACGCCAGTGTATCTAGAGCAAGGTTTTTCAGTATAGGTGGCTACGATGAGTCATTTAATGAGTGGGGAAATGAAGATCAAGAATTTGCCTACAGGTTATGGTCAGCTGGCCAGAAATTTATCCCGCTTAAAGATATTTTCGATTATCATCAAGAAGAGCCATCTAAGCTTGATGATCAAGCATATAAGCTTACTGATAATAAAAAAACGAATGAAATGCTTATTTCAAGGTGTCCAGACTTTACTGTACGTGCACCTAGCATCAAAAACAAAAACTTTTTAGTCCCACTATTTTCTATTTATGTACCAGCCTTTAATGTCGAGTCTTATATAAATGAATGTATAGATAGCGTCTTGGCGCAAACTTACCAAGACTTTGAAGTGATCATTGTGAATGATGGCTCAACGGACGGTACAGCATTAGTTTTGGAAAAATACAAAAATGATAGTCGTGTAAAAATAATTACTAAAGCAAATGGCGGCATAGGGAGTGCCTCAAATACTGGAATTAGAGCAGCTATAGGTGAGTATATTGTTCAACTCGACTCTGATGATACTTTAACTCCTAATGCTCTTGAGGAGTTAGTTGTTTTCTTTAAGGAAAATCCAACTGTTGAATGTGTATATACCAAGCACAAGCTTATTGATGCAGACAGCAAATTCATTGGTGATGGGTGGTCGCCGTCCTATTTTGATAGGTATGAAAACTTGATTGGCATGAGTGTTCCGCATCTCAGGTCATTTCGTAGGGCTCTGTATTACAAAACATCTGGTTTTAATGAGGTCTATACAAATGCAATTGACTATGATTTCTTTTTAAAATTGTCAGATCATACAGAAATAAAATTCCTAGATAAATTTCTCTACAATTACAGAGTACACCCCACTCAAACCAGCACTAGGCAAAAAGATGAGCAGGTGGTTAATCACATTAATGTGGTGAATGATTATTTAAAGACTATTGGTCGATCAGATTTCTATGCATTACGACTTGATCCATTTCATCCCCAAAGAAACTTTATACTAAAAAGGGGGTCGAAATTTGAGTTTGAAAAGAAGTCCAAAATTTTTGAGCAACCGAAACTTCCTGAGCTACGGCTGCCTGATCCGAAGGGGCCAGGCAACGACTACACATACATTCAGAACTTTGTTCAAAATTTCTATAAAGATAACCCTAAAAAATACTCTGAAAAAATCTCGATTGTTGTGCCTGTTTACAACCGTGCTGAGCGTTTATCGCGATGTTTGGCTGGTATTTTCCATCAGACTTATCCCCGCGAGCTAATCGAAGTTGTTGTTGTAGATGATGGCAGTTCAGATGCGGTAATGGAGATAGTAAAAAAGTACAGCAAGCTGCTTAATTTAAAGTATGCAAAGCAACATGATGATGGGTACAGGCTGTCTGCAGCTCGAAACTTGGGTATTAGAACTGCAACACATCGAAATATTTCAATTATCGATTGTGATTTAATTCCTCTTCCTGTATTTATTGAGTCATTTATGCAATACCTCCATCATTTTGATAATGTGGTTTTGCTTGGTCATCAGCGTTTCGTTGATCCAACCGGTATTTCTGATGATGAAATTCTTAAAGATGTTAATCGTCTGAAAGACTTTAAAGATATCAAGTCTGAAAACTCTACTATGCTCGATACGCCGGATGGTATTACTAGAGATTGGAGATATAAGCTTTACGACGAGACAAATTTTTTAAAGAATGATGAATTTCCGTATCGTGCTTTTTCCTCTGGTCATGTAGCATATAGACGAACTGTTATTGAGGCAGCGGGATACTATGATGAGGATTTTAATGTTTGGGGCTGTGAAGATAATGAAGCTGGTTACCGAATATATCAACAAGGCTTTTATTTCATCCCAGTACTAGAAGCAGTTGACCTGCACCAAGAACCACCATCTGGGAAAAATGAAACGAACAGAGAAGCTGATCGGATCATCTCTAGAAAGTTGCTTCAAGAAAAGTTGCCGGCAATGAGAGGGTGGTTTGGTGAGCCTTATATCATTAAGCCTGGAGATGAACCTCTATTCTCGGTTTGTATACCTATGCACAACACGGGTAGCTTTGTAATCGAAGCAATTGAGAGTGTGCTTAATCAGAGTCTGCAAGACTTTGAGGTGTTGATATATGATGATGCGTCATCAGATGGAACGCTAGAGATGGTTAAAGAAAAATTCTCTAGCAATCCCAAAGTACGAATACTGGAAGGTGAAATTAATCGTCACGTAACCTATTCAAGAAATTTGCTGCTTGAAAATGCCCGTGGTGAGTTTGTTGCATTTCTTGACTCTGATGATTTAATTTATCCTGATGCATTAGCAACTTGTCTCAAATATTTTAGAGGGCGTTCGAACATTGGATTAATTTGCACTGAGTATGAAAAAATTGATGAGGCTGGCAATTTAATATCTAAAGGTTGGTCACCTTCTGCATTTGATAGGGGAGGGATTTTCTACGGAAATATATTTACTCACATGAGGGTTTTTCGCTTAAGAGACTGGAATAGATCTCGAAAATGGAATGATAAGGAAATCTTTCATTACCGTTATGGCGAAGATTGGGATTTATGCATCAAATTGGTTGAGGTTTGTGATTTCGACCGAGTCTCATCTGTTTTATACAAGTATAGAGTAAGAAATTCGGGTATAACAAATACCGAATCATCTGCTGATAAGTTTAAGCAAACTAAATCTGTTGTTGAATCGAATTTGCGGTCTAATAATTTCTTGGATTATAAAATCCTTCAGGTTGATCCAAACAATTCTCATTCAATTGGATTTATAAAGAATTAATTCATGTCTAAAAAACATTACTTTGATCAACATTCACTGAACTTCGAACGATTAAAAAGGGTGACCTCAAATAGGCTTCTACTTTCAGATGATCTTATTCCGCTAATGCACGCCTATGAATCTGCAATTGATTTTTACAATGAGTATTTAAGTCATTCAATCGATCCTGAAGTTGTTAAACACCTCAAACTAAGTCGTTTGGCACTTGTGCAATTGGCCTCTATGGTTAGTTCAAATAACGAACCTGGATTTTCGGTTGGTGAAATTCGGTTACGATCTTTTGAGGGGGGGTTGGCAAATCGGTTAAGAGCACTTTGTGCCGCGATGGTAATTGCTAATATTTCGAATAAGAATCTGGAAATATCATGGGTTCCAGATGATCATTGTGATTTGGATTTCGATATTATGTTTCCTGATGGTTTATTGAATAATTTTGTAAAGAAAAAACCATCTTTTTATATAGAATCTATTTTGGCTTTAAATGGGTCATGTTTTGAAATTGTTGGCAATCCTTCTGCTTGGGTTTTATGGGATAAATATTGCAAGGAGATTATTGATTGGGGTGGTTTTTATATTTTATACAGAAAGTTTTTAAATGAAATTTTTAATGATAACCTAAACCCTCTATTGCTTGCGAAGGCTAATAAATTGTTGAATCAGAACATTATGGATGATGTTATTGGATTACATATTAGATCAACAGATTTTCAGCGTCACTATGAATTGACCTATCCAGATAGGAAGTTGGCAGAGGTTGATGATTTCATTGCCTTGTTGCATGATTGTTCACATTCTAAGGTTTTTTTGGCAACTGACTCTATTGCTGTTAAGCATGAGTTTGTTATGAAATTCCGCGGTGAAATTATTAATGCGGAACACAGTTTTCAGGTTGAAAATTTTCGACAAACTTCTATTGAGTCTGCTTTGTGTGATATCTATACCCTATCTAAATGCAAAAGTTTGATTGCTACTTATGGGTCTTCCTTCTCTGGTATGGCTGCTGATTTGTCTGGGGGTGAAATTCTGTACATTTGATAATTCATGGTTTTTTTAAATGACTAATATCAATACTATTTTAGTAATCGGCGAATCTAATTCTGTTATGCGTAATGGATGGGTTTCTGGTTTTTCATCATTTAATCCCGATTTGACTATTGTTAACAAGAGTATAGGATCTACGGGAATATTTAACTCTATTCGAGTTATTTCTGAGTCGATTGATCAAGGCTTTGATTTGATTGTTGTTGATTCATTTATTAATGATTCAATTTTTTTTATCGCTGATCCATTGCTTTATAGGCGAATACTGAAGTCAGTATTTTCAAGTTTATCTAATAAATTCAAATCTAGGATCGTTTATTTGTGCTTTGGCGGGAAGTATATTGACTCGTCTAAACTTTTGCTAAAAAAAGTGTTGGAAGAGGAGTGTGAGTTATTTGGAGTTTATTTTTTTGATGTAAATGTTTTCTTGCATGACTATGCTTCTCAAACGAATTGTGATTTTGAATCTACTTATTCTGATGATGCTCATCCGAAGGCTGAATTGTCTTTTTCGCTCGGTTTATTCTTGGCTAGTCACTTAGTTGATTTGAATATTAAAATTGCGAATTCGGATCCTAATCTTGTCGATTTATTTCAAGTTTTTTGTCCTGCAACAGACTCGGGGTTTTTAAATTTTCCAGAGATTACTTCTCGAAGAATCACAAATAGTTTAGTTGACTTACCAGTTGTTGCTATTGATTGTGGATCTTCTGAGATTACATTTGAGCCATTGAAAGGTTTTTTTCCTCTTGGTTTTTTCTTTAACGCTGCGGGCTCTAAAGGTGCATTTAAGATTGTTGGGGCTACTGAATTAGTAAAAAATTTGGGTTTAAATAACTTTGTCGAAGGATCTAATATAGTTTGGGCACGTCCTATTCATGGCCTAATTTCGCCCTCGCAAGAGGGTGGGTATAAAATATATTCAACTGATGAATCCTCGTTTGAGGAAACGGAGCATTGTGCTAGCTTAAATTCGTATTGCCGTAATCCATCATTTGAACTTATTTATATTATTTTTGTTGACTATTTAAAACTGTTTGGGGATCAGTCGGGAGAATGGTTTCTTTCAAAGTTTGATCATTTAAATGCTGATTTGATTGCTTGTCGTGCTTATTCTGCTGACTATGCTGCTATTAGTAAATTTTTAATAGGTCGATTATCTGGTATGGAAAATTTGGCTTTGAATGCTCATGCATCTCAAAGTAGTCTATCTCCGCATTCTACGGCCGACGGTGCTGGTGGTGGCTGTAATGGAAATATTACTGGAGGTTTTGGGTTTCATACTGATAAGCAATTCAATCCTTGGTGGATGTTGGATTTTGAGAAGATTATTAATGTGAGTTTGGTTGTTATATACAACCGTATGGACGCAGCTTCCGAGCGCGCTAATTCTCTTCGTTTATTTGTTTCTGACGATGGTGAAAAATGGTTCCAGATTTATAATAATAAAGGGAAAGGTTTGGTGGGGGGGTTATTTAACAATAGTCATAACCCTTTAGTTATTCCATTTCCTTCTGGGTTTTCATTGCGTTTTATCAAAATTGATTTGCCTGGTGAGCAGATTCTTCATTTGGATGAGATTCAAGTTTTTTAATTTTGGAGATTGAGTGTTAAAAAAAACTGCGTTAATTACAGGTATAACAGGCCAAGATGGTTCTTACCTAGCCGAGTTTCTTTTGGAAAAAGGCTATATCGTTCACGGCATCAAGCGCCGTGCATCGTTGTTCAATACTGACCGTATTGACCATATTTACCAAGACCCACATGCAAACAACAAAAACTTGCATTTGCACTATGGTGATTTGTCTGATACCAGCAATCTCACGCGCATCATCCAAGAGGTGCAGCCAGACGAAATCTACAACCTAGGCGCCCAAAGCCATGTGGCGGTGTCTTTCGAGTCCCCCGAATACACAGCCGATGTAGATGCTGTAGGCACATTGCGTCTGCTAGAAGCCATTCGCATGCTGGGGCTGGAAAAGAAAACCCGTTTCTACCAAGCCTCCACATCCGAGCTGTATGGTTTGGTGCAAGAAATACCGCAAAAAGAAACCACACCTTTCTACCCACGCAGCCCCTATGCCGTGGCCAAGATGTATGCGTATTGGATTACGGTCAACTACCGCGAGGCCTATGGCATTTATGCCTGCAACGGTATTTTGTTTAACCACGAAAGCCCACGCCGTGGCGAAACCTTTGTCACCCGCAAAATCACCCGTGGTATGGCCAATATTGCCCAAGGCTTGGAAGATTGCCTGTACATGGGCAATATGGATGCCCTGCGCGACTGGGGCCACGCCAAAGACTACGTGCGCATGCAGTGGATGATGCTGCAGCAAGACAAGCCGCAAGACTACGTCATTGCCACAGGCGTTCAATACTCTGTGCGTGAGTTCATCAGCAAAACAGCCCTGCAATTGGGCGTGACCTTGGCCTTTGAAGGCGAGGGCGTGAACGAAGTAGCCAAGGTTGCCAGCATTACCGGCAGCGATGCTCCCGCGCTGAAAGTGGGCCAAGTGGTGGTCAAGGTAGACCCCCGCTATTTCCGTCCCACCGAGGTAGAAACCTTGCTGGGCGACCCCAGCAAAGCCAAAAAAGACCTAGGCTGGGTGCCAGAAATCACCCTAGACGAGATGGTGAAAGAAATGGTGACCCACGACCTGAGCAAAGCCAAGCAACACGCGCTGCTCAAGCAACATGGCTACAACGTGGCTGTGGGGGTAGAGCGGTAAGCGGAATAAAAATTTGTTCGAAACGGCTTGATTGCAATGACTGAGAAAACATCCACAACGCCGTTGGTTTCGGTGGTAATGCCATCGCTCAACCAAGTGCAGTTTTTAGAGGCTGCAGTTCGTAGTGTTTTAGAACAAGACTACCCGCACGTCGAGCTGATCGTGGCCGATGGCATGTCGACCGATGGTTCGCTAGAGCTGCTGATGCAGCTACAAGCCGAGTACGGCGAGCGCTTGCGCTGGACCAGTCAGCAAGACGGCGGAGCCGCCGAGGCGCTGAACCACGCCATAGCCCAAGCGCATGGCGATGTGGTGGGCTGGATCAATTCTGACGACATGTACACCCAAGGCGCGGTGGCGCGCGCCATGGCACATTTTGAAAAGCACCCCAAGCACCAAATGGTGTACGGCGAAGGTCAGCACATCAATGTGGCGGGTGAGGTGTTGGCCAATTACCCCACCAAGCCGCCCTCTACACCGCTGGATGTGTTTGCCGATGGCAGCTTTATTTGCCAGCCCACGGTGTTTATGCGTCGCGAGGCGCTGGCCCAAGTGGGCGAGCTAGATGCGAGCATCAAAACCGCGTTTGACTTTGATTTGTTTGTGCGCTTTTTCAAACGCTACCCACGCCAAATAGGCATGGTGCGCCGTGTGCAGGCGTTTTCGCGTTTGCATGCCGCCTGCATGACGCAGCGCCTGCGCCGCCAAGTGGCGCTAGACGGCATGCGTGTGGTGGCCAAAGAACTAGGCACAGTGCCCGAGCATTGGTTTTGGACGCATGTGGACGAAATGTGCGCCAGCTACCCGCTGGGGCCAGATGCGCTGCCGCTGGTCAAGCAGCTAGAAGCGTTTTTGAAAGAGGCCAGCGCCTACCTCAAGCCCGAAGTGTTGAAGGGGCTGATAGAGCGCCTCAAGGCCGACTGGCGTGTGCGCCTAGCCACGCCCGAGCTGTTTGTCACCGTGCAGCCCGATGCATGGGCCAACAAGCAACTGACCATCAAATACCGCTGGCAAGGCAAGCCCGCCGCCGCCGTGCTGGTGCGCTGCAACGCCCCGTGGCCCGTGCCAGGCAAGCTGCGCCTAAAGGTGCAAACCCCAAGCGGCAAAGTGCAACGCAGCGTGCTGGACGTGCCCGACGATTTTGTGCTGCGCTTTGAAGTGCCCGAAACCACGCAAAGCGGCTGCATGGTGTGGACGGTAGAAACCACCCAAGGCTTTGTACCCGCCAAGCACGACAAAGCATCGAGCGACAAGCGCAAGCTGGCGTTTCAGGTGTTAGAGCTTTCAACCGAGGATGCAGATGGTGTTTAATTTTTTTGGTTTGAAGAAAAAGCCCGTCATCGAAGACGTCGAGGCCAAAGTACCCACGCCAGCGGCTAAGCCTGCACCAATGACGTTTGACGAGGCTTTGGCTGCGCAAGCGGCTGAAGAGGCTACGGCTAAAGGCCAAGCCGAGCCGGAGGCTGTTGCGCCAGTTGCACCGGCCCCTGAGCCAGCACCTGTGGTGGCTGAGCCGGTTGTTGCTGTGGCTGCAGAGGCTGCGCCAGTTGAGCCAACTGAGCCAGCGGCTGATGCTGCGCCAGCCGCCGAGCCCGAGGTGCTGGGCCAGATGGACACGATGAAGGCAACGCGCGAAGACGTGATTGCGGCCTACAAAATCTTCCTTGGCCGAGTGCCCGAGTCGATGGAGGTGGTGGACCACCGCGTAGGCCAGCCCGTGGCTGCGGTGCTGGTGGACTTTTTGGCATCGAAAGAGTTTTTAGACCAAGCCCCCAAGGCGCAACTGGTGTTGGCAGTGGCTAAAAAGATCTTGGATGAGCGCAAGCAAGCAGCAGCTGCCGAGGGTGCAGCGACTGCAGAGCAAGGGCAGCCAGCGGCTTAAGCGGTATTTACTTCTAGCAAAGCGCGACATCTCGGTGTTGCGCTTTTTTATTGCATTCGTATTTTTTGAGTGTGATGCAAATCATTATTAAAACCAAGAGCGCTATTTCCCGTCTTGAATCTTCGTTGCGCAACGACATGCATTCGCCATCCTTTGCAACTTTAAAAAAATATGCGCACGATTGCGGCAAGCGTCTGGTGGTGCAGTTGGTTTGAGACAGTGTTGGTAGTGCTTTAACGCAAATACGTTTTCAAAATGGGCCTGTATTTAGAGGCCAAGGCTTCGTGCATGAACTGTGCACCGTCGTTTTGGCCCTGAGTATTGGGCCCTTTTTTTGCGCGTTCGTAGGCTAGTTCTAGTTGTTGTACGGCGCTGCGTTCGTCGGGGTCGGCCCACCAGCTGGGCTCAGTAAGGTGAGGGTAGTCGTTGGGGCCTACGTCGGTGCGTTGCCAGTTAACGAGCAGGGCGTTTTGCGGGGTGAGGTAGTCTTGCGGGCCAGAAAAATCGGTGCTGACGACATGTAGGCCGTTTTGCAGGGCTTCGACCAGCGTGCGGCCAAAGCCTTCGCTGCGGTGCAGCGACAGGTAGCAGTTGGCGCTTTGGTAAAGGTCGGTCAGCTCGCCTGGGCTGAGGGTGTCTTTGATGAGCTTGATGCGTGGGTGTTTGGGTATCCAGCCTAGCGCGTTAGAGCCCATGTTTTGCCAGCGGCTGATTTTTAAGAACAGATAGGCGTCGGGGTGGCTGTGCGCAAACTCCAAGAACACGCGCAGCACCGCATGTGGGTTTTTGCGGGTGAGGGTGGAGTGCAGGTCAAACATGTAGAGCGACACAAAGGCTTTGGCGGGCACTTTGAGCTCTTTACGAAACTTGCGGCCTGTGGGCGGGTGCTGCACCACCGGCAGTGGCAGCGAGAGGGTGAGCTGGCGTGATTTGGCAAAGAAGGCCTGTTGCACAAAGCGGGTGGGGCACCAGATGTGGTCAACCAGTTTGAGCGCGGCTGTGTGCTGGCTAGGAAAGTCGGGCAGTTCCCACAAGAAGTAGCCAATTTTGCGTTTGGGTTGGCTAAAGAGCTGTGGGTGAACGCGGGCCAAGTTTTGGCATTCCATGGCTGACATGAAGAACACGCTGGTGTCGTAGTCGTGCGTGGTCATGTGCTGCCACTGCACGCTCACTTGGCCTTGTACGTCGGTGGGTATGTCGATGACGGAAAACGGGATTTGCAGGTGGTCAAGCATGGCCGCGAACGACCGCAAATCTTCGCCCAAACCCATGGGCGAGGTGGCGTAGCCAATGAGGTTGAAGCCTTGGGAAGGTGAATGCATTCAACAATGATAATCGTGCCCATGGATGTTCAAACTTTAGAGTTGTGTGCAGCGCTACTTTTGACCGCTTTATCGGTAAATAGGCTTTGGCACATCACGCGATGCAGGCCATTTGTGTCGGTGGCTAATGCGCGCAGCTTGGTGTTTGCAGGTGGGCTGCTAGCAAGCTGTATTTATTTTTGGATGCACCTCATAAAGCCTTATGCAGCGCTTTAAAACTCTTCTCATACTGCTATTAAACTAGCCGAAGAATTAATGCGGAGTAATCACAGTGGCTGTATCTAAACCCAAAGCATCAAAAGCAACGCCAAAGGCAGCAAAAACTTCGACGCGTAAGGCGGCATCAGCGCCAGCAGTGGCAGCAGTGGCAGAGGCTGTAGAGGCCAAGCCTGAGGTGCTGCCCGCCACCGAACAAGCCCCTGTTGCGCCAGCGAATACCTTGCCTGCTGTGGTGAAAAAAAGCAGCAAAAAATCCAAAGCGGTAGTTGCTGAACCCGCTGCACCAACACCGGCTGTAGATGCCAAGTTAGAGACCAATTTGGCCAAGCAACCGCCTCGGGCTTTGAATTCGCCGATTCGTATTTTTCAAATCTATTTCGAGCCTTGGCAGCGGGAGCTGCTAGACCCCGCGTTTTACCCGCTGGATAACAGCCGTGGCAGCTCTGAGCTGATGGAGTTTGCGGTGTTTGAGCAGTTGCAAAAGAACGCAGCCACACAAGGTGCGGTGTTGTGGGGCGCTTTGTCTTGGCGCTTTGGCGAGAAGACGGGCATGCTGGGCGCGGATTGGGTGAAGCAGATTGTGGAGCACCCCGGTCATGATGTGTATTTTTGCAACCCCCATGTGAACAATGAAGCGGTGTTTCACAACATGTGGATGCAGGGCGAGGTGTCGCACCCGAACTTTGTGCAAATAGTGAAAGCGTTTTTTGCGGCTGCAGGCTTGGATGACAAAGAGATCAACGCGATACACCCCTCCAACAGTTTTTCAGCAGCTAATTACTTTGTGGCGACGCCGAAGTTTTGGGAGCGTTTCATTCCGTTTGTGCGTAAGACCTTGGTGACGGCTGATAAAAACCTCAATCCGCAAGTGCGTGATTTGTTGCACTCCAAAGTCGCCGACGACAAGGGCTTGCACGCAGGGGCCACATATGTGCCATTCATCGTGGAGCGTTTGTTTGCCTACTTCATGCGTACCGAGGGCAAAGACCTGAAGGCGTTCAAGATTGCTTTGCCCGAGCGCGAGCGCGAGTTGAATGTGCACTTGAAGTTGCTGCGCGAGATGAAAGACGTGGCACACCGCACGCAGTCGGCTTGGCTAGCGGCGTGTTGGGTGAACTACCGCAATTTGTATTTGAGCCAAACCAATAGCAAGGCGTGGTGCGAGAAGTATTTGCGCGCCATCACACCGACCGAAGTGCGCTTCGTTTAACGAGCCGCCCATGGACTTTGAGCAGGTTGACTCGGCCCAGCTGCAAGTGCGCCAATGGACGGTGGACGACCCCGTGATGGTGCTGCCCTATACCGACGCCGAGATGGCCCAGCGTGCAGGCCAACTGGCCGCGCAGCGGGCCGGGGCCAAGGGCCTGGTGCTGGCGGTGCATGACACCGAGCGACAAGGTTTCGTAGCCACCGTCAACCAAGCCTTTGCGGCCACACGCAGCCCATGGCTGGGCTACATGGCCCAAGACGCTTTTGCCGGGCGCGACTGGATGGCGCTTGCGCTACAAGCGCTGCACCGCCAACGCGGTGTGTTTTTGGGGTTCAACGATGGCAAATGGCAGGGCGCTTTGGCGGCTTTTGGACTAGCCAGCCGCGCTTGGGCTGCGACCAACTATGCTGCTTTAGCGGGCGCAGGGGCGGCACAAGGCCCATTTTTTCACCCCAGCTACCAGCGCCACTACGCCGATGCTGAACTGACCGTGCTGGCCCACCAAGCCAAAGGCTATGTGTACGAGCCCAACAGCGTGCTGGTGGAAGTGGACTGGACCAAAGAAGCCCAAGCCGTCAACGCCCCCGACCGAGCCCTGTACCGCCAACGCGCCGCGCAGGGGTTTGATGGGCGGGTGGTGGATGGAGCGTTGTTGGGGTTGTTTGGTTAGATTGGCCGTAGAATAATCTAAATTTAATTTAATACGGCCAATGGATTGGATCAACATACCCGACAACGCTGCGAGGCAGTGGATTGATTCGTCCACCATTTTTCAAGAGTTTCAGAGTACCAAGCTCAAGGCCAGCAACTATGCAGGCGGCATGTATTGGAAAAAGCAAGGTAGCTACGAATACCTTGTCAAAACTTATCCGGACAACCGTCAGCAGCGTGTGGGTGCGCGAAGCGCTGAGACAGAACTAATTTATCAAGAGTTCAGCGCAAAGAAGACAGCCATAGAGGCACGCTTAAGCACATTACGCATTGCCTTGAAAGAGGCTGAGCGGTTGAATAAAGCGCTCAAAGTAGGGCGAGCACCGGCCTTGCTGATTGACATTCTTCAAGCACTAGAGGACAGCGGTTTAGCTGATCATTTCACAGTGGTAGGGACGCATGCTTTGTATGCCTACGAAATGGCAGCAGGTGTGCGCATTGAGCAGGCTGCATTGGCCACATTGGATGTTGATTTGCTGTGGGATGCTCGCAAGAAAGTGCAGTTCATCAGCGACATGGCAAAGTTGGATGATTCAGTTTTGAGTGTGTTGCAGCGTGCTGACCGCACGTTTGTGCGCAAAGAGGGGCAAAACGAGTCTGCCATCAACGCGACTGGCTTTGAGGTTGATTTTTTGAGACGTATGCAAGAGGGGGATGATCCGCATCCGTTCAGGTTTTCGGATGATGAAGACGATATTTGGCCTGTGCAGGCCATGCGAGCATCTGTGCTGACGAGTGCACCCAAGTTTGAGAGAGTGGTGGTCAGTGCCACAGGGCGTATGGCCAAAATGAGGACGATATCTCCTCAGACATTTGTGGAATTTAAGTATTGGTTGGCTGAAAAAGCGCAGGCACGTGACCCGATCAAACGCCGACGCGATGAGCGACAAGCTCGAATTGTGCAAAAGCTATTAAATGAGCAACTTTTATGAGCATTACCCAATTCAATGCCACCTACGTGCAAGAGGAAGACCGCGTGATGTTTCGCTTCAACACGAGCGCATCGCAAGAGTACCGCTTGTGGTTCACGCGGTTGGTGGTGCGCGATTTGTTGCGTTTGATTGACCAAGGCAGTGTGCAGGTGTTGGCCCGCGAGCACCCTGTGGAGCAAGCCAAGGCAATTGCCGAGTTCAAACAACAGGCCAAGGCGGCGAATCCGCAGTTCACCACGTTTGTGCCGGCTACGCAGTTTCCGCTAGGGGCCGATCCGGTGCTGGTGCATGGCATGCGCTTGACGGTGCAGCCCGAGCACACGGCGCTGGAGCTGCTGATTCCCAAGGGCCAAGTGCTGGCGATGCGTTTGACCGAAGACATGTTGGGCCAAGTGCGCTTGTTGCTGCAAACCATTGAGCAACGTGCGCAGTGGGGCTTGACAACCCCTGCCGAGCCGCACGCCTTGGCGGGCGATACGCCTGTGCCAGCCGTCAAGCTTGGCCCAGAGCCTGAGGCTGATGCGGCGGGTACGCCGCCTAAAAAGCTGCTGCACTGACGAGACGCTTGCCGCCAGAAAGTAGCCCAGTGCCTCAAGAGCTTTTAAAAGTCGCGCAACGTGCCATGGCCGAGGGCCGCTGGCCCGAGTCGGCCCAATACTTTGGCCTAGCCGCGCAACGCAACCCCAGCCACGCGGGGGTGTGGCACAACTTAGGCGTGAGCTTGCTGGCCTTGGGCAAGGCTCAGCCTGCGCTGGCCGCGTGCGAGCGTGCGTATGCGCTCAACCCCGCGCTGTGGCAAAGCCGATTGATTCAGGGCAAAGCCCAAAAGATGCTGGGCCAGTTACTGGCGGCAGATGCTTGTTTTGCCGATGTGATGCAGGCCGACCCCACCAACGGCGCAGCCCGCGTGGCCCGTGCTGACTTGGCCATGAACACATTTGGCCTGCCCCTGCAGGCGGTGGAGTGGGTGAAGCCCCTGCTAGGCAGCGCCGAGCATGGCGAAGACGCAGAGCTCACTACGCTCATGGCCAGCCTGTACGACCGCGACGAAAGCGCCGAGGCGCTGAACACCCGCATCATCAGCTTTTCGCGGCGAGTGTTGCGGCTGGATGCCGCGCAAGTGCTGGCGGGCCAACCAAAGCCTGCCAGCCAACCACGCCAACGCCCACGGGTGGGCCTGCTGTCGCCATTGTTTTGTGTGTCGCCGGTTTACTTCCTCACCATTGCGGGTTGGCAGCATGTGGCCAAGGGCAGCGACATCGTGGTGTTCAACCGTGGACACAAGGCCGACTGGGCGACCGAGATTTTCAAAGGCTTAGCCAGCGAATGGCACAACGTGCAAGAGATGGATGCCGTGCGTTTGGCCCAAGCCATGCACGCGGCCGACCTGGATGTGCTGTACGACCTCGGCGGCTGGATGGACCCCGTGGGCCTCAAAGCATTGTCGGTCAAACCCGCCAAGCAAATGTTCAAGTGGGTGGGCGGCCAAAGCGTGACCACGGGGCTGGACAACTTTGATGGCTGGATCGGCGACGAGGGCCAATCGCCCAAGCATTTGCAACACCTGTACACCGAGCCTTTGGTGAACATCGAAGGCGGCTACGCCACCTATACGCCACCCGACTATTTGCCGCCTGTACCGAAGCGCAAGAGCGATGTGCCGGTGGTGTTTAGCAACCCAGCCAAGGTGTCACGCGCTTTTTTGGCAGAGCTGAAGGCCATGCCGGGCAAGAAATGCTTTGTGCACCGCCAGTTTCAATACCCCCAAGTCCGCGCCCGTGTGGAAGAAGCGCTGGGCGCAGCCAATGTGGAATTTGTGCTGCCCAAGAGCCACCACGAAGCCCTAGAAGTGCTAGGCCAGCACAAGGTGATGCTCGACACCTTCCCCTACAGCAGCGGCCTCACCGCCCGAGAAGCCCAAGCCATGGGCGTGCGCGTGCAGGCCAAAGTGGGCACGCTGTTTTGCGAGCGGCATTGCGCTAATTTGGTGGGTTAAACCACTTAAGACACGAAGACGCGCTTGCCCAAAGAGGCCAGCACTTGTTTGATGTCTTTGGTTTGTTGCAAGTCCAGGCCTTGATCAAGTTGCTGACTTTCTAGCCCGGGCCATTGGGTGGCGGGCAGCAGCTGGCGGGCTTGGGTGTCGAGCAGCCACATGGCTCCGCCGTGGCCGTGGTCTGTGCCGCCGCTGGCGTTGGCTTTGAGGCGGCGGCCAAATTCGCTGACTACCACCACGCTGACGTGTTGGCCAGCGGCCGACACATCGTCAAACAAAGCGCGTAGGTTGGCCGACCATTGGCGCACGAGGTTGTTGACTTTGCCGCTTTGATACTCGTGGGTGTCCCAGCCACCAAAGTCGAGGCAGGCGACTTGCAAGCCCACGTTCATGCGGATGAGTTGGGCCACGGTTTGGCAGGCGTGTTGCCATTCGTAGTTTTCGGTGTTGTAGGTCACGCCTTTGGGTGGACTGTAGGGCGCAACACGGCCATCGACACGAGGCGCTTTGGCATCGATCAGGGCCATTTGCGAGAGGGTTTGCTGGCCCATGAGGGCGGCTGCATCGGTGCTTGGGGTGTCTGTGCCGTAGAGGGCTTCAAGCACGCTGCGGCCCATGGCGTCGCCAGGCAAGGTGATGGCGTTGCGCAGTTCGCCCGTGACGCTCAAGCCCGAGCGCAGGCCTTGCAGGCTGCGTATTTGCCCCGGAGTGTTGCCCATGGATTGAATGGCCGCCGCATTGGCGGCTTTGCTGGCACGCACATGGGGCGTGAGCCAGCCATCGGAGCCATTGGGCGTACCTGATTTGCTGGGGAGGCTGGCTTCCAAAATTTCTTGGGCTTCAAAGTGGCTGCGGGTGGCGTTGGCCAAGCCGCAGGCGTGCAGCAGCTGGGCATGGCCGCTGCCAAACAGTTCGGCCAGGGGCGCAGCGGCGGGGTGGATGCGGCAGTCGCGGTTGGGGGCAAAGGGTTTGGCTAAGCGAATGCCGGGCGTGTTGCCACTGTCCATGATGCGCAGGTCTGCAGGGCGTGCGCCGATGTAGTGGGCATCGTCCACAGGGGCGGCCATGTGCAGGCTGTCGGCCCCGCCGCGCAGAAACACGACCACCAAGGTGCTGTGTTGGCTGCTGGGGTTGGCGGCAAAGCTGAGATTGCGCAAGCCTGAGGCGCTGGCTGCACCAGTGCAGGCGAGGGCTTTGAGGAGGTCGCGGCGCTGCATGGTGTTTATTTCCACTGAAAAGCAGGCGACATGGCCAGATAGGCCAAGGTGCGGCGTACGCTGGCCCACTCGTCGTTGGCCACGCCCAACACGCGTTTGGCGGGTGTTTTTTGGGCGGCAGCGATTTGCGCCAAGGCTTGTGGCGCTTGGTCTTTGCCCAGCAACAGCTGAGCGTGGTGGGCAAAGAGGGCGGTTTCTTCCACGGGTTTGGCAAAGCCCTTGGCCAAGTGCTCGGGGGCAATAGCGCCAGTGGCCCACCAGTTGTCGATGAGGCCCATGGGGATGAACCAGCGGCGGCGCATGCTTTGGGTGGTGAGCCAGTAGTCGGTCACGTCGGGGTGGCCATCGGGAGTGGGCCACAGGTAGAGGCGCTGACCTGCCGCAGAGAGTTCGTTGGCGAGTTGGATCGATGGGGCGTGGGGTAGGTCGAGTTTGCGCACAAAGCTCATGGCCAGTTCGAGCGGACGTTTGAGTTTTTGAGGGCCACCGGTTTGGGTGGCTTGTGCAAAAGCATTGGATGTGAAGATGTGTTCAAGCACCCGCGCAATTTGCTGGGGGTGGCGTTTGTGTTGGGTCCACACCTTGGCGCTAGAGGCCACAAGGGCAGCGGGCGGTGTGTCGCTGACAAAGCGGCGACAGAGTTTTTCACACAGGTAGTGGGCCGTGCCCGGGTGGTCGGCCAACATGTTGAGCACGGCTTCGCCGTCTTTCATGGGCGGGGCGAAGGGGTCGAGCTCTTTGGCGAGTACGCGTTTTTGGTAGGGGTCGTGCCAGGTGTCGAGATAGGCGAATTGGCCTGTTTTGGGCAGATTAGCCCCGTTGCCAATGCCGCGCCCGTCTTCGACCACCCAGCCGGTGAAGGCGCGGGCGGCTTCGTACACGTCTTGGTCGATGTAGCCCTCTGGGAGGCCCTTGTCCGCGCCCGGTACTTGACGCCACTTGTTGTAGAGGTCGTTGAGGTAACGGCCTTTGCCTAGGGTGTGCAGTTCAAACAGCTCGCGGGCGTAGTTTTCGTTGGGTGCGCCGGTTCTGGATGAGCGGTTGTTGAGGTAAATGAGCATGGGCGTGCTCTTGGCCACGCTGTGTAGTAGGTCGGCAAAGTTGCCGAGGCTGTGTTTGCGGATGGCGTCACGCTCAAAGCTGGGCATGGCCACGGCAATGGATTGGTCACCCGCATGCACGTTGAAGTGGTCGAGCCAAAAGTCGACCATGCGTTCTTTGACTTGCCAGCGGCTATGCGCGGCACGTAAGAGCCTTGCGGCCGTGAGTTCGCGCAGGGGGCGAATGCGCTCTTCGTAATGAATTTTGTTTTGACCATCGGCCAAGTGCCAGAGTTCGGGCGTGGTTTTGTCGAGCAGGCCTAAAGGACGGTTTTCGTTGACCGCCGCAAAGTCAGGTGTTGCGCCGTAGCTGATGCGAAGCACAGCGGTTTTGAGGGCCTCTTCCACGGCAGGGTCTTCTGCCGTGGGAGCAAGCTGCTCGGCGATCCACTGGCGCAGGCCCACTTTGTCAACATGGTCCAATTCGGCGCGCTTGGCGCCAAAGGTGAGGCGGTCTAGGACTCTTTGTGACATGCGTAAATTATTAACCTATTTTGCGTATGTTTCATGCGGTTGATGGGCGCTCGATAGAATGACCGAATGCCAACTAAAAAGCCCACTCCCAAAGTCCAACTGTCCGACCGTGACGATGGCGGATCGGTCGTTTTAGAGCGCCTGACTCAGCGCACCAAGCCGCCGCAGATGTTTCAGGTGCTGATGCTCAATGACGATTTCACGCCCATGGAGTTTGTGGTGGTGGTGTTGCAAGAATTCTTCAACAAAGACCGCGAAGCCGCGACGCAAATCATGTTGCAAATCCACCTGGATGGCAAAGGCGTGTGCGGCGTGTACAGCAAAGATGTGGCCGCGACCAAGGTGGATCAGGTCATGGACGCCGCCCGCAAGGCCGGACATCCGCTGCAGTGTGTGGCGGAACCGATTGAATGAATCATGGTTTGCACTAAAGAAACAAACCTATTGAATAAATGGCTTTTGTTTCCATATACATTTGAATCTCAGTTGCAAGCACCGAAGGAAAACACATGATTGCCCAAGAACTAGAAGTCAGCTTGCACATGGCCTTTGTCGAGGCCCGTCAACAAAGACACGAATTCATCACGGTCGAGCACCTGTTGCTCGCCTTGCTAGACAACCCCAGCGCCGCTGAAGTGCTGCGCGCGTGTTCAGCCAATATCGACGATTTGCGCAAGTCGCTCGCCAATTTCATTGCAGACAACACGCCACAAGTGTCGGGCACGGAAGAGGTGGACACACAGCCTACGCTGGGTTTCCAGCGCGTGATTCAACGCGCCATCATGCATGTGCAGTCCACCGGCAACGGTAAAAAAGAAGTGACCGGCGCGAATGTGCTGGTGGCTATCTTTGGCGAGAAAGACTCTCACGCGGTGTACTACCTCCACCAACAAGGCGTGACGCGCTTGGATGTGGTGAACTTCATTGCCCACGGCATCAAAAAGAATGACCCACCTGAGGCCGTCAAAGGCGGTGAGTCGCAAGCCGAGCAAGAAGAGGGCAGTGCTAGCGGTTCTGAAAAGAACGAAAAGGCCTCTCCACTCGAGCAGTTCACCCAAAACCTCAACCAAGCTGCCAAAGACGGCAAGATTGACCCGCTGATTGGCCGCGATTACGAGGTGGAGCGCACCATCCAAATCCTGTGCCGCCGCCGTAAAAACAACCCGCTGTTGGTGGGTGAGGCCGGCGTGGGTAAGACCGCGATTGCCGAAGGTTTGGCATGGCGCATCACCCAAGGCGATGTGCCTGAGATCTTGGCGGAATCCATCGTGTACTCGCTGGACATGGGCGCTTTGCTGGCCGGCACCAAATACCGTGGCGACTTTGAGCAACGCTTGAAAGGCGTGATCAAGTCGTTGCAGGGCAAGACCAATGCGATTTTGTTCATCGACGAAATTCACACGCTCATTGGCGCGGGGGCTGCGTCTGGCGGAACCTTGGATGCCTCTAACTTGCTCAAACCTGCACTGTCCAGCGGTCAGCTCAAGTGCATTGGCGCTACCACGTTCACTGAATACCGTGGCATCTTTGAAAAAGACGCGGCCTTGAGCCGTCGTTTCCAAAAGGTCGATGTGGTCGAGCCCACCGTGCCTGAAACCGTGGACATCCTCAAAGGCTTGAAGTCGCGCTTTGAAGAGCACCACAACGTCAAGTACGCTTTGGCTGCGCTGCAAGCGGCTGCTGAGCTGAGCGCCAAGTACATCAACGACCGCCACTTGCCCGACAAGGCGATTGACGTGATTGACGAGGCTGGTGCGGCGCAACGCATCTTGGTGGCGTCTAAGCGCAAGAAAACCATTGGCAAGGCCGAGATTGAAGACATCGTGGCCAAGATTGCGCGTATTCCGCCCGCCAATGTGTCCAACGACGACCGCAGCAAGCTGCAAACCATCGAACGCGATTTGAAGAGCGTGGTGTTTGGTCAAGACAAGGCCTTGGAAGTGCTGGCCTCTGCCGTGAAGATGGCGCGTTCGGGTCTAGGCAAAGCCGACAAACCGATTGGCGCATTCTTGTTCAGCGGCCCCACGGGCGTGGGCAAGACCGAAGCGGCCAAGCAGTTGGCCTACATCATGGGCATTGAGCTGATTCGCTTTGACATGTCTGAGTACATGGAGCGCCATGCTGTGAGCCGCCTGATTGGTGCGCCTCCCGGCTACGTGGGCTTTGACCAAGGTGGTTTGCTGACCGAAGCCGTGACCAAGAAGCCGCACTGCGTGCTGTTGCTCGACGAGATCGAAAAAGCGCACCCCGACATCTTCAACGTGTTGTTGCAGGTGATGGACCACGGCACGTTGACCGACAACAACGGACGCAAGGCCGACTTCCGCAACGTCATCCTCATCATGACAACCAACGCGGGCGCTGAGACCATGAACAAAGCCACTATTGGCTTTACCAACCCTCGCGCCCCTGGCGACGAAATGGGCGACATCAAGCGCTTGTTCACGCCTGAGTTCCGCAACCGTTTGGACGCCATCGTAGGCTTCAAGGCCTTGGACGAAAACGTCATCATGCGCGTGGTCGACAAGTTCTTGCTGCAACTCGAAGGCCAGTTGGCTGAGAAGAAAGTCGAAGTCACCTTCAGCGACACGCTGCGCAAGCACTTGGCCAAGAAGGGTTTTGATCCGCTCATGGGTGCACGCCCCATGCAACGCCTCATCCAAGACACGATTCGCAAGGCCTTGGCCGACGAATTGCTGTTTGGTCGCCTCACCGAAGGTGGCCGCTTGAGTGTGGACATCGACGACAAAGAAGAAGTGCTGCTCGACATCACGCCTTTGCCTAAGAAAGACAAAGGCTCGAAAGGCGAAGCCAGCCACTCGGAAGAGCCTGCCACGAGCTAAGCCCTCTGCGGTTGTTCATTCAATCGTTTCAACAAAAACGCCGTCTGTGTTGCCACAGGCGGCATTTTTTTATGGGCTTGTTTATTGGTTTCGCGAAGGCGGTTTAGCGCTTGCGTCCACCCAAAATGCTGCCCATCACTCCACGCACAATCTCGCGGCCCACGGCCGAGCCGATGTTGCGCACAGCCGACTTGACCATGACTTGCGCCAGGCCCTGGCGCTGACCGCCGCGTGGGCCTGTGGAGCCGAACAGGGCTTCACCTAAACCAGACAAGACTTGGTCCGTCACCGACGGCTGTGCTGGCGCTTGGCCTGCGGGAGATATTGCTCCAGTAGCAGCGCCAGCCGCTGCAGGCGAACCAGCAGCAGGCGCTGCACCCTTGAGGCGCTCATAAGCCGATTCACGGTCCAAGGTTTGTTCATACACCCCAGCCACCAACGAGTTGGCCAGCAAAGCATGGCGTTGCTCTGGCGTGATGGGGCCAAGTTGGCTGCCGGGCAAGAGCACATAGACCTGTTCGGTCTCAGACGGGCGGCCTTTGGCATCCAGCAAGCTGACCAAGGCTTCGCCCACGCCCAGCTCGGTGATGGCTTTTTCAATGTCGAGGCCCGCTTTGCCGCGCATGGTTTGCGCGGTGGCTTTGACGGCTTTTTGGTCGCGCGGTGTGAAGGCGCGCAAAGCGTGTTGCACACGGTTGCCCAACTGGCCCAGCACGGTTTCGGGCACGTCCAGCGGGTTTTGGGTGACAAAGTACACGCCCACGCCCTTGGAGCGAATGAGTCGCACCATTTGTTCGATGCGTTCCAGCAGCACTTTGGGCGCTTCGTTGAACAGCAAATGCGCTTCGTCAAAGAAGAACACCATCTTGGGCTTTTCGACGTCGCCAATCTCAGGCAGTTGCTCAAACATTTCAGAGAGCATCCACAGCAAGAACGTGCCGTACAGGCGCGGCGCGTTCATCAGCTTGTCGGCGGCCAAGAGGTTGATCACGCCCATGCCTTTGGCATCGGTTTGCATGAAGTCTTGGATGTTGAGCATGGGCTCGCCAAAGAACTGGTCACCGCCTTGGGCTTCGATCTCTAGCAAGGCACGCTGAATCGCGCCAATGCTGGCGGCGCTGACGTTGCCGTATTCGGTGGTGAACTCGCGTGCGTGTTCGCCCACGTGTTGCAGCATGGCTCGCAGGTCTTTGAGGTCGAGCAGCAGCAAGCCTTGGTCGTCTGCAATTTTGAAGACCATGTTGAGCACGCCCGCTTGGGTGTCGTTGAGGTTGAGCATGCGGCCCAACAACAGCGGCCCCATGTCGGTGATGGTGGCGCGAACAGGGTGGCCAGACTTGCCAAACACATCCCACAACGTGGTGGGGCAGCCAATGGGCTCTGGCATGGGCAGGCCGCGCTCTTGGATGGACGCTGCGAGCTTAGGAGGAATGTTGCCAGGCTGGCTGATACCTGCCAAGTCGCCTTTGACGTCGGCCATGAACACGGGCACACCGATTTTGGAGAAGCCTTCGGCCAGCGTTTGCAGCGTGACGGTTTTGCCCGTGCCGGTTGCGCCCGTGATGAGGCCATGGCGGTTGGCCAAGGCTGGCAACATGTGGCATTCAGTCGTATTGCGGCGTGCAATCAGCATCGGTTCGGCCATCAAAAGTTCTCCATCACTTGAAAAGTAAAATAACCAGATAAGGTTAATTCAATTCAAGAGGATTTTTCGATGGCTGGCCACAGTAAATGGGCAAATATTCAACACCGCAAAGGGCGTCAAGACGAAAAGCGCGGCAAGATTTGGACACGCATCACGCGTGAAATCATCGTGGCGGCGCGTCAAGGTGGCGGTGACTTGAGCATGAACCCCCGTTTGCGCTTGGCGATTGAAAAAGCCAAAGCGGCCAACATGCCCGCTGACAACATCAAGCGCAACGTCGACAAGGCCACGGGCAACTTGGACGGCGTGAACTACGACGAAATTCGCTACGAAGGCTATGGCGTGGGCGGCGCGGCCATCATCGTGGACACCATGACGGACAACAAAGTGCGCACCGTGGCTGAGGTGCGCTTTGCCTTCAGCAAAAACGGCGGCAACATGGGCACCGAGGGCTCGGTGGCGTTTCAGTTCAAACATTGCGGGCAGCTGGTGTTTGCGCCGGGCAGCAATGAAGACCAAATCATGGAAATCGCGCTCGAAGCGGGCGCAGACGATGTGATCACCGATGACGACGGCGCGATTGAAGTGCTGACGCCACCGGCCAGCTTTGAGGCTGTGAAAAACGCTTTGGAAGCTGCGGGCCTGAAGGCCGAGATGGCCGAGGTGACTTACCGTGCAGACAACACCATCGAGCTCGAGGGTGATGACGCTGCGAAGATGCAAAAACTTTTGGACGCGCTGGAAGACCTTGACGATGTGCAAGAGGTCTATCACAACGCAGCACTATGAACGTACTCGTTATTGGCGGCGGTGGCCGCGAACACGCTTTGGCGTGGAAAATTGCCCAATCCAACAAGGTGCAAAAAGTGTTTGTGTCCCCCGGCAACGGCGGCACAGCACGCGACAAGCGCTTGGACAACATTGACATCACCGACGTGGTGGCCTTGCGCGAATTTGCGCAAAGCAATGGCGTTGAGCTGACGGTGGTCGGGCCTGAGACGCCATTGGCAGCAGGCGTGGTGGACGAGTTCCGCGCCCACGGCCTGCGCATTTTTGGCCCTACCAAGGCCGCCGCGCAGCTGGAAAGCTCTAAAGCGTTCAGCAAGGCGTTCATGAAGCGCCACAACATCCCAACGGCTGAATACGAAACCTTCACCGACGCGCAAGCCGCGCACGACTACGTCAACGCCAAAGGTGCGCCGATTGTGGTCAAGGCCGATGGTTTGGCCGCCGGCAAGGGTGTGGTGGTGGCGATGACCGCCGCCGAGGCGCACGAGGCGATTGACTTCATGTTGCTCGACAACAAGCTGGGTGTGAGCCACAACGAAGGTGGCGCGCGCGTGGTGATTGAAGAGTTTTTGCAAGGCGAAGAGGCCAGCTTCATCGTCATGTGCGATGGCAAAACCGTGTTGCCCTTGGCCACCAGCCAAGACCACAAGCGCTTGCTCGACGCCGATCAAGGCCCCAACACGGGCGGCATGGGCGCGTATTCGCCAGCGCCCGTGGTCACGCCCGAGGTGCATGCCCGCGCCATGCGCGAAATCATTTTGCCCACCATCAAGGGCATGGAAAAAGACGGGATTCCGTTCACCGGCTTCTTGTACGCAGGTTTGATGATTGACCCACAAGGTCACGTTAAAACCCTCGAGTTCAACTGCCGCATGGGCGACCCCGAAACCCAGCCCATCATGGCTCGCTTGAAAACCGATTTGGTTGATGTGTTGCTGGCCGCTACGGCCAACCACGCGGAAACCCGCTTTGACGATTTCGAACTGGAATGGGACCGCCGCACTGCCATTGGCGTGGTGTTGGCCGCACACGGCTATCCCATGAGCCCGCGCAAGGGTGACGCCATCACCGGCTTGCCGCAAGACAGCGACGATGTGGTGGTGTTCCACGCCGGCACGCAGATGAAAGACAGCCAAGTGCTCACCAGCGGTGGCCGCGTGTTGTGCGTGACCGCTTTGGGCGGTACTTTGAAGCTGGCGCAGCAGCAGGCCTACGACACCATCAAAGGCATTCACTTTGATGGTGTGCAGTACCGCAGTGACATTGGCTACCGCGCGATTGCGCGATAAGCAGTAGACCATGAGCAGCGAATTCGCCAAACCTCTTGCCGTGCAATGCAAGCCCCAAGCGTGGGCCGCATGGTTGGTCAAGCTCATGGGCTGGAAGATCGAGTTTGACGGCTTGCCCACCAAACAAGGCGTGCTCATTGGCTACCCCCACACCAGCAACTGGGACTTCGTCACCATGATGCCGGTCAAGTGGGCGGTGGGTTTGCCGGTGCAGTTTTTTGCCAAGGAGAGCCTATTTCGCATCCCGCTGTTTGGCCGCTGGATTCGCTTCATTGGCGCTGTGCCAATTGACCGTTCATCCCCCAAAGGTGTGGTGGGTGAGATGGTGGATGCCTTGAAGACCCACAAGCAAAACGACGGGTTTTTATGGATTGGTCTTTCACCCGAAGGCACGCGCAAGCTGACCGATGGCTGGCGCAGCGGCTTTTACCAGCTGGCTTTGGGGGCCGATGTGCCGTTGCTCATGCTACGGATTGACTATGGCCAAAAAGTAGCCAAGATCAATGACTTCTTGCGATTGAGCGGCGACGTGCAAGCCGATTACGCCCACATTGCCCAGGTGTACGAAGGCGTTCAGGGCTTTCACATCCACCAAGCTGCCCCCATTCGACCTTTGCCACCGCGTACCCCTGCGGCCAACGACGCGTCGACAACTCGATAAGCCACTCACGATGACCACCACGCCCCACGACCCTAGCCATGCACACGTTGTAGCGGCTGCCCGCGACTACCTGGTTGGCCTACAAAGCCGCATCACCGATGCGATTGAAGCCAAAGATGGGCAAGCCAAGTTTTTGACTGACCACTGGGAAAAAGGCCCGGGCGAGCAGCTGCAAGGCAACGGCATCACAAAAATCTTAGAAAACGGCCCGGTGTTTGAGCGTGCCGGCTGCGGGTTCTCGCATGTGCGTGGCCCGAAGTTGCCACCCTCAGCCACGCAACACCGACCTGAGTTGGCCGGTGCGCCGTTTGAGGCCATGGGCGTGTCGTTGGTGTTTCACCCGCGTAACCCCTATGTGCCCACGGTGCACATGAATGTGCGCATGATTGCGGCCACGCCTGCCAATGGCAAAACCGTGGCGTGGTTTGGCGGCGGTATGGACCTCACGCCTTACTACGGCTTTGCCGAAGACGCCAAGCATTTCCATCAGGTCTGCCACGATTCGCTGCAGCCGTTTGGCGCAGACTTGTACCCACGTTTCAAAACTTGGTGCGACGAGTACTTCTGCAACAAGCACCGCAGTGAGCAGCGCGGTATTGGCGGCATCTTTTTTGACGATTTTTCTGAGCTGGGCTTCGAGCGCAGCTTTGAGATGCTGCAAAGCGTGGGCGATGCCTTTTTGCAGGCCTATTTGCCCATCGTCGATCGCCGTGTGAACACCCCTTATGGCGAACGCGAGCGCAACCACCAGTTGTACCGCCGTGGCCGCTATGTGGAGTTCAACCTCGTGTGGGACCGTGGCACGCACTTTGGCTTGCAGTCGGGTGGGCGCACCGAGTCCATCTTGCTGTCCATGCCGCCGTTGGTGAGCTGGTCGTACCAGCACCAGCCAGAGGCAGGCACGCCCGAACACGACTTGCTGCACGACTTTTTGCAGCCGCAGGACTGGCTGGCGCGCCAGCTTTAAACCGCATAGAACATGAGCCACAAGCCGAGACTTGGTGTGTTTGGCGGTGCGTTTGACCCGCCGCACATCGCGCATCTGGCATTGGCGCAGCACGCCATGGCGCAGTTTGGCCTGCAGCAGTTGCGCATCATCCCCACGGGGGACGCTTGGCACAAAGACCACACGCTCACCGCGTCGCCACACCGCTTGTCCATGGCGCGTCTGGCGTTTGAAGGCCAGTCGAACGTGGTGGTGGATGACCGCGAAATCAACCGCGCAGGCGCGACCTACACCTACGACACCTTGCTAGAGCTCAAGGCCGAGCACCCCAATGACGACCTGTTTTTGTTCATTGGGGCCGATCAAGCCAATGCCTTCAAGACTTGGCATCGTTGGCAAGACATTTTGAAACTCGCTACCTTGGTGGTGGCGCAGCGGGGTGGGGCGGCACAGTGGCACAATGTGGTATCGCCCGATGTGCAGCGGCTGGACATGCCCAGCCTCAAGGTGAGCGCCACTGACATTCGCGCCCACTACGCCCAGCACACGGTGGCGCAACCGCCTTTTTCAAACTGGTTGCCCGCTTCGGTGCAGCATTACATTGAACAACACAGCCTCTATAGATTGAACCGATGAACGATACAAGCGCTAAAAAAGACGTCCAAAAACTGCAACGCACCGTGGTGGATGCGCTGGAAGACGTCAAAGCCCAAGACCTCCAGGTGTTTGACACCGAACACCTGTCCTCGCTGTTTGAGCGCGTCATCGTGGCCTCGGGTACGTCCAACCGTCAAACCAAAGCCTTGGCCTCCAGCGTGCGCGACAAAGTGCGTGAAGGCGGTTTTGGCAAGCCTCGCATCGAGGGCGAAGACAACGGTGAGTGGATCATTGTGGACTGCGGCCCAGTGGTGGTGCACATCATGCAACCCACCATCCGAAGCTACTACAACCTCGAAGAAATTTGGGGCGAAAAGCCTGTGCGTTTGAAGTTTGGTGCGCCTAAGCCTGTCAAGGCCGCTGAGCCTAAAGAAGATACTCCTGCCAAGAAGTCGGCTGGCAAAAAACCTGCGACTAAGAAAGCTGCTGCAGATAAGAAGCCAGCCGCCAAATCGGCAAAGCCTGCATCGCGTTCAGCGTCTGCTGGCTCGGCAAAAGCGGCACCCGCCAAAACAGCTGCTGCCAAAAAGCCCGCTGCCAAGACTGCCGCCAAGTTGCCCATCGTTAAGGTGGCACTCAAAGGCGCTAAGTCTTCGGCGAAATCTGCTGCGCGTGCCGCGACCACTGCGGGCAAGCCCGCAGCCAAAACTGCCGCCAAACGCCCAGCCGCTAAAAAGACCACTGCCCGCAAAGCATGAAGCTGTGGGTCGTCGCAGTCGGCCAACGTGTGCCGGACTGGGCGCAAACCGCTTGGGACGATTACGCCAAGCGGTTTCCGTCTGAGCTGAAGGTCGAGCTCAAGGCCGTCAAAACCGAGCCGCGCAGCTCTAAAACGCTAGACACCATCTACGCCGCCGAGCGCGAGCGCATCGAAGCTGCCATTCCGCGCGGCTGCCGCATCGTGGCGCTGGACGAGCGCGGGACCAACCTCACCACCGTGGCCTTGGCCGCCAAGCTCAAGCATTGGCAGCTCGAGGCAGACGATGTGGCCTTGGTCATTGGCGGGCCCGATGGTTTGTGCCCTGAGTTCAAAAAGCAAGCGCACGAGCGCATCCGCATTTCCGACCTGACCCTGCCACACGCCATGGTGCGCGTGTTGTTGGTGGAGCAGCTCTACCGTGCGTGGTCGATCAATGCCAACCATCCGTATCACCGCGAGTGAAGCAACTAGAGCCATATATGCCTGACTTCAAATTCGTTTATCTCGCCTCGCAGAGCCCACGCCGCCGCCAATTGCTAGAGCAGCTGGGTATTCGCTACGAGCTTTTGCTGGCTGATGAGCACGAAGACGCCGAAGCACTAGAAGTGGTGTTGCCCAACGAAGCGCCGCGTGCCTACGTGCAACGCGTGACCTTGCTCAAACTCGAAGCCGCCTTGGCCCGCATGCAGCGCCGCGGCTTGCCTTTAGCCCCTGTGTTGTGCAGCGATACCACCGTGGCCTTGGGTAAAACCATTCTGGGCAAGCCAGACGATGCCAAACATGCTGCGCACATCCTCGGCACATTGAGCGGTCAAACCCACCGCGTGTTGACCTCGGTCGCCATGGGTACGCTCTCTAAAGCGGGCAAACCACTCAAAACAGAACAGGCTCTCAGCGTGTCCAACGTGCGCTTTGCGCCTTTGACGCGCACACAAATTCAAAGCTATGTGGCCAGCGGTGAGCCCATGGGCAAAGCCGGCGCGTATGCGGTGCAGGGCAGGGCGGCTGCATACATCGAGCACATCAGCGGTAGCTACTCTGGCATCATGGGGCTGCCGATGTTTGAAACCGCGCAGCTGTTGCGCGTGTTTGGATTCAAGGTTTAAGTTGGGTTCGCCATGCAACAAGACATCCTCATCAACTGGTCGCCGCAAGAAACCCGTGTGGCCATTGTCGAAACGGGCGCGGTGCAAGAACTGCACGTCGAGCGCACGCTCGAGCGCGGCTTGGTGGGCAATGTGTACTTGGGCAAAGTGGCGCGTGTGTTGCCAGGCATGCAGTCGGCCTTCATCGACATTGGCCTAGAGCGTGCCGCGTTTTTGCATGTGGCCGATTTGATGAGCAGCGTGGCCGCACGCCACGCCGACAACGACAAGGGCGAGCCAGCCCCTGTCATGCCGATTGAAAAACAAGTGTTTGAAGGTCAGTCGATCTTGGTGCAAGTCATCAAAGACCCGATTGGCACCAAAGGCGCACGCTTGTCGTCGCAAATCAGCATTGCGGGCCGCTTGTTGGTGTTTTTGCCGCAAGACCAGCACATTGGTGTGTCGCAAAAAATCCCGTTTGAGCAGCGCGAGGCCTTGCGCCAACGCCTGCAAAGCTTGGCCGAAGCCACCGCCCCCGATGGCAAAACGGGTGGTTTCATTTTGCGCACCAACGGCGAAGATGCCAGCGATGCTGAGCTAGGTGAAGACATTGCCTACCTGCGCAAAACCTGGGCCCGCATCAAAGAAGCCTCGACCCGCTTGCCACCCAAATCTCTGTTGCACCAAGACCTGAGCCTGCTGCAACGCGTGCTGCGCGACTTGGTGAGCGAAACCACGCAAACCATCCGCATTGACTCGGCTGAGCAGTTTCAAAAACTCAAAACCTTTGGCACGGAGTTCATGCCTAGCGCGGTGGACAAACTGCAGCTGTACAAAGGCGAGCGCCCGATTTTTGACCTCTTCAACATCGACGATGAAGTGGGCAAGGCCTTGGGGCGTCGCGTCGATTTGAAATCGGGCGGCTACCTCATCGTCGACCAAACCGAGGCCCTGACTACGATTGACGTGAATACGGGCGGCTACGTAGGCGCGCGCAACTTTGACGAAACGATTTTCAAAACCAACCTAGAAGCCGCAGGCGCAATTGCCCGCCAACTGCGCTTGCGCAACTTGGGCGGCATCATCATCGCCGACTTCATTGACATGACCCGCGAAGACCACCGCGAAGCTGTGTTGGCTGAGTTTCGGAAACAACTCGCCCGTGACCGTGTGAAGACGATGGTGAGCGGCTATTCGGCCTTGGGCCTAGTGGAAATGACCCGCAAACGCACCCGCGAATCACTGGCTCACATGCTGTGCGAGCCATGCCCCGTGTGCGAAGGCAAGGGCAGTGTGAAAACCACGCGCACCGTGGCCTATGACATCTTGCGCGAGATCTTGCGCGAGGCTCGCCAGTTCCATCCCAAAGAGTTCCGTGTCATTGCTTCGCCTGGGGTGATTGATGTGTTGCTAGACGAAGAAAGCCAACATTTGGCGGGGTTGAGCGACTTCATTGGCAAGCCGATTTCTTTGCAGCCTGAGGCGTCGATGTCGCAGGTGCAGTACGACATTGTGTTGCTCTGAGGTTGCGTTTGGTTTTGAACTTCCCCTCGGTGGCTGAGGGCGCAAAGCACTTGGGGTGTCTGACTTGGCTTAACGTCCCTGCGGGCCGTGATGGCGCCAAATCAAACACCCCAAGCGCTTTGCTTGCTACGCATCGCTAAAGACAGAGAGCTAGCGCCGCGTGCTGACATCGACCTCAAGTTCACGTCGCGGTCAGTGCCTGATACGGCGCCATCACGGCCCGCAGGGACGTTAAGCCGTGTCAGGTGCTGGCCGTGACGTGGACGTGCGAGAGCAATGACTTAAAGCAGAAGTTCAAGCAACCAACTTGAAATGCTTGCGACTGAAGTCCAGCCCAAACGCCTTCTCCAACTTCATCAACCACCGGTGACGCTTCTCACGCTTGGTCAGCTTGTAATCTGGGTCAATCGTGAAGCTCTTTTCCGCCGAGCTTTCTAGCCAAGGCTTCACCAACTCAGGATGCGTGCCCACGAATGGCTGCAACACTTGCGCGTCAAACTGGCTGTAGCGGATGGTCGGCGCGCCATGAGACCAAAACTTGCTCACTTGGTCCAGTTTCTTTTGCATGGCCTCGTTGCTTCGCACCCAGCCGTAGTGGTAGATGTGGGCATTGGCCAAGGCGGCTTGCGGATTACGGCCTTTTTTGTGGTCAGCCGTGATGAGCCAATACTGCCCATCGGGAGCGTACGAGCGGATGGTGTTGCGAATCAGGCGGCATTCGCGGCGGTACCACGCGGGGCTGTTGGCCACAAACTCGGGTGTGCCGTAGAAATGAAAGTAGTCAAACACCAAGGCTTCGACGGCAGGGTTGGGGTGGTGCTTGTCCACACTGGCGCGGATGTTGGCTAGCTCATCTTGATGAACCACTTCGTCGCCTTCCAAATAAAACGCCCAGTCGCCAGTGCAGGCAAATTGGGCGATCATTTTTTGTTGGGCGTACACAAAGCCACGGTCGGCCATGCGTTCGTTCCAGATGGTTTCAATGATGCGAATCTTGGGTGAGCCAATGGCATGAATGCGAGCCAAGGTGTCATCGTTGCTTTTGCCCACGACCACAACAAACTCATCGACCAAGGGCAAGAGAGAGCGAATGGAGGCCTCAAACGGGAAGCCCAGCTCCACGCCGTTGCGAATGAAAGTGAAACCGCTGATGGATGCTTGGCTCATAGGTGGCTCAGATGCTGGTTGCGTCAGAAAAATGGTTGTCCGTGCTTTGTGCAGCCACCTGGTAAAGCGCTGCATACGCGCCGCCTTGGGCCATGAGTTGGGTGTGCGTGCCCGTCTCCACAATGCTGCCCGCTTGCATCACCACAATCAGGTCGGCGTGTTCGATGGTGGACAAACGGTGCGCAATGACCAGCGAGGTACGGCCCTGCATCAGCACATTCAGTGCGTCTTTTACGGCTTGCTCAGAAGCTGTGTCCAAGGCCGAGGTGGCTTCGTCCAAAATCAAAATAGGCGCATCTTTGTAAATGGCGCGGGCAATTGCCAAGCGTTGGCGCTGGCCGCCCGAGAGTTGGGTGGCGTTGTGGCCAACGAGCGTGTTTTCTTGGTGGGGCAGTCCGCGTACAAAGTCGCCCAAATTGGCGGCTTCCAGGGCTTTCCACACGCGCTCCGTGTCGACGGTTTCGCCCAAGGCGATGTTTTGCGCCACGGTGTCGTTGAACATGACCACGTCTTGGCTCACATAGGCTACTTGGCGACGCAAGCTGACGAGGGACCAGTCTTTGAGTGGTACGCCGTCTAGGCTGACTTGCCCCGCGCTGGGGTCAAGAAAGCGGGGCAATAGGTTGGCCAAGGTGGTTTTGCCCGAGCCTGAGGGGCCAACCAAGGCCACAGTTTGGCCGGGGTGAATGGTGAGGCTCACGCCATTCAGGGCAGGGCTGGTGGCCGAAGGGTATTGCAAGGTGACGTGGTCAAAGCTGATTTCGCCTTTGGCATGGTCGCTGGTGTGCGTGCCTTGGGTTTCGTCGGGCGCGAGCTCAAGCAAGTTCAAGCCGCGCTCCAGCGAGGTGACGCCGCGCGTGAGCGTGCCCGCCACTTCGGACAAATGCTTGATGGGCGAAATGAGCATCAACATGCCGGTGATGAAGGCGGCAAAACTGCCCACGGTGACGGTTTGGCTGTTGCTGTCGCCCGTGCTTTGGTACAGCGCCACCATGATGACGGCAGACAAGGCCAAGGCAGCCAGCATTTGGATGAGCGGTGTCATGACCGAGTTGGCAATGACGGCTTTGATTGCGAGTTGGCGTAATTTGAGGTTGGAGCCTGCAAACTTGTGGGTTTGGCTTTGCTGGGCGTTGTGTAAGCGCACCATGCGGTAGGCGAGTACGTTTTCTTCCACGACATAGGCCAAATCGTCCGTCGCATCCTGGCTAGCCCGGGTCACATGGTCGAGACGGCGAGAGAGGTTTTTCACCACCCATGCAATGGGCGGGAAAATGGCAAACACAATGAGGGTAAGTTTCCAATTCAGCACCAACAAATAGCCAAGCAACGCAAGCAGCGTGACCAAGTCTTTGGCAAATGCGAGCAGGGTAGAGACCAACAAGCTGGCCCCGTTGTTGACTTCGTACACCATGGTGTTGGTCAGGCCGCTGGTGTGTTTGTCCGCAAATAGTTTGGGATCGGCTTTGAGTAACTTCTCAAACAGGCGTTGACGCAGGCCTTCCATCGAGTAGTTGGTCACGCGAGCCAAGCAATAGGCGGCGACAAAACCGGCAAATCCACGAACGCCAAATAACAGCAGCAAGACAACCGGGATCATCCACAGGTCAAGCGTGCCACGGTCAAAACCCGTATCGAGCAGGGGCTTCATCATGGCGGGAATGGCTGGCTCAGTGGCCGCACCCACAAAAATCCCGGCAATGCCCAAGGCCAGAGCACCCGGATGCCCAGAGAACCAGGGAGCCACGCGTTTGAGCCTGAGCAACAAAGAGTCAGAGGGCTGCAAAGGGTCGGTGGTGGTCATAAATTCTCAGAGTGGCAACAAACGCAATACAACGCATTATCGCCACTCGTTCGCCACTAAAATCTATGGATTCGTTTGGCTATCTCTTTCACCATGACACGTCACCTTTTTCGCTGCGCACTTGGACTTTTGACCGCCGGTTTATTGGCGCTGCCAAGCTGGGCGCAGTTTCGTGTGGAGGTGTCTGGTGTGGGTTTGACCCAAGTGCCTATTGCCTTTGCCCCGTTGCGCGGGGAAGAAACATCGCCACAAAAAATCTCAGCCATTGTTCAGGCAGACCTTGAACGCAGCGGCCAATTCCGCGGTGTCACAGCGGGAGTGGTGACGGACGAGACCCAACGCCCCGACATCAGCGCCATGCGCCAAAAGGGCGCTGATGCCTTGCTCACAGGCAGCATCAGCCGCATGAACGATGGCCGCTATGACGTGCGCATCCGCCTGTGGGATGTGGTGCGTGGACAAGACTTAGGCGCCATGAGCTATGTGGTGGTGACAGGCGATTTGCGCTTGGCCTCGCACAAAATCTCGGATTTCGTTTACGAAAAACTCACTGGCGACAAGGGGGTGTTTTCCACCCGCATTGCTTATGTGACCAAGTCAGGCGCTCGTTTTAATTTGTGGGTGGCCGACTCTGACGGCGAAAACGCGCAGTCGGCCTTGGCCAGTCCAGAGCCGATCATTTCACCCAGCTGGTCGCCCTCAGGCACTCAATTGGCCTATGTCTCGTTTGAGTCGCGCAAGCCCGTCGTGTATGTGCATGATGTGTCGACAGGCAAGCGACGTGTGATTGCCAATTTCCGTGGCTCCAACAGTGCGCCGAGCTGGTCGCCAGATGGTCGCAGCTTGGCCGTGACACTCAGCCGCGATGGTGGCTCGCAATTGTTTGTCATTGATGCCAACGGCGGTGAGCCTCGCCGCTTGACGCAATCTGCAGCCATTGACACCGAGCCCGTGTTTTCGCCCGATGGCTCTGCCATTTATTTCGTGAGCGATCGCGGCGGCGCACCTCAGATTTACCGCATGCCAGCCTCGGGCGGGCCAGCTAACCGCGTGACCTTCAATGGCACCTACAACATTTCGCCCTCGATCAGCCCCGATGGCCGTTGGTTGACCTATATCTCTCGCATTGGTGGTGCGTTTAAGTTGCATGTGATGGACATTGCCAGCGGTAACGTGGCTGCTATCACCGACACCAGCCGTGATGAACGCCCCAGTTTCGCCCCCAACAGCCGCTTGATTGTGTACGCGACTCAGCAAGATGGCCGTGAGGCGCTGATGACCACGACTTTGGATGGCCGTATCAAGGCCCGATTGTCGGGTCAGGGTGGTGATTTGCGAGAACCGAACTGGGGCCCTTTCAGTAAGGCGCTGCCTTAAATTTTTACTCTTCAACGGATGGCTATGAAAAAACTTCTTCTTATCGTTTCTGTGGCGGCTGCTTTGGCAGGCTGCGCTTCCGGCGTCAAATTAGATGACGTGCAAGTGGATGATCGTTCTGGTGGTGCGGCTGGCCAAAGTGGGGTCAACGGGTTGAACTCCCGCAACTTGGGCGCCATGCAAGGCATCAAGACAGGCCCTGCAGGTGTGGAACACATCATTTACTTTGATCTCGACAGCTACACCGTCAAGAGCGAGTACCAAAGCGTGCTCGAAGCGCACTCGCGCTACTTGCGTGCTGATCGCAACCGTCGTGTGAACCTGGAAGGCCACACCGACGAGCGTGGCGGCAGCGAATACAACTTGGCCTTGGGCCAAAAGCGCTCGGACGCCGTGCGTCGCGCGTTGAGCGCATTGGGCGTGCCCGAAGGTCAAATGGAATCGGTGAGCTTTGGCAAAGAAAAACCAGTGGCCCAAGGCTCTGACGAATCGGCTTACTCTCAAAACCGCCGTGCGGCATTGAACTACCAATGAAACTGAACACTTCTTTTTCTCTGCGCGCGGTGGCGTTGGCTGCTGCAGTCTTAGCCAGTGTCAGCGCTCAAGCCGCTCTTTTTGAAGATGAGGAAGCGCGTCGTGCTATTTTGGATCTGCGTCAGCGCGTCGAGCGCCAAGGTGAAGAGATTCAAAACTTTCAACGCAGCTTGCTAGAGCAACAAAATCAGTTTGAAGCCTTGCGCGCTGAAACTGCGCGTTTGCGTGGTGAAAAAGAAGAGTTGACCCAAGAGCTACGCCGCGCCCAAGAGCTATCGCAAGGCGTGGACGACCGCCTCAAGAAATTTGAGCCCGCCAAGGTCAAGGTGGATGGCGTGGAGTTTGTGGCTGAGCCTGCAGAAACCAAGGCGTATGAAGATGCTTTGGCCATTTTCCGTAAAGGTGAATTTGGTGCAGCCAGCATGGCCTTCAACGACTTCATCAAACGCAACCCCAAGAGCGGCTATGTGGTGCCGTCGTTGTTTTGGTTGGGCAATGCTCAGTATGCCAACCGTGACTACACCAATGCCATTAAAAACTTCAACACCTTGCTCGCAAAAGCCCCAAGCCACATGCGCGCGGCCGACGCCATGCTGTCAGTGGCCAACTGTCAGCTGGATCTGAAAGACATCAAGGCGGCACGTAAGACCCTGGCTGAAGTGGTCAAGGCTTATCCGCATACCGAAGCTGCGGCAGCGGCTTCTGAGCGTTTGGCCAAACTCAAATGAACGAGCTGACCACGCTCACCAAAGAGGTCCTTGGGGCCTTTTTTCTTGGGGGCTTGCTGTTGGGCTTCATCAGTCAACGCACACACTTTTGCACCATGGGTGCGATTTCGGATGTGGTGCACATGGGCGACTGGACCCGCGCACGCCAGTGGGCCTGCGCTGTTGCCGTCGCCACCTTCGGCTTTACTGCCTTGTCAGATCTAGGCTTGATTGACGCCAGCAAAACCCTGTACGCCAGTCATCGCTTGATGTGGCTGTCTACCGTGGTGGGCGGCTTGATGTTTGGCTATGGCATGGTCATCGCTTCCGGTTGCGGCAACAAAGCCTTGGTGCGTGTGGGGGGCGGCAACCTCAAATCGGTGGTGGTGGTTTTGGTGATGGGCATCACAGCCTTTGCCACCATGAAAGGCATCACGGCCGTGTTGCGCACGCTGACAGTAGATACCGTGTTCATTGACATGCCAGCCGGTGCGAGCCTACATGCCTTGGGCGTGAGCGGAGTTGGCTACATCGTGGCTGCTGGTATTTTGTTTTGGGTGCTGAACGACAAAGAGTTTTGGACTGCCAACAGTTTGTTGGCGGGCGTTGGCGTGGGAGCCATTGTGGTGGCCATGTGGTGGGTGAGTGGCCATTTGGGGTTTGTGCCTGAACACCCTGAAACCCTTGATGCGGTGTACTTGGGAACCAGCTCAGGCCGCATAGAAGCGCTTAACTTTGTTGCACCCATCGCCAATACGTTGGATTGGCTCATGTTTTACAGCGATGCGTCCAAGGTGCTCACCACGGGCGTCTTGGCTGTGGTGGGGGTGATTTGCGGCTCTGCCGTTTCGGCGATTCAAAGCCGAACCTTCCGCTGGGAAAGCTTTGCCGATGCCCGCGATCTAGGGCAGCACCTTGTGGGCGGTGTGCTCATGGGGGTGGGAGGTGTCACAGCCATGGGCTGTACCGTGGGGCAGGGCTTGAGTGGGCTTTCCACCCTCAGTTTGAATGCCGTGCTGGCGGTGCTGGCAATCTTCACTGGTGCTGTGCTGGCTTTGCGCCAGCAAGCGGCACGTCTAGAGCGCACCGCCTGTGCTTGAAGACGCAGATTTGGAACGTCGCTTTGGCGGCTTAGCCCGACTGTATGGGGTAAGTAGTGCACAGCGCATTCGTTGTGCCCATGTGGTGGTGGTTGGCATTGGCGGCGTTGGGTCTTGGACGGTGGAAGCCTTGGCTCGCAGTGGGGTAGGGCGATTGACTTTGATTGACCTCGACAACGTTGCCGAATCCAACATCAACCGGCAAATTCACGCGCTCGTTGACACGCTGGGCCTGGCCAAAGTCGAGGCCATGCGCCAGCGCATTGCACGCATCAATCCCACCTGTGTGGTGAGCTGCATTGAAGATTTTGTGACGCCAGACAACTGGCCATCCATCTTGCCTCACGCGCAACCGGATGCGGTGATTGATGCTTGCGATCAGATCAAAGCCAAGACTGCGATGGCGGCTTGGGCGCTCAAACATCAAAGTTTGTTTATCACTGTGGGGGCAGCGGGGGGTAAACGCCATGCACATCAGGTAGAGGTTGATGACCTTTCCAAAACCAGCCATGATCCACTGTTGGCCAAGTTGCGTTACAACTTGCGCCGTGAACACGGAGCCGCGCGCGATGGTAAAAAAATGGGCGTGACTTGTGTATTCAGTCGAGAAACGGTGGCTCCGCCTGATGCGAGCTGCGAAGTACAGGGCGATGGCTCGCTCAATTGCAGTGGTTATGGCTCAGTAGTCAGCGTGACAGCAACATTTGGGCAGTGCGCGGCGGGTTGGGTGCTTGATCAAATTTCTTCAGCTGCGTTGCCAAAAGGCTGAAAAATGCGTTATACTCTTAGTCTTCGCAGGGTACGAAGCAAACGCTGAAGATCCTACGTGATGGGACCATAGCTCAGTTGGTAGAGCAGCGGACTTTTAATCCGTTTGTCGTGGGTTCGACCCCCGCTGGTCCCACCAAAATCCTAAAAGGACTTAGAGAAATCTAAGTCCTTTTTTTATTGTCGCTTCAAAATTGCATTTTTCTTAAAATAAATATGAATACGATTTATCTTATGTAAACATAAAAATCAAACACAAAACCACCGAGGAGGAGCAGTGGTTTGATGTTTGGTGGTGTTTAGGCCGCAGCGTGGCCGGACAAATAGTTGGCGTAATTGTTGGTCAACTGGTCGTAGGCATTGGCTGCATCACTGAAGAGATTTTGTTTTTGCAAGAGCCAGCCATAATTGAACCATGCAACATGCTTGCGTTCATCTTGACTATGCTTCAACCATTGGCGATAAAGATCGATGGCTTCTTCGTAGCGGCCAGCGGTTTCGAGCATATCGGCGGCTTTTGTTAGCTCATCGAGCGTAAAGCTGGTCAATTTTGCGCCTGAAAGGTGTTGGGTAGTAGACATGGTGAACTCCTGAAAAAACGAATTTGAATTTAATTAAGCATGATCTATGCCAAGAAAAATTGACACTACAACTTAAAAATATGAAAAGTCCAACCCTGTTAGTGCTGGCCTTGCTATTGACGCCTAAGCTAGGCCAGTCAGCAGAACTTCGTACCTTTGATGAGTTGCGTGTCCAGTACCAAACCTACAAAGACCCCACGCGCTTGTCTTACTTATATAACCGATGTGCGGCATTGCAGCTGAATGTGTCTGCTTTGCTTGCCCGCAAGGGGCAGCAACAGGGTGCCAAAGATTTCGAGGCATTGGCCCAGCACTACATGGTGTTATCTGAAGCAAATGAGCGTGAGATCGATAAAAAACGCGGCATGAAAAGCAAAGACACCATGAAAACCGTCACGCGTAATGTGGCTAATGTGTCTGAGACCTACAGCAAACGCATGAATGCCAACTTTGCCAAGCGCGGCGAGTACTTGGTGGGCGATCCGCAGTTGGAGTCAGAGCTGGCTGAGTGCAATTTGCCAGATCAATTTAAGAGAAAAGCGCTGACCGACTGAAGCGCAAACTTTGGCACACGCTATGCTTGATATGTACAAACCATCTGACATGGAAAGGGGTTTTATGCGTAACTTGACATCGTTATTGGCTGGATCTTTTGTATTTTTGACATCACATGTCTGCGCACAGTCTGGTTACGACCCCAAGCAAATACCGACCTACGATGCAGGGGCATTGTCTCGTCAAGCCGAGCAAACGCTGAAACAGAATCAATTGCAACGCAGTGCACGGTTGCGCGAGGCTTATCCGCCAGTCATGGTTTTGAACGATCAAACCACGGTGAAACCTAAAGTGATCAAGTTTTTAGGTGCAAGGCAATTCACGCCTGAGCAACTCCAAACCACAGCATCACCGTACCTTAACCGTGACTTGACGCGGCATGAACTCAATCAATTGACAGAAGCTGTGGTCGCTGCCTATCGGCAAGAGGGATGGATTGTGCGGGCCTACATACCCCAACAAGACCTTTCCCGGGATGATCTGACGGTTCAAATCCTAGAGAATCTGCAGCCCAGCGCACGATAAAGCCTGAAAACCCTCATCTAACTGTCAAAAGCGGCAAGGCACGGAACTTGCATTAAGACAACCCCTATGGTTGTTTTAGTACTCGTTTTGTGAAATTAACTCGGTCGCGAATCATTGCTGCGATTGCATTCCTGTGTCTTTTGGCAGGGTCGTTGGACATCTACGACCCCGTTGTGCCTAAAGATGCAGGCACCGTCCTGCGCGCGATTGAGGGCAAAACGAACCTGCCCGTCACGGAATGGGCTGAAGCTATCACCGGCAAATCCTTTGCTAAACCCAAACAGCCACGCAGCTTGGTCGATGCGGCCATGGACAAAATGGTGGAGCAGCAAGAGGTGGAAGAGGCCGCCAAAGCCCTCATTACCCTCAAATCCATCCAATTCCAAGGTGTCACCATCTTGGGCGATATGGAGCTCAGGGGCATCGTCGAACCTTTCATTGATACCCCCATGACGTACGAGCAAATGCTCGAAATCGGCATGGTGGTTGAGTCTTATTACCGCAAAAACAACTACTTAGCGCGTGCCATCTTGCCGCCCCAAGATCTGACCGACGGTGTTTTGACGGTCGACGTCATTGAATCGGTCTTCTCCAAAGTTGAAATTGAGCAAGAGCTCGAAGATCTGCCCAACACCCAAGCCCACGTCGAAGCCATCATTGAAGCGCAACAAAAAACGGGCGAGCCTTTGAACAGCAAGTCCTTGGACCGTGCACTGGCCTTGGCCAATGACATTCCAGGCTTGAGCGCCCAAGGTTCTTTGCGCCAAGGTCGTGACGCAGGCGAAACCGAGCTATTGCTTAAGTTGTACCAAGGTCGTACCCGCCAGGCTGAACTCAGCATTGACAACGCCGGCTCACGTTCAACGGGTTTCATGCGTTTCATGACCACATTGAACTGGTTCAACCCCAACGATTTGGGGGATTTGCTCAATGTGGTGGCCGTCCACACACGGGGTAGCGACTACGCCCGACTGGCCTACAGCGTGCCAGTCGGTACCGATGGTTGGCGCATGGGCCTGAACGCCTCGGCCATGAGTTACGAAGTCGTGGTTGGCGAACAGGGCATGGTTGGCGCCGTGGGCCGTGCCATGACACAAGGCATGGAATGGATCTACCCATTGCTGCGTGAGGACGACCGAAGCGCCACCGTGACCCTGACGGCAGACAACAAAAACTTCCAAAACACATCGGCCCAGGGTTTGGTGATGTCCGACTACAACGCCAAAGTCATGACGGCCCAGGTCTCGGGCTTCTACCGTGACCTCAACCCGGGGGGTGGAACGGGTACTTATGCGCTACAACTATCCCACGGCATCATCAATTTAGATGGGTCTTTGAGTCAGCAAACAGATGCCACAACCGTCCAAACCGAGGGTATTTTTAACAAAATTCGCCTCAATGGCAGCTGGCAGCAGCCGATTACTACGCAAACATCAGCACTTGTTTCGGTCTCTGGGCAGCTGGCTGACAAAAACCTTGACTCATCAGAAAAGATGCAGCTCGGTGGCATGAATGGCGTGCGAGCGTACCCAACGGGTGAAGGCTCAGGCACAGACGCGCAGCTGATTCAGCTAGAAATCAAACATCAACTGGAATCCGGCATCAATATGGCTGCCTTCTACGACTGGGGGCAAGTGTGGCTAGCGCACGACCCGTCATACCCGGGCGGACCACAGCACAACCGCAATGTCTATAAAGGCTTTGGTGCCAGCATTGGGTACACCACAGAAGATGGCATCAACATCAAAGCCACTTGGGCGCGAAAAGATGGCAGCAATCCCAATCCTACACAAACGGGTAACGACCAGGACGGTACACGCGACCGCAACCGTTATTGGCTGCAAGTTACTTTACCGTTCTAGCGCGTGAGTTTGGTTTTTGAACAACTCGCGCAAATATCCCTCAAGAAGTCCGCCGCCATTCCGAATCGGAATGGCTATGTTTCGCCTTGAACAAACACGCCCCTTGGAAGCAGACGTTCTCAAGCGTCTGGGTGCTAAGCCGCGTGTACATATATGTGTGTTGGCGCAGCTTCTAGGGATAGCGGGTTTGTTTTCAAACCCAGTTTTGGCCCAAACCATTGCATCCAGCGTAGCGGCGACACAGCTGCCTACAGGCGGCCAAGTGAGTGCGGGTCAGGGCAGCATCAGTCAATCTGGCAACACGCTCAACGTCAACCAAACCAGCCAACGCGCGGTGGTGGACTGGAACACATTTAATGTGGGTAAGGACGCCACGGTCAATTTCCTGCAGCCCAACGCCCAGGCGGCCACACTCAACCGTGTGAACGACACCCAGCCTAGCCAAATCTTGGGGCGCATCACCGCGCCGGGCACGGTGGTCTTGGTCAACCCAGAGGGTGTGTACTTTGGTAAAACATCCAATGTTGATGTGGGTGGTTTAGTAGCTACCACGCACGCTATTGGCAACCAAGACTTTATGAATGGGCAGCTCAAATTCGCCCGCAACGGCGCCACGGGCAAGGTTGAAAACGAGGGCGAGCTGCGTGCCGCGCTGGGCGGCTACATCGCCATGCTCGCGCCCGAAGTGCGTAACAGCGGTGTGATTGTGGCCAACCTAGGCACCGCCGCGCTGGCCGCTGGTGAAGCCTTTGAACTCAAATTTGATGGCAATGGGGCTTTGAGCCGCGTGGTTGTCACCGCCGCCGCCATCAACACCTTGGTGGAGAACAAAAACGCCATCAAGGCGCCGGGCGGCTTCATCATTCTCTCGGCCCAAGCCGCCAGCCGCTTGCAAAGCGGCGTCATCAACAACAGCGGCACGATCGAGGCCACGGGCTTGGTGCAACGCACAGGTCGCATCTTGCTGGAAGCCAGCAGCGCCATCCTCAACAGCGGGACGATCAAAGTCGACGCCACCAGCGGTGCTAACGGAGGGCAAGCGGGCAGCATCACGCTCAACGCACCTTATGTTCAAAGCTCGGGCACGCTATCAGCCACTAACTTAGCGGCAAATTCTTTCCCCTCCAACGGCAACGTGGTGGCAGAAATTGGCCGCATCCAAATCAATGCCGACACCTTCACTCAAACCGACACCGGTTTGCTCGATGTGTCGGCCATCGCGGCCCAAGCGGGCAATATTGACATCGTCGCCGCTCAGTCCATCGCCGTCAGTGGTCGCATCTTTGCCAACGGCGTCGTTACCGACCCCGCCCACATCGTGGCCAACGCCTTGGGGGGCAGCATTCAGCTACAAACCACCAGCCGTGTGGACATGACCACCGCCGTGCTTGACGCCTCCGGCGAAGGCGGGGCGGGGCGCATCCACATACAGGCCGATGGCGTACCCGGACCCACAAACGACCCTGCCAACAACCCAGCCCAAGCCCCCATCAAAGGCATAGTGGCCTTGGCCAACAACACCGTCCTGCGCGCCAACAGCAACCGCGCCCAAGCCGGTCGCGTGGAAATAGAGGGCGACGACATCAGCCTAGACTCCGGCACCCGCATCGAAGCTATCGGCTCATCAGCTGGCGGCACCGTGCTCGTGGGCGGCGACTGGCAAGGCAGCGGCGCTCTGCGCCAAGCCACCACCGTGACTATGAGCGCCGACAGCACCATCGACGCCAGCGCCACTGACAACGGGCAAGGCGGCAAAGTGGTGCTGTGGAGCGATGTGCACAACGCCAGCTCGGTCACCACCGTCAACGGCAGCATCTATGCCAAAGGCGGCGTCAACGCGGGCGATGGCGGGCAGATAGAGACTTCGGGCCATTCGCTGTCCATCTCTGGTTCTCAAATTAATGCGTATTCATCATCTGGCAAGTCGGGCTTATGGCTCATTGACCCAACAGATGTGACCGTCGATGTCGGTTCAGCCGCAAGCATCGTGTCTGGTCTCGGTACAGGTGATGTGGAAATCAGTGCAATCCGCGATATTGTGATTTCGGCCAACATCGCCACCAACACCAATAACAAGTTGCTGTTCACGGCCGGTGGTTCCATCAATATGACGGGGGGGTACAACATTTGGTTGAACACATCCAACAGCGCTACATACATAGCTTCAACTGGCACGGGCTCGCTCTACATGGGGGGCTCAGCAGTCACAACCATCAACTCGACCAACTGGAATAGCAGCTGCGTAACCACCTGCTACGCCCAAGCCTCGACCACCTTGCCATATGCGGGTGTCCGACTTGGCGTGTCGTCTGCAGTTGATATTCGCGTTGGCGGTGATGTGGTCGTGGCAGGGCGAAACACCCAAGCGACAGGCGGTTATGCCGGTAATGTTTTGTTTTCCGGTTCAATCGTCTGGGGCAACAACGTTAGCTTCTACGGCATCAGCAGTGCGGGGGTCGGCCAGCAACTGAGCTGGGGAAGTACTGCACAAATTGACCTGAAAGCAACCAACACACTCTTTATCGCTGGTGAATCTTCGTACTACACAACCAACGCCCCCATGGGTTATGGCACGTTTTTAAACGGCACCAAATTAACTGGATCGACGGTTGAAATTTGGGGGCGTAACAGCAATGCCAGCTGCACGTCTGCGAGTTGGTGCGCAGGCGTCAGCCTTGGCTGGATTGACCAACCGTCCCAGCTGACTAACATTTATGCTGATGTGCTCAAGTTGAAGTCCAACACCGTTGTTTTGGGAGCTTCAGCTGTGAATGTGGCCAAACTGAACTCGACTTTCGGGGTAGATTTTTCCTCTTACGACGCGAGTAGTAGTTTGAGCTTTCAAAACTCGACCAATACTTTTTCATCTGTTTTGCCAGTTGCTGGCAGCAACTATGGCGGCTCTCTCTTATTACCCAGTGGTGTAGGCACAAGCGCCGCCCCTTGGAGCGTGTACCGCTACAGCGGTAATTCATCGGTCAGTCTCAACACGGCCATCTACAGCACAGGGCCTATTGGCATAACTGCCAGCGACATCGCGCTCAATTCCAACCTTTATACGAGCAACACCAGCACGGGTGATGTCACCTTAACGGGCAACGTCAGCGGCTCGGGCAATATATCGTTGGCTTCTGGCCGTGGGTTGACGATGACCCAGTCAGGCACGTCGATTTACAGCGGCGTTATTTCCGGCACCAACGCCACGCTCACCAAATCGGGCACGGGTCGCTTGAGTTTGACCAACGTCAATACCTACACAGGCGGCACCACCCTCAATGCAGGCACCTTGGGTTACTACGTTGACGGTGCATTTGGCACTGGCTCCTACACGGGGGCTGGCGGCACGCTCATGCTGGGCCGTGGCATTAGCACCTTTGGATACAACATCAACCTCACAGGCAACATGACTGCCACGTTTGACACCGATGTGGACTATCTCATCGTTGCGGGCGGCGGCGGCGGCGCAGGCGGCATTGGCGGTGGTGGTGGTGCGGGTGAATTCATCACTGGCAGCACCTCGGTCACGGGCACCAGCTACACCGTCACGGTGGGTGCGGGTGGCGCTGGTGGCTACTGGAATAACGCTGGCTCTTCGGGTGGTTCAAGCTCAGCGTTTGGCATTTCTGCGGCAGGTGGTGGTACGGGTGGCACTTGGGCCGCTTCTGGTCAAGCTGGTGGTTCAGGCGGCGGCGCAGGTGGTGGTGCAGTGACCAGCGCCAGTGCTTCTGTCACCACCGGTGGTGGCTTTGGCTCTGCGGGTGGTGCTGGTGTCGCTGGCGGTGGTAGCGAGGCTGTGGCCGGTGGTGGTGGTGGCGCCGGCGGCGCGGGTAGCTCTGGAAATGCCAGTGCACAGTCGGGCGGCAATGGTGGCGCAGGTAAAGCCAGCGACATCACGGGTACCAGCGTGATGTATGCAGGCGGCGGCGGCGGCGGTATCAACGGCCAATTCGGTTGGTCAGCTGGCAGCCCCGGCACAGGTCAGGCGGGTGGCGGCAATGGCGGTCCTAGACAAGCTAGCTCAACTGAGCCCCGAAACAACGGTGGGGCTGGTGCAGCCAACTCTGGCTCAGGCGGTGGCGGAGGCAGTAACTCCGACTACGGCGGCGCGGGTGGCTCAGGTATTGTTATCGTCCGCTATTTGGGCGCTGCAGCCAGTACCAGTGGCACGGTGAGCTCTGGCACAGGTACGGCCACCGGCTACACACTGCAAAAGTTCACCACCACGGGCAACAACACATTCACGCTGAATGCACTTTCTGCCACCTTCAGTGGCACTATCAGCGGCTCAGGCTCATTCATATCCAACCCCACGGCGAACGGCAAGTTCAACCTCACAGGCACCAACACCTATGCTGGCAACACCACCATCAGCGGCGGCACGTTCCAAATTGGCGGTGCGGGCTCGTTGGGCTCGGGCAGCTATGCCGGCAATATTGCAAATGCAGGTAGCTTTTTGTATTCATCTTCTGCCAACCAGACCTTTTCTGGCAGTATCACGGGCGCAGGCGGTTTACAAAAAGATACCAGCACCTCATCCACTCTGACGCTATCAGGTACCAGCGCGTACACAGGGGCGACCAACGTTAACGCAGGTACCCTCAAAATCACAGGCTCTATTTATTGCGGTACATGCTTGGGCGGTTCGGGCGTTGCAAGTACAGCATCTGCGATTACCACCGTCAATACAAACGGCGCGTTGGAGCTGACCAACTGGGGTTGGGTAGGCAGCTTGGGTGACCGTTACTACGATGCAACCGCTTTGGTGATTAACGGTGGCACGTTGCGTTATTCAGGGCCAAACACCAGCGCAGCAAATAGTTCTGGCCGGGGTTTCACAGTCGGTGCGTCTGGCGCCACATTTGAATCTGCCACAGCTGGTACCACATGGTCTTTGTTGGATGGCACCTCATCCAATTCAAGTTACAAGTCCGTTTTCAACGGCAACGTGACATTTCAGGGCTTGGGTGATTTCAACGTAAGTCACATCATTTCCGGTGCAAACACCCTGACCAAGTCGGGTGCCGGCACGCTCACACTCAGTGGCCTGAACACATATACGGGCACTACAACCGTTAACGCTGGCACCTTGGCGTTGGCAAGTGCGGGCAAGATTTACTACAACGGTGGCTCCTCAATGGTCACCACCACGATTACCCTGAACTCGGGTGCGGTGCTTGACCTTAAAAGCTGGGACTGGGCCGGCAGCTTGGGTTATTTAAACTTCGATGCAACTAGCCTCGTCATCAACGGCGGCTCAGTGCGCCAGTCAGGCAGCACAGCCAATAGTGGCGCTGGCTTAAACATGAGCTCTCGCCAGTTCACGATTCAAGCAGGGGGCGCCACGTTTGACAGTGCTACCGCAGGCGTCACATGGACGATGGACCGTGACTCTCGCTCCAACTACCAAGTCGCCACCACTGGAAACGTCACCTTTACTGGAGCGGGCAACATCTTGTTCAACACTTGGTTGTCAGGTGCTTACAGCGTGACCAAAAACGGCACGGGCACCGTGACGATGAGTGGGAGCAACACCTACACAGGCGGCACCAACTTCAACGCAGGCACCTTAAACGTCAACAGCAGCACAGCCTTGGGCTCGTCTGGCACGCTCAGCTTTGGTGGCGGCACCTTGCAATACAGCGCCAATAACAACACCGACTACTCAGCACGAGCCAGCAACGCGGCCAGTCAAGCCTACAAGATAGACACCAACGGTCGAGATGTGACCTGGACCAGCACACTCACCAGCTTGGGCGGTACGCTCACCAAGCTTGGCACAGGCACATTGACGCTCACAGGCACCAACACCTTCACGGGCGACACCACCATCAGCGCAGGCACGTTGCAGCTGGGCAATGGCGGCAGCTCAGGCAGCTTGGCATCTATCAACATTGTTGACAACGGCACCTTGGCGTTTTACACAAGCGCCGACACCACGGGGGCTTACAACATCAGCGGCACGGGTGGGGTGCAAGTGACGGGTGTCACGCGTGGGTCGGCTTTGTACAGCAGCTTTTTAACCACCACCGCACAAACCATTGCCACCAACACCACGGTGGCTGAGGTGTTGTATCGACTATCCGGTGCTCGCGAAAATGGGCAAGCCGTGGCTAACGGAGTCGCCGCTCAGGCAGGGGTGTACGTCAAGAGATTTGACCCGCAGACCAACACGGCCAATTTGCAAGTGCAACTCTTTGACGGTTCTTACACCAAGATGGTGTACGTCAAATTAATTCAAAACGGTAACGACGTCCAAGCGCTGGCTGACACCTCAAACAACACCGGCACAGGGGCAGGTTATAAAACTGGCAATTACTTAGGTCAAGACATGACAGTAGGGGCCAGCAGTATGGGCCTTGCTACCTCGACGGGGCCGAGCACGGGTTATGGTGTTGACGTTCTTTACACCACGGCCAAAGTCAGTCTCACAGGCACCAACACCTTCAGCGGTGGCATCACCCTGAACAACACCACGACCTTGGTCACTCAATACACCCAAACCGCCTTGGGCACTTTGCAAGTGCCCAGCCTCAGCTCGGTGGGCAGCATCACAAACAACGGCTTGCTGATTCAAAACGCCAGCGCTGCCGAAACATACAGTGGCATCATGTCGGGCGCGGGCTATTTCATCAAGAACAGCGCCAACACGCTCACCCTGAATGGGACCAACTCCTTCACAGGCACGGCGGTGGTCAGCACGGGTACGTTGCAGTTGGGCAATGGTGGCACCACGGGCACCTTGAGCGCAGCCACCAACATTTACTTGCCTTCTTATTTGAGCGACTCCAACCTCACGGTCAGCCACAGCGACAACGTGTCGATGGTGGCTAACATTTCAGGCTTGGGCAGTTTGAGCCAATTGGGCACTGGCGGCCTCACACTCACAGGCGTGGCAGGTTACACGGGGCTTACCTCGTTATCAGCCACCGCGACGGCTAACAGCCTCACGTTTACCAACGATGTTCTGCCTAGCACTAGCGGGTTCACAGGCAAAGGCGTGCTGACCATTCAGCCTGCCACCACCAGTTTCACCACCGCCTACCTGCCTAATTACGCTTTTCCCACCACGTTGACAGGCTTGACCGTGGGCAAGTCGGGCAACACGGCTGACATCACCTTGCCGTATTCGCTCAGCATCGCAGGCCCCATCAGCCTTTACGGTGGCAACGTGTATGTGGGGGGCGATTTCACGTCCACAGCCGCATCGGGCAACAACCTGTTGGTGCAAGGCACAGGCGACGTGACGGTGGTGGGCAATGTGTCCACCACAGGTACATTCAGCGCCACTGCTGGCGCGGCCAAGAGCTTTGTGATGGGCATGAACTACACCACGGGCGTGGGCTCCACCATCACAGCCAATGGCGGTGTCACGCTCAATGCCGGCACCAGTTACTTGGGCGGTAACGTCACCACTGCGGGCACAGCCATCAGCGTGACAGGTGGTGTGCAAGTGGCCAGCCTAGACGCAGACCCTGTGGCCAACCCCGTTACCTTTAACTCAGGTGGTGGTGCCATGACCTTCACAGGTGGCACGGTGACTGGCTTTAGCGGCACCGTGGCTGACTATGCGTTGTTGAGTTTGAATAAGTTCAACGCGGCAATGGGCACTGGTGCCACGCTCAACAGTGCCGTGATTAGCGGTAACGGTTACGTGATTTACCAATACGGCGCAGCGGGTGCCGATACGTTTTATGTGCCTTACAGCGTTTCTTCTGTCGACTATCTGCTGGTTGGCGGCGGCGGCGGCGGCGGCGGCGGCTCTCAAAATAACTGGTCTGGTGGTAATGGCGGCGGCGGCGGTGTGTATCAATCGAGCTTGTCCGGGCTCACTGTGTCTCAAGCCCTCGATTTGACAGTCGGAGCGGCTGGCGCACAGGGCAATGGCATTTACTCTTACGGCGGCAGAGGTGGTGATACTGGCCTCAATAATGTTTGGGTCGGTGGCGGTGCTGGTGGTGGAGCCAGTGGAGATGCCAATGGTGGTTATGCTGGCCGAGTGGGCACAGGTAATAACAACGTTGCTGTTGCTGGGCGCAGCTACGTTGCGGGCGGCGGCGGCGGCGGCGGCGGCGGACTCTATGGGGCAGGAGGCGTCGGGGGAACAGGCACCGTTTCCAATGGTTCAACAGGTCAATACGGCTCATACACCTACACGGCAACTGGCGGTAAGGGCGGTAATGGCGGTGGTGGTGGCACATCGACTTTCACAGGGACATCCATTTTTTATGGCAATGGCAGCGGTGGTGAAACACCCGGCAGCTCTGGATGGAACGCGAATTACTCCAACTCAAATGCCGCTGAAAGGGGTTTAGTTGCCATACGCTTCAGTGTTGCAGGCGGAGCGCGAACGGCTGGCACTACACTCAAGTTGACATTAGGCACAGGCGCTTTGACGTTCAGCTCCAACGCCTCTGGCCTGAGCAACCTCAACGTCAACAGCACCAACGCCTACACCTTTGCCGGTAATGTCTCGGGTACGGGGAGCACATTCACCAACAGCGGCGCGGGTGCACTCACCATGACGGGCGTGGCCAGCTACACGGGCTTGACCAAGTCGTTGAGCACGGGCGTGACCTTTACCAACAACACACCCACCAGTACCAGCGGTTTTGACGTGATGGGGCCTGTGGTGGTGCAGCCGTCCACCAGTTTTAGCAGCACCTACAGCGTGAACCACACCTATGCCAACGTCACCAGCTTGACGCTGGGCAGTACAGGCAACACAGCGGGCAGCATCGCACTGGCGTCCAACATCGCCATCACTGGTCCTATCAATGTGTATGCAGGTTCGATTACCCAAAACGCAGGGGTGAGCGTCACCAGCGGTGGCAGCAACATCACCTACGCCGCAGCGGGTGTTAGCTACACCGCCAGTGATGACAAGGTGATTTCGATTGGTGCGACCACCGGTGCCCGCGCTGTCATTAACGCGGGTGGTGGCAACATCAGCTTAACTGGTGGTTGGGGCACGACGGGTGTGGCGGGCGGCAACGATGTTGCTGTTTCTCTTTACGGTTCAGATATCAAAACTTCAGGCGCGGGCACCATCAGCATCACTGGTGACGCAACCAACACTACAACAACGGCAACAGCTCGCGGTGTTGATTTAGGCAACGCCACACTGATTCAGACCGAAACAGGCGCACTCAGCATCACCGGAACGGGGGGCAAGGCAGCTAGCTGGTCGCGTGGTGTGGTGGTTGACACACAAGCGGCGAAAGTGCTGTCTAGCTCTGGTGCCATCCTCATCAAAGATTTGTCACCCGTAGGCCTGACGGGTACTTACGCTGGCTTCTATTTCAAACCCAGCGCCTCGGCCAATATATATTTGGGCTCAGACGGCAGCACGGCTCTGTCGGTCACGTCGACGACCGACAGTTCGTCGAGTATCACCATTCAGGCAGACAAGGCCGGTTTTGTCACTAACGGTACGTACAAAACCCTAGCTACCACAGCGGGGGCTGTAGTGTTGGAGTCGGTGGGTAATTTGTTTACAGCCGCGGTTGATGCAACAGCTTTCAGCGTTTCAGGTGGACCTTCCAGTGTGCGCGTGGGCAAAACCACCAATACGGGTGACATCACTTTGGGTGCAGCCATCACAGCAGCTGGCCCCATCAACGTGTACGGCGGCAATATCACCGTGAATGGTGGCTTGACTACAACCACCTCTGGCTCCGCCATTAGCCTGACAGGCACAGCAAAAATCACGCTGGGCGCATCCACCACGGTACAGACTTTGTTGGGTGACATCAACTTCAAGGCCAGCTCATCAGGCAGCACAGCGGGTGGCATTGTGTTGAATACGTCTAGCGCTTTGAAGTCGTTTGGCGGGAACATCACCTTGGGTGGTAGCTACAACGGTTCGCAAGGCAATGGCCTGTATTCGGCTACGGCCAATGCGCCTGGGGTGTTGATTAGCTCGGCCACCGTGAATGCAAGCGGCACGATGGTGGGTGGCAACATCAAAATTTACGGCAACAACACCGCCAGTGTTGACGATGGCGTGCGCATTGCCGGCGGCTCTATCACCACCATGGGCAGCGGCACCATCGGCATTTATGGTGATTCTTATGGCGGCGGCTCCAGCCCCTACTACAACGGTGTTACCTTTAGTTTAGGTGGTACCACTGTTCAAACTGGCAGTGGCGCCATTCAGGTGATTGGCACCTTGACCAATTCCAGTTCTACAAACGGGGCAGGTGTTGGTTTTTATAACGGCACTTCTACCACTGGGTCGATTCAAATTCTTTCGACGTCTGGCGATATTTTGGTCAGTGGCAACGAGTACGCCTCGCTCGCCAGCACCTATGGACTTAACCACTGGGGGCAGGGCGATGTCTATATTGGTTCGCCATCCAGTGCCGCATGGACCGCGAGTGGCAATCTCACGTTGAGGTTCTCTGACATTTGGCCATCTACCGTCAAGACCCTTAACCTGAAAACCACAGGTGGGGTGATGTTTGAACCCTACGGCACTAGTTTTTCCAGTGCCTTGTCATTTCCCAGTACGAATGTGGCTGTAGCTGCCGGAGCCTCCAGCTTAACCATTGGCAAACCTAGCAATACCGCAGACATCACCATTGCTGCTGCTACAAGTGTGGCAGGCCCCATCACGGTGTACGGCGGCAATATTACCGTCAACCAGTACGCCAACCTCACCAGTACTGCAGCGGGCAAAGGCATTTTGCTCAAGGCTTCTGGCAACATCACCTCCAATAGCGATGTGGCTTACACCACCAACGCAGGTGACATCACGTTCTGGAGCGACAGCGATGGTTCAGGCTCTGGCTACATTTATGTGTACGACCGAAACACACTAGACACCCGCACCAGCGCCAACCGCACCAGCAGCCTCATCAGCACAGCCAGTGGCGGCGGCGCCATTACCTTGGGTGGTGGCAGTGCCAGCACCACGCTGGCTTCGGGCACGGTGGTGCCTACGGGCTATGCGGTAGAAAACAGCGGCACTATTTTTGGTGGTGTGTCATTGGGTTACTTCAACACAGCCCACGACTCTGCCAACAAGTTTTATTCAGGCGGCGGCGATATCACTGTGCGTGGTAAGTCCACCTCTAGCAAGTCGAGTGAAAGCAATGGCATTGCCACGCTCGAAGGTTTGACGATGGATGCGGGCAGCAACGGCAACATCACGTTGGAGGGGTTAGGCGCACCAAGCAGCGCAACTTATTCGGGCGGCTTTTACTTGGGGATGTGGAGTGGCACAGGGACTGCCACGAGTTTGTTGAAAACAGCAAATGGCAACATTTCGATCACCGGCACAGGAATCAACGCCACAAATAACCGAGGCATTATTTTCTGTTGCAACGCCACCAAGCCTTTCACCGTCGAGGCGACGGGCACAGGCTCCATCACACTCACAGGCACGGGTTCAACCCAAGACTTTGTGCTTTACGGGGCGCACAACATCTTGGCAGCCAGCGGGGCGATCACCCTCACAGGGACGGGGGCTGGCCCGTTGAATACCGACACAGCAGTGACCACCATTGGCTACAAAGCCGCTACCGATGTAACCAGTTCAACCAGCAACATCATCATCACCAACGACAGTTTGAACCTGACTGCGGCTAAAGGCTTGCAAGTCAACACCAAAGGTACAGTGACGGTTCAGCCCTATGGCGATAGCTTTAGCTCGTCGGTGACGTGGCCCATCACAGATTTTGCGCTTTCATCGGATGTGACAGGCCTGACTGTGGGTAAAGCCACGGTGAGCACGGCACGTACAGATACGGTGACGATTGGCGGTGCAACCAGTATTTCGGGGTCCATCAATGTGTACGCGGGCTCCATCAACGTGAACGCCAACCTCAACACATCGGGCGGAGGTGCCAACGGCGATATCTTGCTCAAAGCAAGCGGTGGCATTACCCATGCCAGTGGCGCGACGGTTACCACCAACGGCGGTGATGTGACGTATTGGGCTGACAGCGACGGCACCGGTGGTGGCTATGTGTGGTTCAAAGGCGGCAGCATTGACACCTCGACAGCAGCCAACATTGTGGTGTCGGGCGGTAATGTTGCTGACATTGCCACGCTCACCAGTTCGGGCAATGCCTCAGGCATGACAACCACCATCGGTAACGGTGTGACGATGGATTCAGTGTCCATGTATTCACGCGGGGGCAACATCACCATTCGCGGCAAGAGTGCAGTGTCTTATACGACTTATGCCAGTACGGATGCCGCATCCACTGGAAATGCAAACGGTATTCGCGCACACGGTAGCGTCACCTTAGATGCGGGTGTGGGCAAGTTGAGCCTCTGGGGCTATGCCCAGTCATCCACAGGTTCGAGTAACGGCATCGAGTTGAGCTTGTTGGGTACATCCGTCTACAAGTCTGCTTCAACGGCCGCAGACGCCATCACATTCGACGGCACAGCTGCTAACTCATCCGCAGGCAATGCCTGGGGGGTGTACCTCTGGGGCACAACGAGCATTTTGGCGACCAATGGTGGTGGTATCTCCGTCACGGGTTCTGCAGCACTTCACTCGGCAGTCGCTGTCCCCTTGGGCGCGTCAATCCTCTCAACGAGCGGCCCCATCGTTTTGAAGGGCAAAGCTTACGGCTCTAGCTATTACGCCGTGGATGTGGCGGGTTATGTGGGGTTGAAGGCGGGTTCGGTCATCACCAGCTCGACATCCAACATCACACTGGTCGGCGACAAGTTTTCGCTCACGGGCAACGTGGCATCAACGGGTGTACTCACACTCAAGCCCTACACCGCCAACACCACCATTGGTATTGGTACGGGCTCTGGCACTTGGACGATGGACAACAGCTTGTTCAGCGGTAGCTCGGTGTTCAAAGATGGTTTCAGCAGTATCGTCATTGGTGCGTCTGACGCAGGCAACATCACCGTAGGCGGCACCAACAGCTTTGTAGACAGCGTGACCTTGCTGACCGGTGGCAACGTCACCCTCAACTCGGGTGCCACCATCACCGATAGTCAAACCAATGGCTACCTTGCCTTGGCCGCCACAGGCAACTTCATCAACAACGCGGGTTCATCTGCGCTGAGCGCTACAGGCACAGGTGGCCGTTGGTTGGTGTACAGCAATGCCCCGGGCACCGACACGTTTGGCAGCCTCAACAGCGCCAACGGCGCAGTGTGGAATGCCACCTACGCCACCATGGCGCCTAGCGCCGTCACAGCCACAGGCAACCGCTATTTGTTTACCGGCACACCGTCGGTGACGGTGGCTGCCAGCGCCACCAAGACTTATGGCACCACGCTCACCGCCAGCGATGTGCTGAGCCTCACCAGCAGCTCGGGCAGTTCGTCCGTTTACACGCAGCCCAGCTTGTCTGATGTGTTCAGTGTGAATCCCACCGTCACGTCGCTGGGCTTGGCGGGTACGGCTTCTGTGGCGGGTGGGCCTTATGCCATCACGGTTTCGCCCGGCACATCGACGGGCAGCTACACCATCACCTACGCAACGCCCGGCACCATCACGGTCACACCCAAAGCGTTGACGGTAAGCGGCACCACTGCGATTAATAAGACGTACGACGGCACAACCAGCGCGGTGCTGACAGGCGGTACTTTGGTGGGCGTGCAAAACAACGAGACCGTGACCTTGGTGCAAGCCGGTAGCTTTGCAAGCGCCAATGCGGGCACAAGCATTGCCATCACGGCAGCAGACAGCATCACGGGCGCCACAGTGGCCAACTACACCCTCACACAGCCCACAGGATTGAGTGCCAACATCACCAAGAAGATGTTGACCATCACCGCCAACAACGATGCGCGCTTTGCAGGCCAAACCGATACGGCTGGCTACTACGGCGTGAGCTACGTGGGTTTTGTCAGCGGCGAGAGCAGCGCCAACCTCAGCACCTTGCCCACCATTACACGTAGCAACAGCAGCGAGGGTACGGCTGGCAGCTACGCCAATGTGTTGGTGCCATCGGGTGCGGCCGCTACCAATTACGACTTCACTTATGTGAAGGGCAACTACACCATCGTCGGCGCCAACGAGTTGTTGGTGCGTTTGGGCACAGTGAGCAATGTGTACGCCACCACGCCCACCTACACCGTGACCGAGGCCAAGTACGTGTTTAACAGCGGCGTGGTCGACCTGCTCAACACGGGTGCAGGCAGCGCCAGTGTGAGCGGGGCAGGGCAGGTGACGGTCACTGACACCAGCGGCGCATCGGCCACGTTCAACGCCGTGGCTTTGAATGGCACCAACAGCACCTCTGGCTGGCTCAATGTGGGCACGTACCAGTGGGGTGCCAGCAATGTGGTCACGTCCAGCGGTGTGAACTTCAGCAACAGCATCCATGTGGTGGGCTCGCAAACGGTAACCACCAAGTTCTTTGCGCCCACGCCCACCATCAGCAAGGTATACGACGGCACCACCACCATTGCCGCGTTGTCGGGCACGCCCATTGGCGTAGTCACGGGTGACGTGGTGACCCTCAGCGGCGCAGGCGCGTATGCCAACAAAAACGCAGGTACCAACAAAACCTACACCCTGAGCAACTTGGCCTTGAACGGCACAGATGCGGGCAACTACGGCTTGAGCAGTGGCTCTAGCCTGACGGCCAACAACGGCACCATCACAGCCAAGGCCATCACAGTCACTGGCATTTCGGCCAACGACAAGGTGTATGACGGCACCAACACCGCCAGCGTGAGCGTTGCCAACGCCGTGTTCAACGGCATGGTGGCGGGCGATGCGCTCACCGTGGCTGCCACCGGCACCTTTGGCAGCGCCAATGTGGCCTACAGCGGCTCGGCCTTGGCCGCGCAAGTGGTGGCGTTCACCAGCACCTACGGTGGGGCGGACGTGAACAACTACACCTTTGCCGGCAGCCCCACCACCACGACTGCCAAAATCACCCCCAAATCTCTCACCCTCAGCGGCGTCGCCGCGAACGACAAAACCTATGACGGTGGTGTGGTGGCCACCATGAGCAGTTATGGCACCCTCAGCGGTGTGTTGGCCGCCGATGCCGCCAATGTGAGCTTGGTCACCACCAGCGCTTCAGCCAGCTTCGCAGATAAAAACGTGGCCTACAACGGCAATACGGTCACCACCAAAACAGTCACCTTGTTGGCCTCTAGCTTGGGCCTGTCAGGCACCAAGGCTGGCAACTACGACATCTCGGGCCGCTACACCACCGTGAGCAACCTCACGGTCACGGCCAAGATCAACCCCTTGGCCGTGACCGTCACAGGCATTGCCGCCAACGACAAGGTGTACGACGCCACCACAGCCGCAACGGTCAGCACCACCAACGCCAGCTTCACAGGCAAAGTCGCGGGCGACGACATCAACGTCGCGGCCACTGGCGTGTTCACCGACAAAAACGTGAGCTGGCTCAACGGCACGATCAACGGAACGACCGTGGTCAAAACCGTCAACCTCACCAGCAGCTACACCGGCGCTGACTTGGCGAACTACACCATCACAGGTCAGGCCACCACCAGCGCCAAGATCACCCCCAAGGCCTTGACCGTGTCGGGCTTTGTGGCTAACAACCGTGTGTACGACGGTGATGTGGTGGCGACAGTAAACGCAGCCAATGTGTATTTAGCGGGGCTCATCAGCGGTGATGTGGTGACGGCCACCGCTACGGGCACGTTTGCCGACAAGAACGTGGGCACAGGCAAAACCGTCACGCTCACCAGCAGCTACGCGGGCACGGACAAAGGCAACTACACCATCACCAACCAAGCCACCAGCACCGCCAACATCACACCTAAGGCCTTGACCATCAGCGGCATCACAGCGGCAGACAAAACCTATGACAACACCACCGCCGCCACTGTGTCGGTGAGCGGTGTGGTGAAAACTGGTTTGGTGGGTAGCGATGCTGTGAACGTAGCGGCCACCGGCGTGTTCAGCGACGAAAACGCCGCCTCGGGCAAAACCGTCACGCTCAGCAGCACGTACACCGGCACTGACGTGGGCAACTACACCATCACGGGCCAAGGCACAACCACAGCGCGCATCAACCCGCTGGATGTGCAGTTGCCAGCCGCCGCAAGCTTGACCAAGGTGTATGACGCCACCACCACGGTGACCACCGCCACCGCCTACGGCAGCTTGGCCGTCACCAGCGCCAACAACAGCAGCCCGTACACCACAGCTCTGACCGCTGACAGCAGTGGCCTCACCTTGGTGGGTCGCCCCGTATTCAGCAGTGCAGACGCTGGCAACGTGACCGTGGACCAAGGCAGTGTGCAGCTCACAGGCGCGCGTGCTGCCAACTACCGTTTGGTTTGGGTGCCTGCCAGCGCCACCATCACCCCCGCACCGTTGACGATGACAGCCAACAACGATGCACGTTTTTATTCGCTTAATGACGACCCCGCCTATGCCGGTGTGCGCTACAGCGGTTTTGTGGGCGGGCAAACTGCCAGCGTACTGACGGGCACTGCGGTGGTGACGCGTAATCGCACAGGCTTGTCAGGCACGGACGACTTGGATGCAGCCAGCGCGACTGCCTATGTGGGCAAATTGGTGCCATCCGGCGTGACATCCAACAACTACACCATCACGCCCGTCAACGGCAACTACACCATCGTGCCAGTGGGCGAACTGTTGGTGAAAGTTGCCAACACCAGCGCCACCTATGGCAGCACACCCACTTACACGCTGACGGCGGCGGGGTACATGGACAACGCGCTTCAAGTGAACGACCTGCTGGCAGCTGGCCAAGCGAGTGTGACTGGCACCTTGGTCACAGTGACCGATGGCGCAACCCCCACACCCGCCACCGTGGCGAGTTTTAACCTCGGTGCAGTGAGCCCATCGTTGAGCAGCTCGGGCACACTCAAGGTCGGCGCCTACAGCGTCGGCTCGACGTTGATCAGTCGCACCAGCAGCAACTTCAACAACACCATCAACGTGGTAGGGACCTATGAAGTGACGCCCAAGTCCGTCACCGCCAGCGCCACCAACGTGACCAAGGTGTACGACGGCAACACGGCCTTGGGTAGCTATACCCTGGCACCTGTTGGTTTGGTGAGTGGCACGGTCAACAGCGTGTTGGTGACAGATACCGTCACGCTTACAGGCGTGGGTACCTATGCCAATAAAAACGTAACAAACGCTACCGACAAAACCTATACCTTCACCAGCTTGGCGCTGGGCGGTGCTGATGCTGCCAACTATGTGTTGGTCGATGGCAGCAACGTCGCGACCACTACCTACACTGCCAGCAATGGGGAAATTACCCCACGTGCGCTGAGCGTGACTTACACAGGCGTGAACAAGGTGTACGACGGCAGCACCACCGCCACGGTCACCACCAGCGACAATCGTGTAGCGGGCGACACGCTGAGCATCATTCGCAGCGCTGACTTCAACAGCAAAGATGTTCTCACGGCCAACACAGTGACTGTGAGCGGCGTGAGCTTGACGGGTACAGACGCCATCAACTACGACGTGTCATCCGTGGGCAGCACCACGGCCAGCATCACACCCCGGGCTCTGACCATCAACTACACTGGCGTCAACAAGGTGTACGACGCCACTACCACCGCCAGTGTGACCACCACTGACAACCGCGTGATTGGCGACGACTTCGTCATCAACTGGGTTGCCAGCTATGCCGACAAAAACGTGGCGGGTGGGAAAACCATCAGCGTGAGCAGTGTGACTCTGAGCAACCCCACTGGCGCAAGCACGGTGGACGCAGGCAACTACACCGTGGTGTCTACGGGCACCACTACCGCCAACATCACCCCACGCCCCTTAAGCGTGAGCTACACCGGCGTGAGCCGCGTGTACGATGGCGGCGCGGTGGCCACTGTGACCACCACCGACGACCGCTTGAGCGTGAGTGGTACCCCCGATGACTTGACCATCATCCGCACCGCCAGCTTTGCCGACAAAAACGTAGGCCCAGCCAAAGCGGTAAGTGTGAGCGGTGTATCGTTGAGCGGCGCTGACGCCGACAACTACAGCGTGGTGGCCACTGGTAGCACAGCAGCCGACATCACTGCACGCCCCTTGACCGTGGTGTACACCGGCGTGGCCAAAGAGTACGACGGCTTGGTGAGCGCCGCAGTGACGACCAGTCTGACCTCGGCCAACGGCTACGTGAATGGCGATGTGCTGAGCGTGAACCGCACCGCCAACTTTGTGGACAAAAACGTGGCGTACACAGGCAGCACCGTTGCGCCTGTGAATATCAGCGTCACGGGTGTGAGCCTGAGCGGCACCGATGCTGCCAACTACAGCGTTGCCAGCACTGGCAGCGCGTCGGCCAACATCACGCCCAAATCTTTGTCGGTGGCGCTCACCGGCACCATCAACAAAACCTACGACGGCAACACCGATGCTGCGTTGACCTCGGCCAACTACAACCTCACCGGCTTTGTGACGGTGGGTGGAGCGACTGAAGGCGCCACCATTACCCAAACCTTGGGCGCCTACAACAGCCGCAACGTGCTCGAAGCCAACAGCGTGACCGCCACTTTGGCCACAGGCGACTACACCGCCAACAGCGGCACCACACTGACCAACTACACCTTGCCCACCAGCGCCACAGGTGCGGGCAGCTTGAGCCTGCGCACCCTGACCGTGGGCTACACCGGCGTGAACCGCACGTACGATGGCACCGCAGTGGCTACCGTCACGACCACCGATAACCGTGTGAGTGGCGACAGCTTCACCATTAACCGCACGGCCAGCTTTGCCGACAAAAACGTGGGCACAGGCAAAACCATCAGCGTGTACGGCGTGGCCTTGAGCGGCACCGATGCCACCAACTACTTGGTATCGGGCACGGGCAGCACATCGGCCAACGTGACGCGTTTGGATTCAGCCACATGGATTGGCGGTGCATCGGGTGAGTGGTTCAATCCTGCCAACTGGGCGGTGACCGGCAATCTGACATTGACGGGCGTGGTGCCTGACCTGAACAATGTGCGAACCGTGCTGGTGCCTAGCGGCGCTGGCGGTGCAGCCATCAGTTTTGACGACAGCGTGGCGGGCCGCAGCGCAGGCGCGTTGTCGGGCATTGTGTTGGTGGACAGCCTGACCTACCAAGACTCGGTGGCCTTGAGCAACCTGAACTTCAAGAACGGCTCGTTGGTGGTGAGCGGCAACGCTACCCTCGGCGGCTTTGAGAGCGCCGCAGGCACCACACTGACTGTGGGCGGCACCTTGAGCACCGATATCACCACAGGCTCCACCAAGACCATGGCTGGTTTGCTCAACGGCGCAGGCAGCTTGAGCAAAACAGGCGCAGGCACTTTGGTGATGACGGGTGGCAGCGCCTACACAGGCACCACCACCATCGACGCAGGCACTTTGCAAGTGGGCAATGCGGGCACGAGCGGTAACTTAGGCAGCGCCAACATCATCAACAACGCCACCTTGGTGTTCAAACGCAGCAACGCTATCGGTATTGCCAACGTCATTTCTGGCAGCGGTGTGCTCAAGCAAGAGGGCGCAGGCGCCTTGACGCTGAGCGGCACCAACACCTACACCGGCGCCACCTATGTGAACGCTGGCAGCTTAGCCATCAGCAGCGACGACAACTTGGGCGCAGCCCCCGCCAGCACGCAAGCCGCACAGCTGGTGGTGAACAACGCCACCTTGTATTTCTACCCCGTGTTCACCACGGCCACCAGCGCCAACCGTGGCCTGACCTTGATAGGCAGCAGCACCCTCAACACCGCCACCGACAGCAGCGTGACATGGGCAGGCCCCATCACCGGCACCGACTTGACCAAAGTAGGCGCAGGTACCTTGAAGTTGAGCGGTAACAACACCTATGCAGCTACCACCGTGAGCGCAGGCACCTTGCAAATTGGCGCAGGCAACACGACGGGCACATTGGGCGCAGGTGCGGTGGCTAACAACGCAGCGCTGGCGTTTAGCCGCTCAGACAACACCACCGTGGCCAACGCCATCAGCGGCTCGGGCACGTTGAGCAAGTTGGGCAGCAATACGCTCACACTGACTGGCTTGCAAACCTACACCGGTGCAACAGATGTGGCGGGTAGTTTGGTGTTCCAAAACGATGTGATACCCATGACCCCAAGCTTCACAGGCACGGGTCAAGTGGCGATGGAGCCCAGCAGCAACAGCTTTACAGCCAACCTCACAAGCAGCTACAGCTTTGCAAGCACCTTAACGGGTGTGCGTTTGGGCAAAGACGGTAACACCAAAAACATCACCAGTAGCTCGGCCATCAGCATTGCAGGCCCGATTGAGTTGTATGGCGGTGCGCTGCTCATCAACAACGACGTGCAATCGAGTGCATTGGGTGCCAAGGTGTTGTTCAAGGCTTCTGGCAGCATCACCTTAGATGCCTCACGCTCGGTAACCACCAACGGTGGCGACATTACCTTCTGGGGCGATAGTGATGCCTCGGGTGCTGGCGGCATCATGCTCAAAACAGGCTCTACGCTGGATGCACGACGCAACACAGACCGTGGCAACAGCGTGACCTCTGATGCCACAAGCGGTGGGGTGATCACCTTGGCAGGTGGCCTGGATGATGGTGGTGTAGCGTCTGGCACCGCTGGGCTGATTGCAGGCTTGGTGGCAGGGGATGGTCGCCCCGATGGCTATGCCGTGAACTACGGTGGCAGTCAGATTCAGTACGGCATCATGCTCGGCACGGAGGCAGTGAACAGCGCTCAAAATGCCAACATCAAGGTGTATTCAGGTGGTGGTGACATTCGTATGCACGGCTTGGTCACCACGGTGCTAGGCGGCGGTGGTAACGGGCCCACGGGCTTGATCGCTTACCAAGGGATCAACATGGACGGCGGCTTGGACGGTGACATCCGTTTGCTGGGTAATGCCAATGTGAGCACGCTGTACCCCATCGGTATAGACCTTCAAGCATGGCGCGGCAACACCGGCGTGACCAGCACGCTGCGAACGCAAAACGGTGACATTCAAATTGTGGGTCGATCCACAGGAGCGACGTCCTCAGGCGTGGGTTTGTCGATGCAGGCCCAAGACAGTACCCGACGTATGCTGATCGCTGCGACAGGAACTGGATCAGTCACGATCAACGGCAAAGCGCAGGGCACTTCACCGACCGACCTAGCCATGAGTTTTGTGGATGTATTGGCATCCAGTGGTGCGATCCGTCTCACGGGTGAAACCACGGGCTTGGTGTTTGGTACCTGGCCAAATGGTTCCACCAATTTTGTAGGTAGCAAAGTGGGTGGATTGGTTGAAGCCTCCTCATCCAATATTTACTTCGACGGCAACAAGCTCGACTTCTCCGCGCCTGTCGCGGTGAAAACCACTGGCTATGTGACAGTCGAGTCGTTTAGTGATGCGTTCACCACCGCGGTGTCATTGCCTTCTACATTCACGGTTGACAGCGCAGCCACTAGCTTCACCTTGGGCAAATCCACCAACACCGCCAACTTGACGGTGGCATCGCCCCTCACGGTCAATGGCCCCATCCATTTGTATGGCGGCAACATCACGCTCAATGCTGCGTTGACGACCAACAACGCTACCACAGGCGATGTGTCGCTGAGTGGTGCTGACATCAACGGCGCATACAACATCAGTTTGGCTTCGGGACGAACACTGACGGTCAACAACACCGGCAACAGCAGCGTGCTCTCAGGCGTGATTTCGGGCACTGGCGTGAGTGTGTCTAAGTTGGGCGCGGGCGTGTTGACGCTGACCGGCAACAACACCTACACCGGCGGCACCAGCATCGACACGGGTAGCACCTTGGTGGCGGGCAATGCCGCCACATCTGGTGCGTTGGGTACAGGTGCCATCAGCAACAACGGCGTGTTGAGCTTCAAGCGTTCAGATGCCATCAGCGTGGCTGACATCATTTCTGGCTCGGGCATCGTCAAGCAAGAAGGCTCAGGCACGTTGACGCTGAGCGCCACCAACGCCTACGCGGGTGGTACGCAGGTGAACGCAGGCACCTTGGCCATCAGCACCGACCGCAACGTGGGTGCCGTGCCTTCGACCTTGGACGCAGACAACGTGTTGTTGAACGCTGGCGCCTTGCGCTTCATGACGGGCTTCACCATCTTGCAGGCCAACCGTGGCATCACCTTGGGCGCAGGCAACGGCACGCTGAGTACCGATGCCTCGGTGTCTGTGAACTACAGCGGCGTGATTGCAGGCACAGGCGGTTTGACCAAGTCTGGCTCGGGCACGTTGACGCTCACCAACGTGCAAACCTACACCGGCACCACCACCATTTCTGGTGGCATGCTGAACGTGGGTGACGGCTCGAACGACTCAGCGGCTTTGAGCGCCAACACCATCAGCATTGGCACAGGCGCCACGCTCAACTTCAACCACAACGCAGCGGTGACAGTGGCCAATGCCATCAGTGGTGCGGGTCAGATGAACAAAATCGGCACCAACACGCTCACCCTCACAGGCGTGAACAGCTATAGCGGCGCCACCGGCACAGGCACGGCAGGCGGTGTGGTGTTTGCCAACAACGCAACACCAAGCACCAGCGGTTTTGCAGGCTCGGGCACGGTGACGATTGAACCCACCAGCAGCTTTGCCAGCGCGGTGACAGCCAACTACACCTATGCCAGCACCCTCACAGGCTTGACCTTGGGCAAGTCGGGTAACTTGACGAACATGACCTTGGACAGCGTGGTCAACATCGCCGGCCCCATCACGGTGTACGCGCCACAAATCACGGTGAACCAAGCCCTGAGTGGCACAGGCGGCTTGACGCTCAATGGCGCATCGGTACTCAACGGCGGCAGCATCAGCACCACAGGCGCACAGGCATACAACGGTGCGGTCACGTTGGGAGCAGCCACGATGCTGACGAGCACAGGCGCCGCTGCCATCACCTTTGGCAGCACGGTCAACGGCGGCTACACCTTGGCCGTCAACACCTCGGGCGCGACCACGTTCACAGGCGCTGTCGGCGGCAACGCAGCGTTGACCAGCCTCACCACCGATGCAGGTGGCACGGTGGCCATCAACGGCGGCGCTGTCACCACCACAGGCGCACAAATTTTCAACGAAGCTCTGAGCTTGGGTGCCAACACAGCGTTGACAGCATCTGGCGTGACCTTTGGCGCCGCCGTTCAAGGCACAGGCAGTTTGGCCGTGACAGGTGCAGCCAACCTCAACGGCGGCAGCGTGACCACCGTGGGCGCTCAAACCTACAGCAATGCAGTGAGCATGGGCGTTGATACCAACTTAACCGCGCCGACCTTGACCTTCAACGGCGCAGTTACAGGCACTGGCTTCTTGAGCGTGCAGGGCGCCTCGAGCTTGAATGGCGGCAGCGTGAGCACCGCAGGCGCACAAACCTACAGCGGTGCCTTGAACTTGGGTATCAGCACCACGCTGACTGCGCCGAGCGTGACCTTTAGCAATACCGTGAGCGGGTCAGCCAACTTGACAGTCGCAGGTGCTGCCCACGTGAACGGTGGCAGCGTGACGACCACGGGTACGCAAACCTACAACGGTGCGGTGAGCCTGGGCACAAACACCGTGCTCACTGCCACGAAAGTGACATTCAATGATGCGGTAACAGGCACAGGCAGTTTGCATGTGGTGGGCGCAGCCGATGTGAATGGTGGCAGCCTGAACACCACTGGCGCACAAACGTATGACGGCGTGATCAATCTAGGTGCCGACACGCTCTTTGCTTCCTCAGGTGGTTTGGATGTAACCTTCAGCAGCACGCTCAACGGTGCCTACGCTTTGACGGTGAACACATCGGGCATCACCACCTTTGGTGGCGCTGTGGGTGGCACCACAGCCTTGACCAGCGTGACCACCGATGCAGGCGGCAGCGTGGTCATCAGCGGTGGTAGCGTGCACACCACAGGCGCGCAAACCTACAGCGACGCGGTGACTTTGGGCGCGGCCACCACGCTGCAAGGTGTGAATGTGGCCCTGATGTCCACCGTGGATGGCGCCCAAGCGCTGACCCTGAGCGACAGCGGCACCACGGTGCTGGGCGGCATCATCGGTGGCAGCACGCCGTTGCTCAGCTTGACCACCGATTCACCCACCACCGCAGCGGGCGAAACCCAGCTCAAAGCAGGCAGCATTCACGTCACCAACAACGCGGTGTTCAACGACATCGTCAAGGTGTTCACCGACGTGACCGTGCAAACCGGTGGCGACTTGAAGTTCATGCAAACCGTCAACGGTGACTCGGCCAACACCCGCAGCTTGACACTCGATGCAGGCAACTTGGGCAACATCACCGCGCAAGGCGTGGTGGGTGGCAGCGCAGCGCTCAAAACCTTGCAAGTGGTCAACAGCAACACCGCCACCTTCAACAGCGCCGTGATCACCGGCACCAGCGTGGTGTTGACCGACACCGTGGATGCCCACGTCATTGCCTTTAACGCAGGTTTGACCACCCCCACCTTCACTGTGGCGGCTGAGCCGTTTGCCTTGACCTTGCGCGGCAACATCGCCGTGGCAAATGGCATCAACCTCGCCAACACCGGGGCCTTGGTGCTAGACGGCACGTTCGCCACCAACAACCAAGCCTTGACCTTGGGCCAAGCAGGGCAGACCACCACCTTGTTGGCCAACACCAGCTTGAACAGCGGCACAGCCACCACCACCGTCAACGGCAGCTTGAGCGGCAGTGGCTTTACGTTGGGCTTTGCCAGCCCTGTGAACTTCAGTGGCGCAAGCACGCTCACAGCCAGCACCGTCACTTTTAGCATGGGCGTGACTGCAGGCGGTGACCTGACAGTGAACGGCGCCACCGTGGTGAATGGCGGCAGCGTGAACGCGGGCAGCCATACCCAAACCTACAACGGCAGCGTGACCGTGGGCGGTGCGGCAACCGATACCACCACCTTCACAGGCGTGGGCATGACGTTTGGTAGCACCTTAGATGGCACCTCACGCGTGGTGGTGGCTGACAGTGGCAACACCACGTACACAGGTGCCATTGGTGCCACCACCGCACCTGCACACTTTGAAACAGACGCCGCAGGCAGCAGCACCTTTAGCGGTGTCTTGGTGCGCACCAGCAGCCCCAACTCCATCGTCATCGCTGACGATGCCGTGGTCACAGCCGCCAGCACAACCTTTGACACGACGAATAACGGTGCCTTGGCAGCAGGCGCGAACATCACCTTTGCCAAGACGCTCAATGGCAGCACCAACAATGGTCAAGCGGTGACGATCAACGCGGGTACGAATGGCACTGTGTTGGTCAGCGGCACGATTGGCAACACAACGCCGTTGAGCACGCTCACCCTCACGAACAGCAACGGCGCCACCTTTAGCAGCGCAGTGACCACGGGCACGAGCGTGGTGTTGAGCAACACCGTGGCGGGTCAAACCATTCGTTTTGCAGACAACTTGAGCACACCTGTGCTCACCACCACAGCGAACGGCTACAACGTTGAACTGCTCGGCACAACCACCAACGTGAGCGCAGCCAACACTGCCACCACGTTCTTGAACACGGGTAATTTGGTGCTGGGCAACGCAGCGGGTGACACGCTCACCTTTGCAGGTGGATTAACAGCGACGGCACCTGCAGCCATCAACGCAGCAGGCACGGTCAACACCACCAACACAGCCATGAGCTTGGGCGACAGTAACACCGCGCTCACACTCGCTGACCACCTCACCCTCAACACCACCGGCGGCAACGCCAGTGCGGGTGGCAGCCTGACCTTGGGTGGCGCGGTGAATGGCACTACGGCCAACACACAGTCGCTGACCCTCAATGCCGGTAGCACCGGCGCAGTGAGCGTGGTGGGTGCCGTGGGCCAAAGTGTCGCGCTCAACACGCTGACCTTGACCCACAGCTACGGTGCCACCTTCAGCAGCCCTGTGAGCACAGGCACCGAGGTGGTATTGAGCAACACCGTGGCAGGCCGAACCATTCGCTTTGCCGACAACCTGAGCACGCCCGTGCTCACCACCACAGCGAACGGCTACGACGTTGAACTGCTCGGCACAACCACCAACGTGAGCGCAGCCAACACTGCCACCACGTTCTTGAACACGGGCAACTTGGTGTTGGGCAATGGGGCAGGGGACACGCTCACCTTTGCAGGTGGATTAACAGCGACGGCACCTGCAGCCATCAACGCAGCAGGCACGGTCAACACCACCAACACAGCCATGAGCTTGGGCGACAGTAACACCGCGCTCACACTCGCTGACCACCTCACCCTCAACACCACCGGCGGCAACGCCAGTGCGGGTGGCAGCCTGACCTTGGGTGGCGCGGTGAATGGCACTACGGCCAACACACAGTCGCTGACCCTCAATGCCGGTAGCACCGGCGCAGTGAGCGTGGTGGGTGCCGTGGGCCAAAGTGTCGCGCTCAACACGCTGACCTTGACCCACAGCTACGGTGCCACCTTCAGCAGCCCTGTGAGCACAGGCACCGAGGTGGTATTGAGCAACACCGTGGCAGGCCGAACCATTCGCTTTGCCGACAACCTGAGCACGCCCGTGCTCACCACCACAGCGCATGGCTATCACCTAGAGTTGTTGGGCACGACCACCAGCATCACGGGCATCAGCGCATCAACGACATTCTTGAACACAGGCAATGTGGTGCTGGGCAATGCAGCGACTGACTCGCTCACCTTCGCAGGTGGCTTAACCGCCACGGCGCCCACAGCCATCAGCGCAGCAGGCACCTTGGGCACCACCAACGCCGCCATCGTGCTGGGTGCGGCACCTGTGACGTTGACGGGCAACACCACCGTCAACGCAGGCAGTGGCCTCATCACGTTAGGCGGCACGGTAGACGGGGCTTACAGCTTGGCGCTCAACAGCACAGGCACCACCACCTTGGCCGCGGCTGTGGGTGATGGTGCGGCATTGACTAGCCTCACGACCAACACTGGCGGCACTGTGCTGATTCAAGGCGCCCGCGTCAGCACCACAGGCGCACAAAGCTATGCCGAGCCTGTGACCATGAATGGCAACACCACCCTCACAGGCACAGCCATTCGCTTTGACGATGCAGTGACAGGCACAGGTAGCTTGAGCGTCGTGGGGGCCTCCACCCTCAACGGCGCCACCGTGACCACACAGGCCGCCCAAACCTATAACGGCGCCGTGACCTTGCTGAAAAACATGGTATTGGATGCCAATGCTGCTCTGGTGAGATTTGTGAGCACCGTGGATGGTGGCTACGGTTTGACCGTTAACACCACGGGCACCACCAGTTTTGGCGGTGACGTGGGGGCGGGCACACCGTTGACCAGCTTGACCACCAATGCGAATGGCATGGTGTTGATTGACGCGGCCACCCTGCACACCACAGGCGCTCAGACCTTCCACGACATCGTGAGCTTGCAACGCAGCACCACTTTCACCGCCAGTGTGGTGACATTCAACGACGCGGTGGTGGGCGCGGGGGATCTGAGCGTGGTGGGCGCCGCGGTGTTGAACGCTGGCACCATCAGCACCTCTGGCGCGCAGAGCTACAGCGCGGCCACCACCTTGATGCGTGACACGGTGCTCACCGCAGGCGTGGGCGGCGTGAGTTTTGCGGGTGCTGTGGATGGCACCTATGCCCTGACCGTGAACACCCGTGGTGACACCACCTTCCTCGACACGGTGGGTGCCACACATGCGTTGACGAGCTTGACCACCGATGCCTCTACCGCTGGCAACGTGCGCTTGAGCGGCGGCAGCGTGACGACCACGGGCGCACAAAGCTATGGCGAAGCCGTGGTGTTGGGGGCTCACACCTCCTTGAGCAGCACAGGCTCAGGCGACATCAGCTTTGGCAACACACTAGACGGGGCATACAGCTTGGCTGTCAACACCGCAGGTGTGACACGCTTCAACGGCGCAGTGGGCGCAGGCACATCTCTGAGCAGCTTGACCACTGATGCCCTTGGGTCCGTGGTGATGAACGCCGGCACGGTGAGCACCTCGGGCGCACAAACCTACAACGATGCGATGAGCCTCAGCCGTGGCACCACGCTGACATCCAGTGCTGACACCTTGCACTTTGTGAGCATCACCGATGGCGTGTCGTCCTTCGACTTGAATGCGAAAACCGGCACCGCATTGGTGTTGGCCGACATCGACATTAGTGGCAACCTGCACATCACCACCCAAGCCACAGGTGTGACGCAACAAGCCAACACCCATGTGTGGGTGGGCGGCACCAGCACCTTCACCGCTGACACGGGCACTTTGCAAGATGCGGCGTTAACCAACACAGACAACCGTTTTGCAGGCTTGCTCAAGCTCGATGCGGCGAACGATGGTTCATGGCGCGATGTGTCAGTGAAAACCACCGTGCTGCTGAACGTGGCCCCGCTGCAAAGCGCAGGTGCGGTGAGCTTTGCCACACAAGGTGCAGCACTGACCACCAGCAGCATCTCCACCTCGGGCAGCGTGAATGTAGACACGCGTGACGCCAACGGTGTGGGTGGCCCTGTGTCGCTGGGTGCAGCCACAGTGTCGGGCAGCTTAGCGGTGCAAACCGGTGGCGGCAGCGTGGCACAAACTGGGCAGTTGGTGGTGACGGGCAGCACGGCGATCACCGCTGGAACTGGCAGCATCACCTTACTGAACGCCTTGAACAGTTTTGGTAGCACCTTGGCGTTGCAAGGCACTTCGACCTCCGTGGCCACCAGCGGCAATTTGCAATTGGGCAGCGTGAACAACACCGGCCCCATGGTGCTACGCGCACCCAGTGGTTCGATTGATTTGGGTACAGCCTTCATCACCGGCGGTGACCTGACGTTGGAGAGCTTGGGCAATATGAGTTTGGGCGGCGCCAATATCACTGGCAGCTTGAATATGAGTAGCACCCAAGGCACGGTGTCGTTCGGCCAAGCCACGGTGACAGGCGATTTGACAGCAACCACTCAGGGCCGCCAAGTGGACTTGGGCTCAGCCAATGTGGGTGGTAGCTTGAACGTGCAAACCGGTGGCGGCAACGTGGTGCAACAGCCTGCCACCAACAGCACCCCCAATGCCGCGCTGCATGTGACGGGTACGACCAATATCAATGCGGGTACCGGCAATGTGACGCTGCCCAATATTCCCAACCAGTTTGGTGCGGCCATCAGCTTGCAAGCGAATGATGTGCAGCTGGTGGGCAGCAACAATTTGATCTTGGGCCCCAGCACCATCACGGGTAACGCACAGGTGACGGCGGCCACGGGCAACATCACGCAAAACGCACCGCTGAACGTGGCAGGCACCAGCACCTTGACAGCCACCCACGGCGACGTGACGCTGAACCAAGCCAACACCTTGACGCAAACCGTCACAGTGAGCGCAGTGAACGCCACCCTCAACACCAACACTGCGCTCACCTTGGGGACCAGCACGGTGACAGGCAATTTGGCGGCCACTGTCGCGGCGGGTGACATCACCCAAACCGGCCCTTTGGTGGTGACGGGGACCAGCAACTTGGCTGTGCCTGCAGGCAGCATCACGCTCACCGACACGGCCAACGGTTTTGGGGGGCGTGTGTCGGTCGATACACCTCAAGCGTTGAAGCTCACCACCAACGGCGCGTTGAGCATGGGCGTGGTGAACGTGGGGGCGACCACTGATTTGCAAAGCCACGGCAAGCTGGACTTGGGCACCGCGTCGGTCTACACGGGCAAGCTCAAAGCCAACAGCGGCGGTTTTGACATCATTCAGTCGGGCCCTCTGAAAGCTGGCAAAGATGTGGACTTTGATGCTGGCAGCGCCAAGATTGACCTGTTTGACCCCAAGAACTTGTGGCTGGGCGCGCTTTTATTTAAGGGCGGCATCGTCATGATCAACCACCCACAACTGCTCAACGCCGTGAGCTCGGGGGCGCTGATTGTGCGTGCTGAAACCACGGTGGTAACCGCCGCCTCTGCAGCACGAGTCGGGGGTGAGATGGCCAATACATCGCTGCAGATCAGCGGTAGCTCAGGCAGCAGCGCTGTGTCTGTAGTGGTGAATCGTTCGCCAAGTGCCTCGCAAACGGGCGTGATTCAGGTGCAAGTCGCGCCCGAAGCGGCGGCTCCTGGCAAGAGCTTTAGCTTTGAGCTCGACCCCCATGCTGTGGCGGGCCATGCAGCCGATGCGCCTGTGAAGATTGTGCAGATGGACGGCAAACCGCTGCCCAATTGGCTGCGCTACGACGCCACCAACAAAACCTTCACGGCCAACGAGGTGCCAGCAGGCGCCTTCCCACTGCAGTTGAAGGTCTCTGTCGGTAACACCGAGTCAGTGGTGCTGATTCAAGAAAAACCGCCCACAAAGTAATGCCAATGTTCACGCTTTTGGGTCGCTTCTTCAGAAACACACCGTCGTACCGAATCGGTTGCGTGATGCCGCGCTTTGTAGAAACACGCCCCTTGAATTCAGACGTTTTTGCACGTCTGGGTGCGTGCGTGCGCGCAGTGGCCTTGGGCGTAGGTTTGTTGGCCGCCCAAGCGCAGGCACAAACCCCAGTGGCAGCCACACAATTGCCTAGCGGTGCGCAGGTGACGGCAGGGCAGGCCAGCATCAGTCAATCGGGCAACACGCTCAACGTCAATCAAACCAGCCAACGTGCGGTGGTGGACTGGAACACCTTTAATGTGGGCAAGGACGCCGCGGTCAATTTCCAACAGCCCAACGCCCAAGCCGCCACGCTCAACCGCGTCAACGACACCCAACCTAGCCAAATCTTGGGGCGCATCACCGCGCCAGGCTCGGTGGTGTTGGTCAACCCGCAAGGGGTGTACTTTGGCAAGTCTTCCAGTGTGGATGTGGGTGGTTTAGTGGCCACCACGCACAACACGACCAACCAAGACTTCATGGACGGGCAGCTCAAGTTCAGCCGCAACGGTGCCACGGGCAAGGTCGAAAACGACGGCGAACTCCGCGCCGCGCTGGGCGGCTACATCGCCATGCTCGCGCCTGAGGTCCGCAACAGCGGGGTAATCGTGGCCAACTTGGGCACCGTGGCATTGGCGGCGGGCGAGGCGTTTGAGCTGCAGTTTGATGGCAGTGGGGCTCTGAGCAATGTGCAGGTGACGGCGGCGTCCATCAACACCTTGGTGGAAAACAAAAACGCCATCGTGGCACCCGGTGGCTTGATCATTCTCTCTGCGCAAGCGGCGAGCCGTTTGCAAACAGCGGTCATCAACAACAGTGGACGCATTGAGGCGGTGACACTCGTCAACCGTGCAGGGCGCATTTTGCTAGAGGCGAGCACGGGCATCGTCAACAGTGGCAGCATCTCGGCGGCCAACACCAACAGTCCCATCGCGGGTATCGCATCTAATGCCAGCAGCGTGGACAACACAGCAGCCGATGTGGGCCGCATTCGCATGCGCACCGACACGTTCACGCAAACCTTGACAGGCGTGTTGGATGTCTCTGCCATCGCGGCACAGGCGGGTCATATTGATATCGTGGCAGCGCAAGCCATGGCCATCAGCGGCCGTATTTTTGCCAATGGTGTGGTGAGCAACTCAGCACAAATTGTGGCCAAGGCTTTGGGGGGCACCGTGCGCTTGCAAGCCACACGCCGCATTGACTTGAGCACCGCGGTGTTAGACGCTTCAGGCGCAGACGGCGGTGGCCGCATTTACCTGCAAGGCACCGGCGACTCTGCCCCCGTGGACAACCCCAGTCAACCCATACGCGGCGCAGTGCTGCTGAGCACCAACACTCTGTTGCGTGTGAGTAGCACGCGCGCACACGCGGGCCGAGTGGAAGTGGAAGGCGATGACATCAGCCTAGAGAGCGGCACATTCATTGACGCCACAGGCGCCACACAAGGCGGTACCGTGTTGGTCGGTGGCGATTGGCAAGGCAGTGGCACGCTGCGCCACGCTACCACTGTGAGCATGAGTGCCGACAGCACCATCGACGCCAGTGCCACGGACAGCGGTGATGGTGGCAAGGTGGTGTTGTGGAGTGATGTGCACAGCACGAATTCCGTCACCACTGTCAACGGTACGATTTACGCCAAGGGCGGGGTGAGTGAGGGCGAAGGGGGGCAGGTAGAAACTTCTGGGCACACGCTTTCCGTTAACGACATTTACGTCAATACGGCTTCGGCCTACGGCAGTGCGGGAACTTGGTTGCTAGACCCGTACAACATGGTTATCAACTCTAATGGTACCAACTTCAACTCATCAACAACCTCTGGTACCACCACTTATATGAGCAATGGGCAAACACCCGTTGCGGGAAACAGCTACATCGCCAACACGACCATCCAAACAGCTCTGGCTAGCAACAATGTCACCATCCAAACAGATGCTGGCTACGACATCATCGGCCAAGGCGATGGCACGATTACCTACAGCGGTGGATCAGCTAGAACATTGACCCTCAATTCTGGGCGAAACATCACGCTCGTTTACGACAACTCCACCTACCCAGGCGGCATCAGTGGAACAAATCTGAGCTTGGTACTGCAAGCTAGCGCTAGCGTTTCCACGACTGCATCAATTAATGTCGGTGGGGGCATTTCTGTCACGACCACTGACTTTAGCGGCTCGGGCGCAATCACTGTAGGCTCGGGGCAAAACTTCACTGTCACCCAATCTGGCAATTCGGTGTATGGCGGCGTCATCAGTGGTAGCAACATCACGCTGACCAAGAATGGTGCTGGCAACCTCTCACTAGCAGGTAATAACACATACAGCGGAAGCACCACCGTCAACGGGGGTACTTTAGGTCTCTATACAAACACGGCCGCTGGTTCGAGTACTCTGACGGCGGCTGACGGAACCACTTTGTTATTCGGCCGTGGTGTGACTAACTTTGCTAACAACATGACACTCAACGGCAGTGTCACGTTTGACATAGATACCAACGTGGATTACCTCATTGTTGGCGGCGGCGGTGGCGGCGGCACGCGCCATGGCGGCGGCGGCGGCGCCGGTGGATTCATAGCTGGAACGGTGGATGTTACCGCTGGCAGTTATAGCGTCACCGTTGGAGCCGGCGGTGTTGGAGCGAATGGGGCCACATCCACAGCCCCCACCAACGGAGGGGATAGCTCACTGGGATTTGTTGCCACGACAGCGTATGGCGGTGGTAGCGGTGGTGGCTATTTATGGACTGCAACCAATGGCGCCTCGGGCGGCGGATCTAACTGGGATGGGACATCACCAGGCACAGGTACGGCCGGTCAGGGCAACGCTGGTGGGTGGGGCGTCAGCTGCTCTGGCTGCGATGGTGGCTGGGCCGGTGGTGGTGGTGGTGGTGCAGGTGGCGCAGGTGCAAACGCAACCCGCACGACTTCGAGTAACGCAAGTGCTGGTAATGGCGGTGTGGGCTTGACATCTGGTATCACTGGATCCGTTCTTTACTACGCGGGCGGTGGCGGTGGCGCATTAAGTGACAACGCTTCTGGGAGTGCTGGCTTGGGCGGCGCCGGTGGTGGCGGTAACGGCGGAAAGGCGACCACAGGAACCAATGGCCAAGCCAACACCGGTGGTGGTGGTGGTGCGGGTGGGCATAACAACTCTGGAAACTTTGCAGGTGGTGCAGGTGGTTCCGGTGTGGTGATCGTGCGCTACCTCGGTAGCAGTGCAGGGAGCGGAGGCACCGTGAACTCAGGCTCAGGGACAGCCAGTGGCTATACGTTGCACAGCTTTACCTCGACCGGCTCTAGCACACTCTCACTCAATGCCATTAACGTGGTGCTCAGTGGCAACATCACCGGAGCAGGCGGCATATCGTTCGATGCAACGGGCGGCAAATTCAGTCTCACTGGCACCAACAGTTACGGCAACACCACCATCAGCGCAGGTACTTTGCAGGTCGGTAACGCAGGCACCACGGGCACGTTGGGAACAGGTAGCGTGACCAACAGCGCCACGCTCGTGCTGAATCGCACCAATGCTTACACCCTGGGTAATTCAATTTCAGGCATAGGCAACTTGACACAAATTGGTGCAGGTAGTGTGGCAACCTTGTCGGGTGCAAGCACCTATACAGGCGGCACATCCATTACGGCTGGCACATTGAAACTCGGTGTTTCGTCGGTTGGCGCAGTGGGGTCCATCACCAGCGGAGCGCTAGGAAAAGCCAGCGTTACCGTGGCAAACGGCACGGCCATTGACCTCAATGGTTATAGCTTGCTTAATGGCTTGTCGGTTATTGGAACAGGCGTATCTTCGGGTGGTGTGTTGACCAACTCGTCTGCGGCGGCATCTGCGGCAACGGGGACGATTACCCTCGCTGGAAACAGCACATTCATCAGCACGCCCGGCATCACGTTAGGCACGATCAATGGTGGTGCTTATTCACTCGCCGTTACAGCGGGTACAGGTGCGGGCACCGGTGACATCACCTTCAATGGCCCTGTCACCTTCAGTGGTGAAAACATCAGCACGTTCACCTCGTCGCGCAATATTTACATCAATGCGCCAATCAATGTGAATGGCACCACATCGGCTTCAGGCATTGCATTGAAGTACAACCAATCGGGCGCGGGTGCGGGTGACTATGTCTTTGGCATAGGCACCACTGGTTCAGGCGCCACCTTGGCCGCCAGTTTTAATGGCGCCATTAACTTTGCAACAACAAGTTCGACGTTCACAACACAAAGTTATTTGACGTCGAGGAACTACACCTTAATTAACGCGTTCACGTCCACTGGTGCATCGGGCACAACGCTCTTTTGCGCTACGGCTGCGAACTGTACAACCAGCAACAGTTTGAACTTTGCGTTGATTGGCAACATTGACGCCAGCACGTTCACCACCACAGGGCTAGCTGCTGGCTCCAAGTACGCCAATATGCGCGTGTTGGGCACCAGCAGCGCAGCGTATGCGGGCACGTTCACGGGGTTGGGGCACACCGTCACAGGCTTGAGTTTGTCGGGCTCTGGCAACGTGGGTTTGTTTTACAGCACCAGCGGGACAGCGCAGGTGCGTGATGTGCGTTTGACCAACACCAGCATCACAGGCACGGGCAACAACACCGGTGCGTTGGTGGGTAGCGCAGCCAGTGGGTTGATCATGACCAATGTGATCATGGACGGCACCAGCTCTGTGAGCAATTCAGCCAGCAGCTATGTGGGTGGTTTGATGGGTTCTGCGGGTTCGGGCACGTTGAGCAATATTTATGTACTCACCACCAACGTGACAGGGTCAGGCTATGTAGGCGGCGTGGTGGGTAACGGCAATATGACCGTCACCAATGTGCACAAAGTCGGCAGCATCACAGCTACGGGTGCGAACGTTGGCGGTGCATTTGGTTACATGTCGGGCACCATGAACAACGTGGACTCAGTGGGCAACGTGACCGTCACGGGCAGTAACTACAGTGTGGGTGGTTTGATAGGTGATGCTGGCTCTAGCTCTATCACCAACGCGTTTGCCACAGGGGCGGTGGCAGCTACATCGTCATACCAAGTGGGTGGTTTGTTAGGCGTGAGTGGTAGCGGTACGTTGACCAGTGTGTCTGCTTCGGGTGGCAACGTGTCGGGTACCTACCGTGTGGGTGGCTTGGTGGGTTATGTCACAGGTACTGGCAACATCACCACGGCCAGTGCGGCAGGCAACGTCACAGGCACATCCGATACCGTGGGTGGTTTGGTAGGGTACTACTACAACGGCACCATCACCTCGGCCACGACCAGTGGTGATGTGAGTGGCACATCGTCGGTGGGTGGTTTGGTGGGCTATCAATACGGTACGTCCACCATCAACACGTCGAGCAGTGCAGGCAGTGTGACAGGTACAGCCGCCAATGTGGGTGGTTTGGTGGGTTATACCTACTTAGGTAGCCTGACCATCAATGGCTCTAGTGCCGCCGGCAATATTCAAGGCACCAACCGCGTGGGTGGTTTGCTTGGGGTCATGGACAACGGTTATACGTTGACCGTCAAAACTTCATCCGCACAAGGCACCGTGAACGGAACCAACACATCGGGGCAAGTGGGCGGTTTGATTGGTTATGTTTATGGCACAGCCTATATTTATGGTTCGAATTACAGCGGCGCTGGTGTGACCAGCTTAGGTCCCAATGTGGGTGGTTTAGTGGGTGAAGCCTCTTGGAGCTCAACCATTTACAACTCGTACGTCAACATTGCAGGCAACACTGGGGTGCAAGGCACGTACCAAGTTGGCGGTATGGTGGGTCGTAACGGTGAATCGCTGACGGTCCAATCAAACGGAACGAATACTCCGGCTTATGGGGCTGCCTTGTCGCCGTATTCAACTGCTAAGGTGACGGGCACCACCGCGTCGGGTACGAATGCGTATGTTGGTGGCATCGCGGGCTATGTGGGAACCTACACAACGCTGAGTAACACCAGTGTCACGGCGACATCCATCACAGGTGTCGGTGGCTATGTGGGCGGCTTGGTTGGTGGCACCACAACGGCTGGCTACAGCCACAGCCTCAGCAGTGTGTCGGTGAATGTGCCCACCATCAGTGGCTCGGGTACGAGCAGTTATGTGGCGGGTTTGATGGGCTATGGCGTGTATGTGAGCATCTCAAATGCCACTGTCAACAGCACCAGCATCACAGGCACTGGTAATTACATCGCCGGCATGGTGGGTTACGCCAGCACGGTGGATATCACAAACGGCTCTGTGACCAGCAGCATTTCCAGCACTGGCACCACGGCCAACAAACGCTTCTTTGGTGGTTTGGTGGGCGACGCTTCGTGGAGAGCAACGATTGCCAATTCCTACGCAATAGGCAACATCACAGTGTCAGGCACAGGTTCTGGTACAGCGTTTGTCGGTGGTTTGGTTGGGCGCATGGGCACCAGTGGCAACACGGTAGGTGGTTCCATGCAAAACGCGTATTACGAAGGCGACATCACCACCGATGCCAACGTCGTGAACTATGGTGGTTTGGTGGGCTACTTTGTACCCGGCACCTGGTTCAGCAACAGCTATTACGACATGGGTAACAGCACCATCAATGGCACTGCAGTGTTGACGGTGGGTGGTTTGTACACCAGCCAATATGACGCATGGTCCAAGCAGGGCGGTGCGTCTGTGGTGGTCACACCCACAAGTCGTTTACCACTGTCGATTGTGAGCAGCGGGTTGACGCAAGACGGCACTGGGGCGTATTTGATTTCGTCTGCGGCTGACCTTGACACCATGCTGCCCTTCACACAATCCGCTGCAGGCGGTGCGGTGAATGGCTACACCTTCAAGCTGGCCAACGACATCGGTATGACAGGTGCCACGACGGCCTATTTGCCTTACTTTGGGGCAACAGAGTTCAAGGGCAATACCTACAGCGTGACCAACTTTGCGTACAACCGCGCAGCCACAGCGCACACGGGTTTCTTGGGCGAGGTGTACAAGAGCACGTTGACCGACTTGAAAGTGTCCACCTCGGGGTTGGTGAATGGTTTGGAGTATGTAGGCGCGGCCGTGGGCTCTGCCTATAACGTCATCATTTCGGGTGGCGTGAGCACTTTGTCGGCGGATGTGAGTGGCACCAATTACATCGGTGGTTACGCAGGCTATGTGGGGCAGAGCGTGGTGTACAACACAAGCTCAGCGCAAGTCACGTCGACCACCGCCAAGGTGACCAACATCAACAGCATCAACACAGGCATCATCCCCAGCACGGGTGATTTAGGTGGTTTGGTGGGCTGGGCCGATGGCGTGGCTGCCAGCAATTTGACGAGCAATCTTCCCGTGAGCGGTACCAGCAAAGCGGGGGGCTTGTTTGGGTATTACAACTCTGGCTATGCACCTAACAACGCGAATGTGACAGACAACCTCGGTACTTTGCTCACGGCATCTGGCACGGTATCGGGCACTAGTTATGTGGGTGGTCTGATTGGTCAGTACAGTTTTTCTCCGGGTTCTAGCATCACCACGGATTTGATCAGCTTGAGTTATTCGAGTGCTACTGGCGCGGTCACAGGCAGCAGCACCTATGTGGGTGGTTTGATTGGTTCTGCCAACGGACCCGTATTTGACAACCTGTGGGCATCGGGGGCCGTGACGCAAAGTGCAAGTAACAACGTGGGCGGGTTGATCGGCAGCTTGGGCACGTTTTACAACTCATGGACTGGTACTTATTACGGTGGCAAGCTCACCAACTCTCGCGCAACGGGTAATGTGGCTGGTAGTGGCAGCGGTTATGCGGGTGGCTTGGTGGGCAACAGTTCTGGCAACAGCATTGCCAACAGCTATGCCACGGGTAATGTGACAGCTGTTGGAATCTATGCCGGTGGTTTGGTGGGGTACAGCACCACGCCGATCAGCAGCTCTTATGCCTCGGGCAATGTAACGAACTCGTCTAGTCAAACCGGTGGTTTGGTCGGTTATTCGGGGGCGGCCATTTCAAATTCATATGCCACAGGCGCAGTCAGTGGCACAGGCTATTACTCAGATAGAACGGGTGGCTTGGTGGGTAACTCCGGTGGCACGGTGACCACTAGCAATGCCAGTGGCAATGTGACGGTGACAAGCGCAGGTACAGCGGCGTATTACACCGGTGGTTTGATTGGTTACTCGACCAACACGGTCACAGACTCATTTGCCACAGGTGCGGTAAGTGTGGCAGGGTCGACTGCGCACAGCATTGGCGGCTTGATTGGTTATGTGTCTGGCGGCAACGTGGTGAACTCGTACGCCTCAGGTTCTGTGAGTGGCACAGGTGCCTCGTCTTACTACGTGGGTGGCTTGATTGGTAACTTAAACAGCGCCACGGTGTCTGACTCCACGTACATCACGGGCACGGTGTCGGGTATTTCAGCGGTGGGCGGTTTGGTGGGGGCAACCAACAACACCGCCATCATCAAAGGTTCTTACACCACACGCCCTGTGACGGGCACATATGACTTTGTGGGTGGTTTGGTGGGTAAGTTAGCGGGCACCATTCAAGCAAGTGATTTTGCTGTCGGCGCGATTCCCGCGAACGGCACCAAGTACGCATATGCAACAGGTGCGGTCACGGGGCGCTACGACGTGGGCGGGTTGGTGGGGCGTGCGGATACGACGGCAAGCATTAACAACGCCTATTCAACAGGTGCTGTGACTGCTGACTACAACTATGGCGGTTTGGTGGGCTTTGTCACACCTGGCGCTAGCTTGGCGAACGCACACTACAACATTGATGCGGTGTCGATCACAGGCCTCACGCCTGCTAGCCCCAGCACACGTGTGGCTGTCACGAGTCTCATCACCACAGGTGGTTTGTTTGGCGCACAGTACACCGATTGGTTCACACCTGCACTGGATGGTTTGGCTGCAAGCAATACGACCAAGTTGGCGAGCTACTTTGGGGGTCCCGATGCGAGTGGCTATTACAGCCTGACGTCCTCCTCCGACGTGAAAAACTATTTGGGCTACTCCGATCAAATCACATTGAAGTTCAAACTGGCCAACGACATCACGATGGATGCGGGTGTGTTTGTGCCGTATGTCTCGGGTTACTTGGATGCCACTGGCAAGACCATTACCAATTTGACGTTGAGTCAGTACACGTCGAACTTAGGTTTCATTGGCTACCTCAATGGCCGTACCGTCACAACTGCGCTGGACCGTTTGACCATGAGCAATGCCTCGGTGTTGGGTAAGTTGAACATCGGTACCGAGGTGGGTACTTCGTATTTGCGTGCCATCACCAATGCCAGCGCAGCTGGTTCGGTGACGGGCAGTGACATCACTTACACCCCAGATCCTGGTGATACGGTTTCTGGCAGTGGCTCTAATGCGGGCTATAGCAACGTCGGCGGCGTGGTGGGCTTGATCAACGCGAGTAGCAGCACCACCAACGCATTGAACTTAGACGCCTCGAGTGTGACTGTCTCAGGCGGTACGCATGTGGGCGGCATTGTGGGCCGGTTGAACACGGGCACCCTGACCAACTCGACGTCTTCTGGTGCCGTGACAGGTGCAAACCAAGTGGGTGGTTTGGCAGGGCGTGTGTATTTAGGTGCGGTGACAGGCTCTAGCTCGACCAGCGCTGTGACAGGCACGGTCAACTACACCGGTGGCTTGGTGGGTTATCTTGAAAGTACGTCGTCGATTTTGAACACCAGTTCGCACACAACAGGCTTGGTCAAAGGTGTGTCGTATGTCGGTGGATTGATTGGTCAGTCTGAAGGAGCTGTGGGTGTGGCCGTGGTGTCCAACACGCCCACCTACACAACCTTTGTGACGAGCAATTTAGAGGCCTCTGGCAGCTACGTGGGTGGTTTGATTGGTAATGCCAGCAACGGTTCTGTCACGAACTCATCTGTGTCGGGCACGGTCACGGGCTGGGGTGGAATTTATGGCGGCAGCTATTTCGGCGGCCTGATTGGGCAGTCATCCGCGACGACAAGCTGGAACAAATACGTTGGCACGTTGGTCAAGGGCAGCTCGTACACCGGAGGCTTGATTGGTATCAACTACGCGGCTGTGAGCAACTCGTTTAGTACGGGTGAGGTTCAGAGTAACTCAGGCAACGTGGGTGGATTGGTTGGTTGGACCAACTCAACCATCACGGGCACAACCGCAACCACAGGCAGCACCACCTACGCCACAGGCAATGTGACGGGGGGTGATTCAACAGGTGGTTTGTTGGGTTATTCCAGTAATAGCTCGAACGCGGTGGTGTCTTATGCCTACGCAACCGGTAACGTGACTGGTACCTCTAACGTTGGTGGCTTGGTGGGCTACTTGTATTACTACGGCGGCATCAACAACGCGACAGCGTATGGCAATGTGACAGGGACGTCTAACAACGTGGGTGGTTTGGCCGGGTATTCGTACTACAACACCATCAACGCCACAGCAGCCAATGGCACGGTGTCAGGTGCGACATATGTAGGCGGATTGATAGGTTATGTCTACTCGACCTCAACGATATCCAATTCGACGGCCAATAATTTGGTGACCGGCTCGTATGGCGTGCGTGGCACTGGTAACCAAGTGGGCGGCTTGGTGGGCTATCTCGGTAGTTCTACCGTCACAGGATCAACGGTCAACACTGTGGTGTTGGGTTCGGGTGTGGATGTGGGCGGCTTCATCGGACAAATGAGCGGGAGCACCGTGAACACATCGGGCGCATCGGGCTCGGTGACGGGGGCAGGCAGTGTGGGCGGCTTTGTCGGAACAATGTACAACAGCAGCAACATCGCGTCGTCTTATGGCAACAGCAAAGTGATTAGCACAGGGGCGAATGCCGGTGGCTTTGTAGGGTACTTCAATGCATCGGGCAACATCACTAACTCACGTGCTGCAGGCGCAGTCAGTGGCACGATGTATGTGGGAGGTTTTGTTGGCTTGCTGACGTACAACGGTGGCATTTCGACGAGCTATGCCACGGGCATGGTCACTGCCACGGGTGACGGTGCAGGCGGCTTTTTAGGCTACTCTAACGACACAACTTACACCCGCACGCTTCAAGACTTTTATGCCACAGGCGCTGTCACCGGCACGACCAATGTGGGTGGTTTGGTGGGCTATGCCGCGCGTGGCACGTTCAGCTACGGCTACTCCACAGGCATGGTGAGCTCGACCAGCAACGCCACCTCTGTCGGCGCCTCGTTTGGTGGCGTGGGCACAGGCACCACGGTAACAGGCACGGCACCTAACCAAGTGACCACGTACTGGGTGATTCGCAACAACCTGTATTACGACAGCACCACCTCGGGCATGAGCACCGATACAGCCGGTGTGGGTGGTACGGGGCCTGCCACAGGCTTGGCAACGTCATCGTTGCTAGGGGCTTTGCCACATGCCAACTTCGCAACGGCCACATGGGGCACGGGTACAGATTTGTACCCCTACCTCAAAGCGATTTACGGTAGCTCAGCGCCGCAAGCCATTTGGGGCTATGCCTATTTGGCAGATGGCACCACCAAGGCCGTGAAGGCACAAGTGGGTGTTTATGGCGGTGGCTATTTGCTCAACGGCGGCACGATGACCACAGGGGCGAACGGTTTCTTCTACGAGTTGCTGGCCAACACAGCGGGCAGCCCTTTGTTTGCCGACTCCAAGTTGGTGATTGGCACCAGCACGAAGTTGGCCAACACCTTGAGCTTAGTGGGCAGCCCCACCGTGGTTGGTATGGCCTACAGCGACACACAGGTGTTAACGAACAACAACTTGGTGATTGATGGTTCAGGCATTGGCTTGGGCAAGGTGATGCAAGGCCTCACCAAGCTGCGCACCGCGGATGCGAGCATGACGGCATTGAACACCAGCATGGACAACACCATGGGTGCGATTGCAGGCACCAACAACCGCGCCGTGTTTTCATCGACGCTGCCCACCAATTCATCGTTGGACCTGACCAGCACCGTGGCCGCGTTTGATCTCAACACCGCATTGAACTACGGCAAGACCACTGCCAGCAATGCCGGTTTGATGACCTTCAATGGTTTGAGCAGCAACGGCACCACATTCACACTTTCAGGCGGCACTTACACCAGCAACTTGAGCCAAACTTACAACGGTTTGGTGGCGTTGGGTGCCAACGCCACGCTGACGGGCACACAAATCACCACCGCATCGACTGTGGCTGGCTCGGCCAACCGCTACAACTTGACGGTGAATGGCCCACTCACCACGGGCGGATCGATGACTAATTTGGGGGTGTTCAACATGAACGGGCTTGCGACGCTCGGAGGCACGCAAGTCACCTCAGGCGGCGCTCAGATCTACAGCGGCAATGTGGTGATGCAAGACAGCGGCAGCTCGTTTGGCTTTAACAGCACCTTGGGTGGCACGGGTGCTGCCATGAGCTTTACCGGCACACTGACATCACCCACCACCAAAGTCCTGACCTTGAATGCAGGCACCACAGGTGATGTGACCTTGGCCACAGCATTGGCCAACACAGCGACCTACACCGATGTGACAGTGATCGGCGCGAACCTGAGCTTGCAAGCCATCGCCACCACCAACAGCTTGACACTCAATCCCACGGTGGCTGGCACTGTGGGCCTCATCTCTGGTGCTAGCAGCACGCTCACCAAAGGTGCTGCAGGCGTAATGAATCTGACCGCTGCCAACACCTACGGCGGCAACACCACCATCACGGCAGGTATCTTGAAACTCACAGGTTCTGGCAGCTTGGGCGCTGGCACGTACGCAGGCAACATGGCCATCAGCTCGGGGGCGCAATTGCAAGACAGCTCCAGCACCGCACAAACCTTGAGCGGCATCATCAGCGGCGCCGGCCAGGTGGTGAAAGACACCTCCACTAGCGTGCTGACCTTGTCAGGGCTCAACACTTGGAGCGGTAACTTGACGGTGAACACCGGCACAGTGGTGGTGACGCAAAACAATGGTTTGGGTAACAACGCAGGCACGACCACGGTGGCCAGCGGTGCGGTGTTGGATTTGCAGAACGCCGCGATTGGCAATGAAACCCTCAACCTCAATGGCGGTACCTTGCGGGTGTCGACAGGCTCTAGCAGCTTGTCTGGCGCTGTGAACTTGGGGGCAGCCAGTACCTTAGCTGTCTCTGGTACAGGGTTGACTTTGTCGGGTCTTGTGGATGACAACAGCTATGGCCTCACCGTCAGCGGTGCGGGTGGCGTGACTTTGAGCAATGCCAACAACACCGTGAATACGCTGTTGAGCACCGGCACCATTGGCACTTTGAACATGAAAAACAGTGTGGCCTTGGATGTCGGCGCCATCAGCGCCACAGGCAATGTGACGATAGCCAACACAGCCAATCTGACCTTGATGAGCGGGCAGGGCATCAGCACCACCTCGGGCAATATCGTGTTGGCCGGTGCGAAGTTCTACAACCGTGCGGGTGCAAGTGCGCTGAGCGTGAGCAATGGCCATACTTGGCAGGTGTGGAGTGCCAACAGCATTCCACTGGAAACCGAAGCCAATGGCGGCGATGAAAACGGCGGCTTGGCCAACAACTATGTGCAGTACGGCGCCACCTACGGCAGCAATGCCGTGCTAGGCACGGGCAACGGTTTGCTCTACACCTATGCGCCCATCTTGACGGGCTCCTTGGTAGGAACTTTGACCAAGCCCTATGACGGCACAGACAGTGTCGTCATTCAACCCAGCAACATCGCAGTCTCAGGTTTGCTGCCAGGTGATGTGCTGACTGTGACGCAAACCACCAATAGCCACTACACCTCTGCAGGTAGCGCTTCCACCATTGTGGGTGTGGGCACAGGCAAAACAGTGTCTGTGAACGGTGTGATCGTGACCGCTTACAACGCGCAAAGTCAAAAAACGATTTATGGCTACGCCTTTAGCTCCCCGACACTGACAGGCACTGGTGACATCACCTTGGCACCCATCACCGTCAATATGTCTAAAAACTACGATGGCAATGTGTCATTCAACAGCGCGACCAACACGTACACCATCGGCGGTATCGTGGCGGGCGATGTGGTGACGTTGACCGGTGGCGCCACCGTGAGCAGCCCGAATGCGACGACGTATCACACACTGGCCAGCAACACCTTTGGTATCACCAGCGACAAATACACCCTGACGGGCGCAACCTACAACATGACGGTGAACAAGATGCCACTGGTGGTGTCGGTGCGTGCCACCTACAGCGGCAGCACGAGCTTGGTACCCACCTCGGTCACTGTGAGTGGGTTGGTGAATGGTGAAACCATGGTGCCCACGGCGGTGGTGGCGCAATCTGCCAATGTGTCGAGCAATGGCAACAACTTCATGACGGCCATCACAGCCTCCACAGGCACGGCTGACTTCAACAACTACAGCATCACCGTCGCTAACTCACCTGTGACGATTGATCGCAAGGTGGTGACTTTGAGCGGCACGTTGACGGCCAGCAAAACTTATGACGGCAACACAGCGGCTTCGGTGTTGACCACCGGCGTGACACCGAGCACGGTGTTTGGTAGCGACGATGTGACGGTGAGCGCGATTGCAGGCACCTACGACTCGGTGAATGTGTCCAACAGCCGCGTGGTCACCGTGACGGGTGTGACGCTTTCAGGCACCACCGCCAACAACTATGTGTGGGACACCAACTCGGGCCAAACCGCAGCAGGCACGATTGTTCAATTGCCTTCGACCACGTATGTGGGCGCAGCAGGTGGCAACTGGAGCAACCCTGCCAACTGGGCCGTCACGGGTAACCTGACTCAAACTGGTGTGTTGCCTAACTTGAGCAACGTGGCCTTGGCCATCATTCCAAGTGGTAGCAGTGTGGTGGCTGATGCGGCCAGCACGGCCTATACCGGCAAGATCCAAATTGCAGGTACGGTGCGTGCCGCGAGCGACAGCTACTTGGGCGCGACACCTGCAAGCACCACGGCAGACTTGATCACCCTCGACGGTGGCACTTTGAATGCGACCAATTCATTCACGCTCAACACCAACCGCGGCATTACCCTTACCAGCAACGGCGGCACATTCCAAGTGGATGCCTCGAAGAGCTTGAACTACGAAGGTGTGTTGCAAGGCATGGGTGGTTTGACCAAGTCGGGCAATGGCACCATGGTCATCTCAGGCGCGAACAGCTACACCAGCACGGCGGTGACCGCAGGCACCTTGCAAGTGGGCAATGGCGGTACATCAGGCTCTCTGGGCACGGGTGCTGTCAATGTCAGCGGCACTTTGGCTTTTAACCGCACAGACGATGTGACGGTCAGCAATGACATCTCAGGCACGGGCGGCCTGCAACAAATGGGTACTAACACCCTCACGCTCACAGGTTCGCAAACCTACACCGGCAGCACCAACACCGGCACCGTGGGTAGCCAACTGATTTACGTCAACAACACAGTCCCCACCACCTCAGGCTTTACGGGTAGTGGTGCGGTGGCTATTCAGCCAGTGGCCAATGCCAGTTTTGGCGCTGCATTGAACACCAGCAGCTACACCTGGGCCAACACCTTGTCTGGCGTCACACTGGGCCACGCCGCGAACACTGCCAACATCACGCTCGGCGCCGACATCAGCGTGGCAGGCCCTGTGCGCATCTATGGCGGTGCCTTAGCGCTCAACGCCAACTTGACCACCACCGATGCCACCACGGGAAATGTGTGGCTGAGTGGCAGCAGCGTGAACGGTAACTACAACATTACGATCGCGGATGACCGTGCATTGACCATCAACCAGACTGGCACCGGCAAGTTATCCGGTGTCATTTTCGGCACAAGAGCATCTTTAGTAAAACAAGGTACAGGCACCTTAGTGTTGACAGGCGCAAATACGTTTACAGGCGCTACAACCATTGACGCTGGCGTATTGCAATTGGGTGATGGAGGCGCTACTGGCTCGTTGACAACCTCGGGAGTAACGACGAACGGTACTTTGCGCTTTAACTTGGGTGTAGATAGCACCATCAGTTACAACATCAGTGGTACGGGTGGCGTTGAGGTGATGGCCTCAAAAACAGAGTTGTTCAGCGGTTTTGTGACGACCTCTGCTCAAACCATCGCCAGCAACACGACTGT